>JARIBG010000008.1 GCA_029257465.1 Arthrobacter sp. | reverse complement strand
TCGCAGAGCACTGGTCGCCCGCGACAAGGGCTGCGCCTTCCCAGACTGCACCATCCCTGCCAGTTGGTGCGAAGCTCACCACATCACTCCCTGGTCCCGCGGTGGTGTCACCAGCATCGACAACGGGGTCCTCCTCTGCACCCATCATCACCACGTCATCCACCAGGGCCACTGGGACGTGACGGCTCACAACGGAATCCCCTGGTTCTCTCCACCTGCTCATTTCCGTCGCCACGGGACAATCGCCAGACGCAACAGATACTGGCGCGTCCAACCCCAGCTACCCGACCGGATCACATGATGCCGGCCACCTCACGATCACGCGTGACGCCGCACTGCCGTACGCTGCCGGCGTCGATGCCCCACATGCCTAAGATGCCTCAGCCAGTACCTCTGATCGATACCCGGCTGACACCGCCACCGAAAATGAAAGCGAAAGTTGCACCCGACACCACGCGCGCTGCCGACCGACAACCACCGCAACGCCTGCACCCTGGGCCTACAGCACATCGAGCCCGTCAACCGACGACCAACGCAACGCGTATGTCTCACGTCTACAGCACATCGAGGCCGTCGAGGCGGATGTGGACCGGCTCGCCCGTCCGCTTGGCGGACAGCGCCGAACGTCGAGCGCGGAGCTGCCGCGTGATACCCGCTGCTGCCCGATAGGAGAAGAAGATCAGGGCACGGTGACTGCCCTGACCTGCCAGCGCCTCGGTCGGCACCGCACCCAAACGGGCCGGACGTCCGGAGGAGCCGGCCGATACCGCCATCGCGCGCGCTGCAGCCTGCGCCTGACCCCTGATATCGGAGGGGATGACCGAGGGACCGACTACACGTGCGGCACCGTCGAGCTCGACGCCCCCGAGGAAGTGCAGGATTCCCTCGCGCGTCCCGGTGAGCGCCGCATATCTGACGGCCGGGGGTAGACCGAGTTCCTGTCGTTCGGCAAGTTCCCGCGACGCAGCACCGGCGGGATCCCAGCGCACGAGGTGTCCGACCGCAACGTCGTCGTCGCCCGTGATGACCACCGTGCCACCAGCTGCCGCAGGGCGCGCCAGGATCGCAGCGGAGAACCAGCGCCGCCGTGCGTCCTCCCCCGCCCGCAGTGACTCCCTGCTCAGCAGTGCGTTGCCGTCGAGCAGGATCACCGCGGCATACCCATTCGGGGCAACGGGTTCAGCTCCCGGTGTGGCGACGACGACGGCAGGAGTGTTCCCCACCGCGTCCACGATGTGCTCACCCGCGGAGGAGATGACCGGCACACCCGGAAATGCTCTGCCGAGTTCCTCGGCGGTCCGGGTGGAACCCGACACGGTGGCACGGATCCGGGTGAAACCGCACTCAGCACAGGACCAGTGATTGTCGGGGCGCCCGCACCAGCGGCAGGTCGGTGGAGCGTTCCTCCCCGGCTGGCCGAGTGGCCCGGCGCAGACCGCGCAGCGCGCCGGATGCCGACACCGCTCGCATGCCAGCGCCGGGGAGAAGCCCGTCCGCGCCACCTGCAACAGGACCGGCCCGCTCTTCAACCCCGCCTGAGCCGCCGCCCACGCCGCGTGCGGGATGCGCGCTCCGGCCGCGAGGGGATCGCGTTCGAGCTGATAGGCATCGGTGGCGTGGACCACGCGCGGCGTCGATCGACGGACCTCCCGGCGATCTGCTTCGATGGCGTGCGCCCATCCGGTATCGATGAGCCGCTGGGCCTGGGTGGACCGGTCGAAGGACGCCAGCAACAGGGCCGTACCCTCGCGCTCGGCGCGCAGCAGCAGTACCTCGCGGGCATGCTGGTAGGGCGCCCTCTGCTCCGCGTGCTGGTCGTCGCCGTCGTCCCACAGGCACACCAGACCGAGATTCCGCACGGGTGCGTAGGCTGCGGAGCGTGTTCCGACCGCGACCGTTGCACTGCCCTCCAGGATGCGCAGGAAGTTGCGGTAGCGGGGGGTCGCTCCGTCCTCCCCGGTCAGCCTGGCCACGGCAGTGGCACCGAGGCGGGCAACGAGGGCTGCCTCCATGCGGGTGAGATCGCGCTGATTGGGGACGACGACGACGGCCCCGCGTCCGGAGGCAGCAGCCGCCGCAACGGCATCGGCGATCTCCACCGTCCAGGCAGAACTCCCGTAACCACCGAGACTCGTCAGGACAGCACGTGGCGACTCGCCCGCGTCCAGATGCTGCAGATAGGAGGGCCCTGCCCCGTACCGCCCGAAGCCTCCGGGCGTCGTCCCTGGGATGATCAGGTCGCCGGTGCCGTCGGTGACACCCTGGGTCGGTGCTGGTATCGCCTCCTGCGTCGCCGACGACGTCGTCCCCTGGGTAGCCGCCGGCGTCGCGAACTCCGCCTCGACACGGGCCATGCGCGGTGGGATGGCGGAACGCAGGACATCGCTCACCAGACCCACACTCCGTTCGGCCACCTCTGTCGCGAGGTCGAGGATCTGCGGGGTCAGGACCTGCAGCGGGGACACGATCTTGCCCAGGGGCAGCAGAGTGGCCGAGGTGCTCACCTCCGTGACCCGCTCGGCGAGGAATCCCGGCTGGTCACGGCCTGCGAAACGCACGCGGACCCTGACACCGGGCTGGGCATCGACGTCCATGTCAGCGGGCACGCTGTAGTCGAACAGGCGGTCGAGATGCGGAAGCTGGGTCTCGAGCAGCACCCGGGCGATCGGCAGGGACGAGGCTCGCTCCGGCTGGGTCGACGGCAGTTTTGCCGGGCCGAAGCCGTGCAGCAGCGTGAGCTGCCCTTCGCCACCGTCGGCGTCCCCTGTGGTGTGCGTCATGATGCGGATGTCGGCAGCCGGTGTCCCGGACGCCGGTCGCCTCCTTCTTCGGGTCAGGCGTTCGTTTCGGGTCAGGCGTTGAAATGGTTCCGGAGCTTGTCGACCCTGTCGGTCCGCTCCCAGGTGAAGTCGGCGTCCTCGCGCCCGAAGTGACCGTCCGCCGCCGTGCGCTGATAGATGGGGCGCTTGAGGTCGAGTGCGTTGATGATGCCCAGCGGCCTCAGGTCGAAGATCTCACGGATGGCCGCACCGATGGCAACGGGATCCACATTCTCGGTGCCGAAGGTCTCGACGTAGACGCCCACGGGCTGTGCCATGCCGATCGCGTAGGCGATCTGGATCTCGGCGCGTCGTGCCAGACCGGCGGCGACGACGTTCTTGGCCACCCAGCGCATGGCGTAGGCCGCCGAGCGGTCCACCTTGGACGGGTCCTTGCCGCTGAACGCCCCTCCGCCGTGGCGGGCCATGCCGCCATAGGTGTCGACGATGATCTTGCGTCCGGTGAGGCCGGCATCTCCCACGGGACCGCCGATCACGAAGGGGCCACCCGGGTTGAGGATATGGCGTACTGCGGAGGTGTCGAGCTCGGTCTCACCCAGTACCGGTGTGATGACGTGCTCCACGAGGGCGGAGCGGAGTTCGTCCAGGGTGACCTCGGCGGCGTGCTGCGAAGAGATCACCACGGAGTCGATGGAGACCGGTCGGTCGCCGTCGTACCCGATGGTGACCTGGGTCTTGCCGTCCGGCCGCAGATACGGCAGGGTCCCGTCCTTGCGCACCGTGGTCAGGCGCTCCGAGAGGCGGTGGGCCAGCCAGACGGGCGTCGGCATGAGCACGGAGGTCTCGTCGCTCGCGTAGCCGAACATGATGCCCTGGTCGCCGGCCCCTTGGGCGTCGTAGGGGTCGGAGCCGGTTCCCTCGCGTGTCTCGAGCGACGTGAAGACCCCGGAGGCGATCTCCGGGCTCTGCTGCCCGATCGAGACCGACACACCGCAGCGGGCGCCGTCGAAACCGTTGGCCGAGGAGTCGTAACCGATTCCCAGGAGTGTCTTGCGGACGACGTCCGGGATCTCGACATAGGCCTCGGTGGTCACCTCCCCTGCGACGTGGACCAGACCGGTGGTCACGAGTGTCTCGACGGCAACCCGGGATTCGGGGTCCTGGGCGAGCAGACCGTCGAGAATGGCGTCGCTGATCTGGTCGCAGATCTTGTCCGGATGCCCCTCGGTCACCGATTCCGAGGTGAACAGGCGCAGCGGGGAATCAGGAGTGGGTGAATTCACCTGCCCACTCTACTGGCTCCGGGGGACGGTCCTGCCCGGATGTGACCGGACACGTCTATCCAGTCGGGCCGGGCACACGACGACCGGGCGAGGTGCGGCCCCCGGAGAGCATCCCCGTCAGACACGCCGGTCGGTCAGCGCCGCTTCACAGGATCTCAACCGATCAACACGGCAGCCCTACAGCGCATTTCATGAACATGCCGGCCGGTCAGCAGCTCGGTCGATCAACTCCTCAGTCGGCGAGCAGCTCTGCCGCATGGGCGATCACCGCATCGGCGAGGATGCGCTTGCTGCCACGGATCGGCGCGGACTCGCTGCCCCGCGCATCGAGAATGGTGATCTCGCTCGTGTCCTGTCCGAACACCAGGGACGAGCCGACGACGTTGAGCACCAGGAAGTCGCAGCCCTTGCGGGCGAGCTTGGCCCGCGCGTGGGAGAGCGGGTCAGCTGTGGCGTCGCCGGTTTCCGCTGCGAAGCCCGCGATCACCAACGGCTCGGTCCTGTCCGCCCGAGCCAGAACAGCCTCGCGGAGGACATCCGGGTTCCGCACGAGCGTGATCACGGGGTCCTCGCCGTCGCCCTTCTTGATCTTCGCGTCCATGATCTCGGCCGGGCGATAGTCCGCGACAGCCGCGGCCATCACGAGGACGTCGGTGGTCGGCAGCAGCGCCAGGACGGCGTCGCGGAGCTCCAGCGCGGACTCGACCCGGACGACGTCGCACCCGGGAGGCGCAGGAACCTCGGCGTGTGCCAGGACCAGCGAGACGTGAGCCCCCTGGGCGAGGGCGGCCTCGGCCAGGGCCATGCCCTGCTTGCCGGAGGAGCGGTTGCCGAGGAACCGCACGGGATCGAGCGCCTCACGTGTGCCACCGACCGAGATGGTCACGTGCTTGCCCTGGAAAGAGCCGCTCGCGTCACTGCGTCCGACGGTGCGCATGGCTGCGGCGAAGATGTCCGAGGGCTCTGGCAGCCTGCCGGGGCCGGAGTCAGCGCCCGTCAGGCGTCCGGAGGCGGGCTCGACGATCGTGATACCGCGACCGCGCAGTGTCTCGACATTGGCCCGGGTGGCGGCGTGCTGCCACATCTCGGTGTGCATGGCGGGAGCCATGACCACGGGACTGTGAGCCATGAGCAGCGTGCCGGTGAGCAGGTCGTCGGCGAGACCGGCGGCCGCCCGGGCCAGGACGTCGGCGGTGGCGGGTGCGACGACGATCAGGTCGGCCTCATGACCGAGACGCACGTGGTTGACCCTGTCGACGGCGTCCCAGACGCTGTTGGTCACGGGATTGCCGGAGAGGGCCTCCCACGTCGCAGTGCCGACGAAGCGGGTCGCAGCATCGGTGGGGATGACCGTGACGTCATGCCCCGCTTCCGTGAAAAGACGGAGGAGGGATGCTGCCTTGTAGGCTGCGATCCCTCCTCCGACACCAAGTACTATCCGCACCGGTTCTCTACCCTTTCGACGCTGCCCTTTCGGCGGGCGTGCTTACTCGGACGAGTCCATGGGCGAGGACACGAGCATGCCCTCGTCGATCTCGCGCAGGGCGATGGACAGCGGCTTCTCGTTCAGCTTCGTGTCGACCAGCGGACCGACGTACTCGAAGAGGCCCTCGTGCAGTTGCGAGTAGTACGCGTTGATCTGGCGGGCACGCTTGGCGCCGAAGATCACGAGGGCGTACTTCGAGTCCGAGGTCTCGAGCAGTGAGTCGATCGACGGATTGATGATGCCTTCGGGCTGAGTTGACACAGATTCTCCAAATGGTGGGCGGAACGGCGCGCGCAGGGCTTGTCAGCGTTGCAGCGGGTGCAGTCCCATCAATGAAACGAGCTCGTCTGCCGCATGCTCCACGGTGTCGTTGACGACGGTGTGGTTGAATTCCGGCTCGGCGGCAAGCTCCAGTTTAGCGGTTTCCAGCCGTTGCTGCTGCTCCTCGGGCGTTTCCGTGCCCCGACCCACGAGGCGACGCACCATTTCGTCCCAGCTGGGCGGGGCCAGGAACACGAACGTGGCCTCAGGCATGGTCTCCCTGACCTGGCGGGCGCCCTGCAGATCGATCTCGAGGAGCACCCGGCGTCCCTCGTCCATGGCCTCCTGCACCGTGCGCCTCAGTGTGCCGTAGCGGTTGCGCCCGTGGACCACGGCCCACTCCAGCAGTTGGCCGTCCTCGGTCAGCTGATCGAACTCCTCCGACGAGACGAAGTAGTAGTGCACACCGTCTGCCTCACCGGGCCGTGGCGGCCGGGTGGTGGCGGAGACAGAGAGCCAGACGTCCGGGTAGTTGTCCCGGATGTAGGTGGAGACGGTTCCTTTGCCGACCGCCGTCGGGCCTGCCAGAACTGTCAACCGGGGCTGTGACACAGGTATTTCCTCACTCGTTGGACGGGCCGGACTGCTGTTCCAGGTACTCGACAAGGGCCTTGCGCTGATGGACGCCGAGGCCACGCACGCGACGCGTGGCGGCGATCCCGACCTCCGTCATGATGAACGCGGCGCGGACGTCGCCCACGCGGGGCAATGCCTTCAGTAGGTCCAGGACCTTCAGGCGCCCCACGGCGTCGTCACCGCCTGGGTTCTCGATCACCTCTGCCACTGAGAGACTACCGGTCTTCAGCCGCGCCTTGATGTCCGCCCGGACCAGACGGGCCATGCCGGCCTTCTCGCGCGCCGAGGCCCGTTCGGCGTCCGTCAAAGGCTTCAGGCTCACTGGCCCTCCCTGGGCCGGGCGGCACCATGAAGATGGCGACCGCCCATTGTCTGGATGGATCAGGTCTCGGTCGGTGGGGCTCACGGTAGGGCGTCACAGTGGGGCGTCACAGTGGGGCGTCACGATGGTGCATCACGATGGCATCACCGTGCTCCCGAACCTACCGGGGCCAGGACCGGAAAATCAATGCGGGCTCAGGCGAGCTCGTCGCGGGTCCGTCTGGCCGCTGCGCGCAGCCGGACGACGTCGGGCCCGGCAGCGAGGATGGCGCGGCTCGAGGTCGGCAGGACGAGTGGCAGGGCGTCGCCGAAGGTCGCGGTCAATTCCGACCGACCCGCACCCTGCGTCCCGACTCCGGGGGCGAGGATGGGACCGTTCAGGGCAGGAAGATCCAGTTCGAGACGGTCCGCGGCGTCCCCGACGGTGGCCCCGATGACGAGGCCGACGTGGCCCGGCCCCGCATCGCTGTTCTCGCCGGTGGCGGCCCGGGCGATGGAGCGCGCCACGGACTCCGCTCCACCGGCATGCTGCACCGACCGGCCCTCCGGATTGGACGTCAGTGCCAGGACGAACACTCCGCGCCCCGTGGCTGTGGCGAGATCCAACGCCGGGCGCAGGGACTCGAAGCCGAGATAGGGATTGAGGGTGACCGCGTCGGCGGCCAAGGGGCTGCCCTCTCCCAACCACGCCTCCGCATAGGCCTGCATGGTGGAGCCGATGTCCCCGCGCTTGGCGTCGGCGATCGTCAGGACGTCCGCCTCAGCGGCACACGCTAGCAGGGTCTCGAGGACGGCGAGACCCCGCGCGCCGTGCCGCTCGAAGAGGGCCACCTGCGGTTTGAGCGCGACAGCCTCGGGCCCGACGGCGTCGAGCACCGCGAGCGCGAAACGCTCCAGGCCGGCCGGGGTGTCCTGCAGGCCCCACGCTGACAGCAACGCAGGGTGGGGGTCTATGCCGATGCACAGACTACCTTTGGCGCTGCGCGCCCCGGCGAGCCGCTGCCCGAACGGTGCCCTCGGCGCAGGAGCAGTCGCCTCAGGAGCCATTGCCGGACCCGGCCTCGGCGCGCCGCGCGTCGGCATGCTGGGTGGCAGCGTTCAGGGTTGCCGCCTGCAGATTCGCCGCGTGCTCCTGGAGACTCGTGACCGACCACTCGTAGGAGCGCATGGCCTCGATCGCCTGCACTGCAGCGCCCACCTCGGGGATGGTCGTGATGACCGGGAGCCCGTAGGACGTGGCGGCGGCGCGGATCTCGTAGCCGTCACCGCGCGCCTGCCCACCGGAGGGCGTGTTGATGATCATGTCGATCCCACCCTCGGTGATGAGGTCCACGATGGTCCCCTCCCCCTCGGCACTGACTCCCTCGGCGACCTTGCGCACCGTCGTCGCGGGGATACCGTTGCGGCGGAGCACGTCGGCCGTTCCGCCGGTGGAGACGATCTCGAAGCCCAGGTCCACGAGTCGCTTGACCGGCATGATGATGGCCCACTTGTCCCGGTTGGCCACCGACACGAAGATCTTGCCCTGCACCGGCAGCGCAGCATTGGCTGCGGCCTGGCTCTTGGCGAAGGCCGTGTCGAAGTACTTGTCGATGCCCATCACCTCGCCCGTGGAGCGCATCTCCGGCCCGAGGAGCGAATCGACCACGGTGCCCTCGCTGGTGCGGAAGCGGTTGAACGGCAGGACCGCTTCCTTGACGGAGACCGGGGCGTCCAGCGGCAGAGTGCCGCCGTCGCCCGTTGCCGGCAGGAGACCCCGCTCGCGGAGCTCCGCAATGGTGACCCCTGTGCCGATGAGCGCCGCACCCTTGGCGAGCTGGACGCCGGTGGCTTTCGAGACGAACGGGACGGTGCGGGAGGCCCGCGGATTCGCCTCCAGGACGTAGAGCACGTCGGAGGCGAGGGCGAACTGGATGTTGACGAGTCCGCGCACCCCGACGCCCTGTGCGATCGCCAGGGTGGCGATGCGGACGCGCTGCTGGATGTCGGCGCCGAGCGAGATGGGCGGCAGCACGCAGGCGGAGTCACCCGAGTGGATGCCTGCCTCCTCGATGTGCTCCATGATGCCCCCGAGGTACATGTCGGTGCCGTCGTAGAGCGCGTCCACGTCGATCTCGATGGCGTCCTCGAGGAATCTGTCGATCAGGACCGGATGGGCCTCGGTGATCTCGGTGGCGTTGGCGATGTAGCGGGCCAGGTTCGGCTCGTCGTAGACGATCTCCATGCCTCGTCCGCCCAGCACGTAGGAGGGCCGTACCAGGACCGGGTAGCCGATCTCGTCGGCGATCCGCTTGGCGTCCTCGAAGGACACCGCTGTCCCGTTCTTCGGGGCGAGGAGCCCGCCGGCGTCGAGCACGCGGCTGAACGCGCCGCGGTGCTCGGCGAGATCGATGGCCTCGGGCGACGTGCCGAGGATCGGGATCCCGGCATCGGCCAGTTCCTGGGCGAGCTTCAGCGGTGTCTGCCCACCGAGCTGCACGAAGACCCCGAGCACCCCACCGGTGCGCTGCTCGGCCGCGATGACCTCCAGGACGTCCTCGAGTGTCAGCGGCTCGAAGTACAGGCGCGTGGAGATGTCGTAGTCCGTGGACACGGTCTCGGGATTGCAGTTGACCATGACCGTCTCGTGGCCGGCCTCGCGCAGTGCCATGGTCGCATGGACACAGGAGTAGTCGAACTCGATGCCCTGCCCGATCCGGTTGGGACCTGAGCCGAGGATGATGATCGAGGGCTTGTCGTGGCGGGCCACCTCGTCCTCCTCGTCGTAGGAGGAGTAGTGGTACGGCGTGTACGCCGCGAACTCGGCGGCACACGTGTCCACGGTCTTGAACACCGGGCGGATCCCCAGGGCGTGCCGCACACCGCGGACGACGGCGTCGGGCGTGGAGGTGAGCGCCCCGATCTGCTCGTCGGAGAAGCCGTGGCGCTTGGCGAGGCGGAGGACATCCTCGGTGAGATTCTCGGCTGAGCGCACCTGCTCTGCGACCTCGTTGAGCAGCTGCAGCTGGTCGAGAAACCACGGGTCGATCCCGGTGGCCTCGTACAGGCGCTCGAGGCTCGCGCCGCCGAGCAGGGCGCGGTGCACCTGCGAGAGGCGCTCGGTGGTGGGTCGCTTCGAGGCCTCGACGAGCCCATCGACCTCCTCGGTCGGTACAGGTGCGAAGGACAGTTGCGAGTCACGCTGCTCGAGCGAGCGAAGGGCCTTCTGGAGAGCCTCGGTGAAGTTGCGGCCCATCGCCATCGCCTCCCCCACGGACTTCATGGTGGTGGTGAGGGTGGGATCGGCGGCCGGAAACTTCTCGAACGCGAACCGCGGCACCTTGACCACCACGTAGTCGAGGGTCGGCTCGAACGATGCCGGCGTCTTCAGCGTGATGTCGTTCGGGATCTCGTCGAGCGTGTAACCGAGCGAGAGTTTCGTGGCGATCTTCGCGATCGCGAAGCCCGTGGCCTTCGAGGCCAGCGCCGAGGACCGTGAGACCCGCGGATTCATCTCGATGACCACCACGCGGCCGGTGTCGGGCTCGATGGCGAACTGGATGTTGCAGCCACCGGTGTCGACGCCGACCTCACGGATGACGGCGATCGAGATGTCGCGCAGCCGCTGGTACTCACGATCGGTGAGGGTCAGGGCGGGTGCGACGGTAATGGAGTCTCCGGTGTGGACGCCCACCGGGTCCACATTCTCGATGGAGCAGACCACGACGACGTTGTCGTTCTTGTCCCGCATCATCTCGAGCTCGTACTCCTTCCACCCGAGGATGCTCTCCTCGAGCAGCACCTCGCTCGTGGGGCTGTACTGCAGGCCCTGGCCCACGATCCGGCGGAGATCCTGCTCGGTGTAGGCGAGGCCGGAGCCCAGGCCTCCCATGGTGAAGGAGGGGCGCACCACCATGGGGTAGCCGAGATCGTCCGCCGCGGCGAGGGCCTCGTCGAGCGAGTGGATGATGGACGAGCGTGCCGATTCGGCGCCGCAGCGGGTCACCACGCCCTTGAACTTCTCGCGGTCCTCACCGAGTTCGATCGCGGCGATGTTGGCGCCGATCAGTTCAACGCCGTACTTCTCCAGCACACCGTTCTTGTCGAGAGCGATCGCCGTGTTGAGCGCCGTCTGGCCGCCGAGGGTGGGCAGGAGCGCGTCGGGGCGTTCCTTCTCGATGATCTTCGCGACGACCTCGGGGGTGATCGGCTCCACGTAGGTGGCGTCGGCGAACTCGGGATCGGTCATGATGGTGGCCGGATTGGAGTTCACGAGGATGACCCGCAGGCCCTCCTCGCGCAGTACACGCAGCGCCTGCGTGCCCGAGTAGTCGAACTCGGCGGCCTGCCCGATGACGATCGGGCCGGAGCCGATGACCATGACACTGGTGAGGTCGGTTCTGCGGGGCATCAGTTCTCTTCCTGCGCTGAGATGTTTTTGGGCCGATTCTCAGGCTCTTTCTCGGTCAGCATCAGCTCGATGAAGCGGTCGAAGAGGTAGGCCGAATCGTGCGGACCGGACGCTGCCTCCGGGTGGTACTGAACGGAGAAGGCGGGGATGTCGAGACAGGCCAGGCCCTCGACGACGTCGTCGTTCAGGCTCACGTGGCTGACCTCGACGCGTCCGTAGGACCCGGCCGGCGCCTGCACCGGGCCGTCGAGCGGGGCGTCGACGGCGAACCCGTGGTTCTGGGAGGTGATCTCCACCTTGCCGGTGCGGCGGTCCAGCACGGGCTGGTTGATGCCGCGGTGGCCGTACGGGAGCTTGTAGGTGCCGAAGCCGAGCGCCCGCCCGAGGATCTGGTTGCCGAAGCAAATGCCGAAGAACGGGATCCGCTCGTCGAGGACGCGGCGCAGCAGCTCCACCTGGGGCTCCGCGGTGGCGGGGTCGCCCGGTCCGTTGGACATGAAGACGCCGTCCGGAGCGGCTGCAGTGACGTCGTCGAACGTCGCCGTGGCGGGCAGGACCACGCAGCGCACCCCGCGCTGGGCGAAGTGCGTGGGCGTCATCGCCTTGATGCCCAGGTCCAGCGCCGCGACGGTGGCCACCGGCTCTCCGGGCCAACCGTGATCGGCGGGTTCGACGACGTACGCCTGGTCGATGCTGACTTCCTCGGCGAGGCGTGAGCCCGCCATGGACGGCTGCTCGAGGACCTGCTCGATCAACCGTCCGTCGTCGGGCAGCGAGTCGGCGCCGGAGAAGATGCCAGCACGCATGGCGCCGCGCTCGCGCAGGTGCCGGGTGATGGCGCGCGTGTCGACGCCCTCGATACCCACGACGCCCTGGGTGCGTAGCTCCTCGTCGAGGCTCTGCTCGGAGCGCCAGTTCGACGGGCGGCGGGCGGCGTCGCGGACGATGTACCCGGCCACCCAGATACGCCGGGACTCGGCATCGGCGGCGTTCACGCCCGTGTTGCCGATGTGCGGTGCGGTCTGCACCACGAGCTGACGGGCATAGGAGGGGTCGGTGATGGTCTCCTGGTAGCCGGTCATGCCGGTCGCGAAGACGACCTCACCGAATGCCGTGCCCTCGGCGCCGTAGGAGCTGCCGCGGAAAATCCGCCCGTCCTCGAGGACGAGCACCGCGGGTACTTTCGGTGGAACTGTGCTCACGGGTGATTCCTGTCGTCGGGATTCGGTGGGGTTCGGCGAGTGGTCCGGTCGGTTACCGGGCCCGTATTCCGGTCGCTGATCCGGCCCGTTGCGTCGGGCGAGCCGGCGGGCACGAGTGCGGCGATCGCCGCGACGAGCTGGGCCTTGTGGGTGGCGTGGCGTGTGCGGAAGCCGGTGTCCACGGGCTTGCCGCCGAGATCCCAGGTGATGATGACCAGGCCTTCCTTCTCGACGAACTTGCCGGTCATGCCGCTTGCCAGCTGCACGGAGATGAGGTCGGCGCGGGGAACGAAGACGGAAGCGGCGCCGGTCCGGGTCAGCAGGACGCCGTCCGAGTGCACGGATGCCACGGCGTTACCGCGGAAGCCGAGCCCGTGGACGGCGATGCGGTCGAGCCAGTCCCCCGCCGTCGTCGTCGCGACGTACTGCCCGTCCGCCTCGTACAGAACAGGTCCGAGGTCACCCGGTAGCTCAGGTGGCTCGGGGACGTCGGACTGGCGGCGGAGGCGATTGCGCCAGCCGAGGGCCATGAGCGCGACGACCACCACGATGATGCCCAGTGGCAGGAGGACCCACCTCACTTCTTCCATGCGAGGACCTCCTCTACCGGGACATTCTGCCGCGGCGTCGCGAGCGCGCCCTCGAGGACCGTGGCGTGGCCGGCGTAGAACGTGGCTCGGACGCTGCCGGGCAGTTCGAGCCCGCGGAACGGACTGTTGAGGCCCTTCGTGGCCATCGCGGTCGGGTCGACGGTCCAGCGCGCGGCGGGATCGATGAGGATCAGATTGGCGGGTTCGCCGACGGCCAGCTCCCTGCCCTGGTCGTGGAGCCGCCCGATCCGCGCCGGCGTCACCGAGGTGACGCGCGCGAAGCCCTCCCAGTCGAGCAGGCCCGTCTCCACCATGGCGTGCTGCACCACGGACAGGGCGGTCTCCAGCCCCGTCATGCCCATGGCCGCCTGTGCCCACTCGCAGTCCTTGTGCTCTGACGGGTGCGGGGCGTGGTCGGTACCGACGACGTCGATGGTCCCGTCGGCGAGGGCCTCACGCAGCGCCTGGACGTCCCCTGCGGTGCGCAGCGGCGGATTCACCTTGTACACGGGGTCGTAGCTGCGGACGAGTTCGTCGGTGAGGAGCAGATGATGCGGGGTGACCTCGGCCGTGACGTCGATGCCGCGTGCCTTGGCCCAGCGGATGATCTCCACCGAGCCGGCCGTTGACACGTGGCAGATGTGCAGGCGAGAGCCCACGTGCTGGGCGAGCAGGACGTCGCGGGCGATGATGCTCTCCTCTGCGACGGCGGGCCAGCCCGTGAGGCCGAGGACGGCGGAGACGTCGCCCTCGTTCATCTGGGCGCCCTCGGTGAGGCGGGGTTCCTGGGCGTGCTGGGCGATCACGCCGTCGAACGCCTTGACGTACTCCAGAGCGCGGCGCATCAACACCGGGTCGTGGACGCAGACGCCGTCGTCGGAGAAGACGCGGACGGTCGCGCGCGATTCGGCCATGGCTCCGAGTTCTGCGAGCCGCTCTCCCCCGAGTCCGACCGTCACGGCTCCTACGGGTCGTACGTCTACCCAGCCGGAGGCCAGGCCCAGGCTGTGGACCTGCTCGACGACGCCTGCGGTGTCGGCCACGGGCGAGCTGTTCGCCATCGCGTGGATCGCGGTGAAGCCGCCCAGTGCTGCTGCCCGCGATCC
>JARIBG010000134.1 GCA_029257465.1 Arthrobacter sp. | reverse complement strand
TACTGATGTCGAAGCAGTGAACCTTGAGCACATTCTGCCAAAGAACGCGAAGGAAGCTGATTGGCCAAGTTTCACGGCCGACAGCAGGCGCTTGATGACTGATCGCATTGGAAATCACGCACTTCTTCAGAAAGGGAAGAATGCGCGGATCGGCAATAAATCATGGTCTGTGAAGAAGCCGATCATTGCAGCTTCAAACCTTCATCTCACCGCGGAGGCGGCGAGTGCTAGCGACTGGACAGTGAAAGCGATTGAGCAAAGACAGGAGGAGCTAGCAGTATTGGCACTCGAATGCTGGCCGCGAGAAGTGCGGACCTAATTATTTCTGGCCGCTCCACCGGGAGCCGCGAACGGTTGTCGCTGATCTGCCAAGTAGGCAAAGCTAAGCCGAGACCGACGAATTCGTCTCCAGCCCCTGGGCACGCGGCAGGTGCCGTATGGCAGTTCTTTCGATGAGTTTCGGGGCCAGCATAGTCCCAGGTCACACCGTCCTTATCCCGTCGTCGACAGCGTCATAGGCGTGAATCTCTCAGGCCTGCTCCTCATGCTCACATCTCTCGTCGGTCTGCCTGCCATAGGTGTCTTCGTCACACGGCAGGCGGCCGAGGGATTGATCGGCCGGAATGCCTCTGGCGGAATTCGTACGCGCTACACCAAAGCGTCAGACACCGCCTGGATTGCCGGGCATACGGCTGCACTTCCGGTAGTGAAGACGATGTGGCTGGCCGCAGGCGCGGGAGTTCTCCTGACCATCAGCGCGCAGGTTCTCGTCGGCGGGGAAGCAGGCGCCGTCGTCGGCGTCGCCGCGCTCCTCGCCCATGTAGCGATTCTGCTTCGCGCTGCCGCCGTTGCCAACAGCGCTGCCCGGTCGGTCACCGATCATCGGACCGGGAAGTATTAGGCCCGGGACTTCCTCCGAGAACAGGAACTCAGCGATGCCCATCAGCTTCACAACCCTCGACGCCGTCTGGCATGACCGCGAGCCACTGATCGACTTCATGACCCGCAACGACTTCCCCTTCCACGGGAAACCCCAGCCCGCCCGAGAAGACATCGAGAACGCCATCAGCGAGGGCGCGTACCAGGACGAGGACAATCAGTCCTTCTGGATCGATCATGACGAACTCGGCCGGATCGGCTTCTTCCGGCTCGAGGATCTCAGCGACCCCACCCCGGTCTTCGATCTGCGACTCGACGGCACATTCCGGGGGAAGGGGCTGGGCGTGGAGATCCTGCAGGCCGCGACACGGCACGTCTTCACCTCGATGCCGCAGGTCGACCGGTTCGAAGGCCAGACCCGGGAGGACAACATCGCGATGCGCCGAACGTTCCTCAAGTGCGGCTGGGTCAAGGAAGCCCACTACCGGGAGGGCTGGCCCGTCGAGGGCGGTACACCTCTCGCGTCCGTGGCCTACGCGATCCTGCGGCGAGACTGGGAAACAGGTCGGACGACGACGTTCGTCTGGGAGGATCTCGTTCTGTGACCGAACAGCCCGGAGCGCCTGAAAGAGCTGCGATGGCGGCCGTGTTTGGATGAGGCCATGACGAATGCTCCCCCGATGCGGTCCCTGTCGAAGCTCACCGAGGGCGACCGCGTGGCGATCCTGTCGCCGTCGTTCGCTGCCCCTGGCTTCGCCCCTGCTGTCCATGAGCAGGCGATGGACCGTTTCTCGGCGTCGACCGGCCTGGTCCCCGTGGAGTTCCCGACCACCCGCCAGCTCGGCGCGAGTCCCGAGGAACGCGCCAGGGATATCAACGCCGCCTTCGCCGACCCGAGTATCCGGGCGATCCTCGCGACGGTCGGGGGCGACGACCAGGTGACCGTGATCCCCCACCTCGACGCCGAGCTTGCGCGGGCCGACCCGAAGATCTTCCTCGGCTACAGCGACAACACGAATCTGCTCAACTGGCTGTGGACCAACGGCATCCCGGGCTTCTACGGTGGCTCGAGTCAGGTGCATCTGGGCCCCGGACCACACCTCGACGACGTCCACCGCGCCTCCCTTCGAGCTGCCCTCCTGACAGGGGAGGACCTCGAGATCACCGATCCCGGGGAGTCGGAGGACTTCGGCCGGGACTGGCTCGACCCGAGAGCCCTGACCGAGTTCGGCGACCGCGAGAAAACCGAGCCATGGGTCTGGGCCGGACCGCGACGAGAGGTGAAGGGCCGCACCTGGGGCGGCTGCCTCGAAGTGATCGACCAACTGGCGATGGCCCACCGTATGCCCTCGGCCGGCGATCTCGACGGCGCGATCCTGCTGCTGGAGACGAGCGAGGAACTTCCGCCGGCGAGCGCGGTCAAGCGCTGGGTCCGCTCGCTGGGAGAGGCTGGCATTCTCGGCGCTGTGGACGGGGTCGTCCTTGCCAGACCGCCCACCAGCAGCTTCGAGTCACATGCTCGGTCGGACGACGAGCGCGCTTCCCTGAGGGAGCAGCAGCGGGACGTCGTTCTTTCGCAGCTGGGTCAGTACAATTCGGATGCGGTGGTCTGCGTCGGCGTTCCCTTCGGTCATACGCGTCCGCAGTGGATCCTGCCCTACGGCGGCGAGATCACGCTGGACGGTGAGAACCGGATCATCACCGCGCACTACAGCTGAGACTTTTCCACAGCAGGCGACGTAGGTGCACGGTCACTGTTCCGCGTTCAGCTCAAGGATCAGCCGCCTCTCTTCCTCGGTCAGGGTGGATGCGGCCAGAATGTCCTGCAGCATCGCGGATTTACCTGCGATGTAGCGGCCGATGGTCATACCCGGTTCTCGTGCGAGGTGCTGCTTGACGGCTCCGTAGCGGTCCCGGAGATCGGACCGCGCCCACAGGACGTCGCGGACGGCCAGATGATTGCGAAGATGCAGCGTGTCGGCGACGCACAGATACACGTTCCGGGAGGGCCGTTCATCCGGTGCGGTGAAGGCTTCGCGATCGGCCAGGCCGAGGTCACCACCGTGGATGTATCCGCCACGCTCGAGCGCCCTGATGGCGCTGGCCATGACCTCGCGCTGCACGACGACGTCGACGTCGAGGACCGGCTTCGCCGGTAGCCCCGGGACAGACGTCGAGCCGACATGCTCGATCGCGTCCACCGGGACCTCGGCCAGGATGGATGCAAGCTCTCCGGCGACCACCTGGAACTGGCGGGCCCACTCGGGAGAGTGAGCGACAACCCGGATGCCGCTGCTGTAGCGATCGCTCACGGAACCACACTACCGACGTCGTCGAAGTCTGCGGCGAGGACCATGAAGCCGCGTCAGGGCCCGAGCAGTCCCGACGGGAATGCGATTTCCTGCAGGGCTATGAGGTGATTCCGCCACGCCCGCTCCCCCTCCTTCGTGAGTTTGAGCCAAGTGCGGGGGCGCTTACCGATATAGCCTTTTCGAATTTTGACGTAACCCACCGATTCGAGCGCGGTGGCCTGCTTGCTGAGCACGGAGTCGGACACCTGTAGATGGTCACGCAAGGTTGCAAAATCGATCTCCTCCGCCTGCGCCAGAGCCGCCGTGAGGGAGAAGCGCACAGGATGACCCAGGGCATCGTCGAGCTGGCGTCGCGGATGGTCGGGGGTCGTCAGAGCGTTCATCGAGTTGCCTCATACCAAGCGCACGACGTCGTCGAGACCGTCAGCGACGCGGCCACGACGCCCGCGAACCAGAGCTCCCCAGGAAAGGCGAAGCCGGAGAGCAGCATGCCGGCCATCCAGAGCGCGCCCCAGAGTCCCATGTAGATGCCCCAGCGACGTCCGAAGCCTCGCTTGCTGGTTCGGGTGAAGAACAGCACCGTGCCGAAGAGGATCAGCAACCACACCCCCATGAGAATTGCAGGCAGGGTCGGGGACGCATCGGCAACGAGCCGCGCATAGGTGAAGGTGAGGATGCCCATCGAGGAAAGAGCGCCCAGGCCCAGCAGGAAACTTATAGCGGGCCAGCTTGCGCCGGACCGCACGCTGCTTCCGACCTGACCGGCCTGATCGAGCAGGGCTTGGGCCTGTGCGGCATCGGGCGAGCCCGGGGTCATGGTATTCATCGTGTCCTCCTGAGAATGGATTGCGTGGTTCTACTCTCGCAACAACTTTCCGATTTAGCAAGTACTTTTCAGGAGAATCTGCTCCATGAGGAATCCATTACTGACCTCGGATGAGGAATGACGACCGACCGATCCAGGTGGCACCGGACCGGTCGGTCGTCGGCATCAACCGATCACACGAGTGCTGAACGCCCCGATCGAGCAGGCTCAGTCGTTGACGTAGAGCAGGCGCTTGTTGACGAACTCCTCCATCCCGAGTGGTCCCAGCTCCCGTCCGTAGCCGGACCGCTTCACGCCACCGAAGGGCATCTCGGCACCCTCGGCCTCGGCGGCATTGACATTGGCCATGCCGACGTCGAGCCCCTCCGCAACACGCCGCGCCCGCTCCGTGTCCGTGCTGAAAACCGCTCCACCCAGTCCGTACGGGGAGTCGTTGGCCAGGGTGAGGGCCTCGGCATCGCTGCCCACCTTGTAGACGACGGCCACCGGACCGAACAGTTCCTGGTAGTGCGCGTCCATCTCCGGCGTGATCCCGGTGAGTACCGCTGGAGCCACGTAGGCGCCTGCGCCTTCGACGACGGTCCCGCCGGCGTGCAGAGTGGCACCGGCAGCCACGGCTTTCTCGATCTGAGCGGCCAGATCCTCGGCAGCTGCCCGGGAGGAGAGCGGAGCGAAGGTGCCCGGCGCTTCGACTGCCGGGTCCCCCGGTTCGAGCGCCTTCGCCTGCGCGACCAGCTCGTTCAGGAATTCGTCGTGGATGTCGTCCATGACGATCATGCGCTTATTGGAATTGCACGCCTGGCCCGTGTTGCCCATGCGTGTGCTGAAAGCCGCTCGGGCAGACTCCTGCACGTCGGCGGAATCCAGCACGATGTAGGGATCGGCACCACCGAGTTCGAGGACGACCTTCTTCAGATTGCGCCCCGCGATCTCGGCGACCTTCGCTCCAGCCCGCTCGGAGCCGGTCAGCGAGACTCCCTGCACGCGCGGATCGGCGATGATGTCGGCGACCTGGTCGTAGTCGGCGAAGACATTCACGTACGCTCCGCGCGGGGCGCCGGCGTCGAGCAGCAGTTGCTCCAGCGCCAGGGCCGATCGCGGACAGCTGACGGCGTGCTTGAGCAGGATCGTGTTACCCAGCACCAGGTTGGGGGCCGCGAAACGAGCCACCTGATAGTAGGGAAAGTTCCACGGCATGATGCCCAGCAGGACCCCCACGGGGCGCTTCTGGATAACGGCCTTGCCCGAGGCCGAGGCGGTGATGGGCTGATCCGCGGCCAGGGAAGGCCCCTGCTCGGCGAAGTAGGCGAAGATCTCCGCGCAGAACTCCACCTCACCGCGGGCCTCCGAGAGCGGTTTGCCCATCTCCTCGGTCATGATCAGGGCCAGCTCGTCGATACGCTCGGTGAACAACTCCGCCGCCCTGGCCACGATGGCTGCCCGCTCCTCGATGGGGCGGGCCTTCCACTCGTCGAAGGTGCCCTGGGCCGCGGTGATGGCCTCCTCGATCTGGGCGTCGGTGACTCCCGGGTACTCGGCGAGAACTTCGCCGGTGGCGGGATTGGTCGAACGGTAGGTAAGCATGGATCTCCTTCAAAGGTGGAACGGGTAGGTATTCAGGACGAAGCGGCAGCGAGCCGGCCGGTCAGGTCGCGACAGGCACCGGCTCGAGTGCGCTGTCGCGGGTTAGGATTCTCGCCGCCGTGCCACGCCCCATGCGCACAGCGCCGTCGACGTGCTGATAACCCTCCGCGGCGAGATCGGAGGAGGCCCAGTAGATGGGACCGACGGGGGTCAGCTGATCCGCGCCGTAGCGGTGCAGTCCCCCGAGATCGTAGCTGCAGGCGTAGGCCCCCCGTGTCCACTCCTCGGACCCCCAGTCCGATTCGTAGTACACCTCGGGGTCGAGCGCTTGGGGGCCCAGTGACGTGGCGAAGTCGGCCAGGATCGCCCGCCGCCTCTCCTCCGGGCTGAGCGCGAACATGGCATCAGCCTTCTCGTCCGGGACGAAGCCGACCAGCGTTCCGCGCGGATCCTGGTGATTGGTGTTGTCGTAGATCTCCTGCACCATCAGACCGGGGCTGAAGCAGGTGCCCGAAAGCCCTGCATCGCGCCAGAACGGCGACGGGTAGACAGCATGGACCTTGATGACCAGGCCCAGGGACTGGTGCTGGTGCATCTGGTGCTGCCGACGTGGCAGCGGAGGATCGAAGGAGACCCGCGAGTAGAGGTTCGGGGGCACGGCCATGACGGCGTACCTGGCCCGGACCGTGACCCGGTCCGACACGACGGTGACGCTGGAGGCGTCCGCGTCCTGGCTCCAGCGCAGCGATCGGACCGGGGAGCCCAGCACGACGTCGTCCCCCAGGTGCGCGGCAATCGTCTCCGAGAGCCGCTGCATCCCGCCGGCCACCCGTTCGTCCAGGAGCAGGTCCTCGTCCACGAGATTGGAGAAGGAGCCGGCGGAGGCCGCCATGAGCACGGCCTGCAGTACTGAGAAGGCATGGGCCGGTTTGGTCAGCATGCCCCCGGCGAGGAAGTGGCCGATGGTGGCGCAGGCTTCCTCGTCGGAGGATTGCTGACGCATCCAGTGGTGCAGAGAAACGGTGTCCAGTTCGCGTGCGCGTGGATGGGCCCACGGCTGAGCGGCACCGATGTCCTCGGCCATCTCGTCGAGCAGGTCGATGAGCCGTTGGATCTCACGCGCTGTGCCTTCCGGCACCGGGAACATGTCACCGGTGTACTCGGCTCGTTCCCCTCCGGGCGAGACGTACACGGACTTCCCGTCGCGGTAGCGGCTGAAGGTTTCCAGGCCCAGTTCCGCGAGGATGGCTTTCAGGGCGACCTGGTCCGGTGAGATCCACTGACCGCCGATCTCCAGCAGTGCGCCGTCGATGCTGTCGGTCCACGTCCTGCCCCCTACGCGCTCCCGCGCCTCCAGCACCGCGACCGTCAGTCCCGCGGCTCTCAACTCGCGGGCCGCGGTCAACCCCGTGACGCCGGCGCCGACGATCACCACATCGCGGTCGATGCTTGTCATGGTTCCCTCATTCATCATCATTCGGTTCGTCCTTCATCCTGGGTATCGGTGGTCGTCGCATGCGCGACGGTCCGGGTAGCTGATGGTGCGGTATCCTCGCCGCGGAGGTCCTCGTCGTCAGGCTCCTCTTCAAGTGCGAAATCGGAGACGTTGCGTTTGAATCCCTTGGTCAGGACGGCGAGGTACACGACTCCGATGGCGGTCCAGGTAAGACCGAGGGTCAGGGCATCCTGCTGGAGGAAACTCCAGAGCACCCCGGTCAGACCGGCACCGACGAGCGGGAGTACCAGATAGCTCACGATGTCCTTCGGTGTGCGGTAGCGCCCCTTGCGGACCACGAAGTAGGCGATCACCGACAGGTTCACGAAGGTGAAGGCGATCAGTGCGCCGAAGTTGATCACCGACGCCACCAGCTCCAGCGTCGGTGCGATGGCAAGCAGGGAGACCACACCCACGAGGACC
This sequence comes from Arthrobacter sp., assembly GCA_029257465.1. Lineage (GTDB taxonomy): Bacteria > Actinomycetota > Actinomycetes > Actinomycetales > Micrococcaceae > Arthrobacter_D. The sequence continues at coordinate 13,439 of JARIBG010000134.1, read as the reverse complement.
ACGGTGAATACCGGCGTCCGGAATCTCGGGTGGACGTATGCGAACATCCTGGCCGGGCGGAGTAAGCCATTGCGTCCCATGACGAACAGCAGGCGAGACACACTGGCGTGGGAGGAGAGACCGGAGGCGATCGTGGCCGCGAAGGCGCCGGCCAGGAACAGGAGCTGGAAGGCCTGCCCTCCGACGTACAGGGCCATTTCCGGCAGGGTGTCGTCCGTGACCTCGAACTGATCCACGGTGGGGAAGACGGATTGCGCGAACCAGGACGCGAGGAAGAAGATGCCGCCACCGATCCCCAGCGTCAGGAGGATGGCCCGGGGCATGGCCTTCTGGTCCTTGGCCTCCTCGGTGTACATGGTGATGGCGTCGAAGCCGATGAAGGAGAAGCAGACGACCGTGGCTCCGGTGAGAATCGCAGCGGCCTGGATGTTCTCGTTGAATAGTGGTCCTGTGGTGAAGACCGTACCCTGCCCCATGCCCTCCCCCAGGCGGAGGCTCGCAAGGACGATGAACCCGATGATCAGCGCGATCTCGAAGACCACCAGCAGCGAGGTAACCCTCGACGTCGACGTCATGCTGCGCACGTTGAGTCCGGTGATCAAGGCGACGTAGAGCACCACCCAGATCCAGCCCGGCGTGTCCGGGAACAGTGCCTCCATGTAGATCTTGATCAGCAGGGCATTCACCACGGGAAGCAGCAGGTAGTCGAGCAACGCGGCCCACCCGACCATGAATCCCAACCCCGGGTGGATGGTCTCGCGTGTATAGGTGTAGGCGGATCCGGCGCTCGGGAAGACACCCACCATCTTGCCGTAGCTCAGCGCCGTGAAGAACATGACCACCATGGCCACGAGGTAGGCCAGTGGCACGAGCCCGCCCGTCTCCAGGGTGACGATTCCGAACGTGTCGAAAACGATGGTGGGGGTCATGTAGCCGAGGCCCAGGGCCACGATGGACCACATTCCCAGCGAGCGCTTGAGCGATGTCTTCTGTGCCATGGATGTCACTTCCTCAACGGGGTTCGCTGGTTACCGGGCGCGGTACCGCCCCGGTGTTCGCGCAGCAGCACCGCAACCTCCAGGGCGTCGCCACTGGGTGCGGTCGACTTCGCATCCGGACGAGCGATCAGCAGATACAGCAGACCGGTTCCGCTGACGACGGCGAGCCCGATGACCACTGTCCAGTCGGCCAGGACATCACCGGTACTGCCGGGTGTGGCCAGCAGCACCATCGCGAACACGCCGTACGCCAGCGCGCAGACATTGACGATGGTCCCGACGGCTCCGAGGCTGAAGGGGCCAGCAGGACGCCAGCCCCTGATGCGCTGCCGCAGGGCTGCCAGTACCACGGACTGGAAGGCGACATAGATGCCGAGGACGGCGAAGGAGGTGATGCCGGTCAACAATCCCTCCGAGCCCCGGTAGATGATGAGGCACAGGATCAGCGGGATACTACAGGCGACGATCAGGGCGTTCGTGGGCACCTTGGCGGTCCCCGACACCTTGGACAGCCAGCGGTGTCCGGGCATCATGCCGTCCCGGGCAAAGGAGAAGATCAGCCGGCTCGCCGCGGCCTGAAGGCTCAGGACGCAGGACAGGAAGGCCGTGAGCGCGATGATCAGGAAGATCTTCGCTCCCGTCGACCCGAGTGACGCATCGAGAATGGCGGGGATCGGATCCGCGTCCTCCCCGTTCACGATCTCCTGCAGATTCGGTGCAGCCATCACGTACCCGCAGAAGGAGAACAGCGCGGAGACGCCGCCGACGAGGATGGTCATGATCATGGCGCGTGGGATACGCCGGGCTGCGTCGCTCACTTCCTCGGCGACATCACCGCAAGCCTCGAAGCCGTAGAACAGGAACAACCCGGCCAGGGCAGCGCCCATGAATGCCGCCGTGTACGACCCCTCCCCCTCGACACCCATGGAATCGAAGAACACGCTGAACTCCTGCTTCCGCTGGAAGAGCAGTAGATAGAGCCCGACGGCGATCACCCCGACCAGTTCTGCTGCGAGACCGATCTGCGCCACGCGGCTCAGGGTTGCGGTACCGGCGAAGTTCAGTGCCAGAGCCACGACCAGCAGGACAACGGACAGCCAGAGCGTGGCTTCCGGTGTGACTTCGAGTCCGACGAGGCTGCCCAGGAATCCGCTGCCGTACTGCGCCACGGACGTGATCGTGACGATCATGGCCGAGATGTAGATCCAGGCCGCCATCCAGGCATATCTCCGGCCCCACAGCCGGCGGGTCCAGGGGTAGATCCCGCCGTGGATCGGGTACTGCGAGACCACCTCGCCGAAGACCAGCGCCACCAGCAGCTGTCCGGCGCCGACGATCAGGATCCAGAAGACGGACGGCGGACCGCCGGTGGACATGGCGACCGCGAACAGCGAGTAGACGCCCACCAGGGGCGAGAGGTAGGTGAAGCCGAGGGCGAAGTTGGACCACAGCGACATCGATCGCGTGAAGGTGTCCTGGTACCCCAGAACGGCGAGGTGCTCGCCGTCGTCGATGGGTCTGCCGGGCTGCGCCGGGATCTGCGGATCACCCACGGATATCGCCGCCGAGGGAGGTACGCAACGCGAGTACGCTCATGGGTTTTCCTTCCAGAGATGATGAACAGGGCGATGCCATCAGGTTCGCCGGTGATGCAGCTCACAATGTTCCGGTGAGACTACACGCTAATCATCTGGATTGGAATGTTTGGTCAGGAACCTCTTCTGGTCAGGAGTTTCAATTCGGTGCCGGCGCAGGTCAGAGCGTTCCAGGCCGCACCGGCTTCGGCGGTATCGTCAGCCTCATCCCCTACGAGGGAACCGACGCGGAGCGAGGGAGAGACCGAGAGGATCACGCGGCCGCCGGCGCTCACGAGCGCGATCGCGGACTCCGCAGCACGCAGGAGGGGCAGCACTTCACGTTCCAGGCGCCGCACCAGGACGTCGACCCCCACGACCCCCTTCACTGCGGCGTCCCCTGAGACGGGGATCGTGATCGTCAGGATGTAGTCACAGGTGCACAGGTGATCCACGTAGGGCCCGGTGATATGACCGGTCCTGGTGGTCGCGGACACGCTGTACCACTCGAAGGACCGGTAGTTCCTCAGGTACTCGGTGTACTCGCGGGACGCCAGGTCGAGCCTGCTGGGTCTCGTGGTGGTGCCGAGCAGCGGATTGTTCTGCAGCGGACCCAGCCACCACGCGAAGTGGAGTGCCTCATCGGGGTCCTCCTCCGGTGCCGCGATATAGCCGGCACCGATGACCAGAGGATCCGTGGCCGTCAGGTGCGGCTCGACCAGGGCGTAGACCAGGGCGTCGATGTCGCCGGTCGATCGTCCCTCCCCAGCCTGCTCGACAGCGGTGCGCCACTCGTCCAGCAGGGCGAACAGAGCATCGAAAAGTGCACCGATGGTAGCGGAGCACCTCGCGTCAGCCTCGGACTCCATTACCTCATCCCCGCCGCTCATGGGCATGCTCCTCCTGCTCGAGTTGTTCCTTGGCTGCCAGGAGCCACCCCGAGAGCTCTCCGATCTGGCTCCGCACCAGCAATCTGGCCCGCTCCGGATCACGGGCCGAGATGGCATCGGCGATCCTGGCATTCTGACCGGAGACCTTGCCGCGCAGCGATTCATCGGCCACGCCGAGCCACAACAGTGAGCCGAACTCCGCCTGCAACCGGATCTGCTCGCGGACGAGGCGGGGTGACTGGCTGATGACCGCGATCTCCAGGTAGAAACCACCCGCGTTCCTGGCAGCATCCGCCTGCGTCGCGAAATCGGCCTCGGCCAGCCACAGGTGAAGGCGGGTTGATTCCTCGTGCGACGCCAGCTCGGCCGCCCGCTCCGCGCAGCCGGCACTGAGCACGCCGAAGTAGGCGACACTGTCCTCGATGTCAACCTGGGCGAGCCCCCGTAATCGGGCACGCAGCAGATCCTGCGGAGTCCTCGTGGTGGGCAGGACGAAGCTGCCACCCTCCCGGCCGCGGCGCGTCTCAACGAGGCCTGCGACCCTCATGGAACTCAGGGCTTCGCGCGCCGTCACCAGTGCTACGCCGAATCGCTGGGCGAGTTCGGCCTCGCTCGGCAGCCGGTCCCCGGGAGCCAGAACACCCAGCAGGATGGCGTCGATGAGCCGCTGGGAGACCTGCTCGGAGCGGCCTGCTCCGGAGAGCTGGGCGAAGAGGGCCGTTCGAGCTCCTCGCGACGCCGGCGGGGAGTCCGGGCCCGCGCTCACAGCCCCACAACCTGACGCAGGGCCATGGTCGATGCCCGGAGGTATGACGTATAGCCCATCGCGTCACTGTACCGGTCACCTCTGGATACGGTGCAATGACACGGCGGGCCACCGATCCTGGGGCCTGGACCCGGAGCTCCCGGCGCCACCGCTACGACGTCGTGGAGTGAGGTCCGGATCCCGTCAGCGGAAGGCCGACACTCCGGTCAGGCGCTGACCGAGGATCAAGGTGTGGATCTCGTCGGTACCCTCGTAGGTGCGCACGGACTCCAGGTTGTTGGCATGGCGCAGCGGCGAATATTCCAGCGTGACACCGTTGCCCCCGAGGATGGTGCGTGCCTCCCGGGCGACGGCGATAGCCTCACGGCAGTTGTTCAACTTCCCTGCGGAGATGTGGTGGTTCTGCAGGCGACCGGCATCCTTGAGCCGACCGAGGTGAAGTGCCAGGAGGAAGCCCTTGTTGATCTCCATCGCCATGTCGACCAGCTTCAGCTGGGTGAGCTGATAGCCAGCAAGGGGCCTGTCGAACTGCAGACGGTCCTTGGAGTAGGTCAGGGCTGCTTCGAAGGAGTCACGGGCGGCTCCCATGGCACCCCAGACGATTCCGTAGCGGGCCTCGTTGAGGCAGGAGAACGGCCCGCGCAGCCCCACGACGTCCGGCAGGACGGCGTCCGCGGGTAGCCGGACGTCGGTGAGTTCGATCTCGCATTGGATCGAAGCGCGCATCGACAGTTTGGGTTCGATCGCTGTGGCGCGGAAACCCGGGATGTCGGTGGGGACCACGAAGCCGCGGACCCCACTGTCCGTCATCGCCCAGATGACGGCCACCTGCGCGACAGTGGCCAGACCGATCCAGCGTTTGGTGCCGTTGAGCACCCAGTCGCCCCCGTCGAGGCGCGCGAAGGTCTTCATGGAGGAGGGGTCCGAGCCTGCGGTGGGCTCGGTGAGCCCGAAACAGCCGATCACCTCACCAGCCGCCAGTTGAGGCAACCATTGCTGCTTGTGCTCCGCCGAACCCCACTTGGCGATCGCACTCATCGCGAGCGACCCCTGGACCGAGACGAAGGTCCGTAGACCCGAGTCACCGGCCTCCAGCTCCGCTGCGGCGAGCCCGTACTCCACCGCGGAACGCCCTGGGCAGCCATAGCCGGACAGGTGCATGCCCAACAGGCCGAGCTTGGCCATCTCGGGAACGATCTCCAGCGGGAAGTGTGCCTTCTCGTACCATTCGCTGATGTGGGGCCTGATCTGCGCATCAACGAACGCTCTGACCTCGCCTCGCAGGGCGATCTCCTCGGCGGTCAGGAGCGAGTCGAAGTCGATGAGGTCGGCGGGCTCGGCAGTGCCCTCGTCGAGGTGGGCGGGGCTCGCAGCAATCGTAGTCATGGTGGTCCTTGTCTTCATCGCGCGATAGGTGGGTGCGGCGATCAACCGGGAACGCTGGTGGATGCCTCAAGGATAGCCGTGCGGAGCACCCCGAGTCCGTCCCGCAGCAGCTCGTCGGTGATGACCAGCGGCGGCAACAGACGGATGACATTCCCGAACGTGCCGCAGATCAGGGTCAGGACGCCCTGGGCATGGCAGGCGGCAGAGATGGCCCGGGCCAGATCCGGACGGGGCTCGAGCGTCTCAGGATCGGCGAACTCGAGTGCCAGCATGGCGCCTCGTCCGCGGAACTGGGCGACGACGGACGTGTCGCCCACCAGCGGTTCGAGGATCTCCCTCGCGGTGGTCTCGATCGCGCGGGCGTTGGACAGCAGGGTGCCGTCGTCGAGCTCCTCGAACACGGCGAGGGCAGCCTCACAGGCCAACGGATTACCGGCATAGGTGCCTCCGAGACCACCCGCGTGCACGGCATTCATGAGATGCTCCCGCCCGGTCACCGCGGACAGGGGCAGACCCCCTGCCAGAGCCTTGGCGGAGATGGTGATGTCGCCCGCGATTCCCTCGTGCTCGCTCGCATAGAGGGTCCCGGTGCGACCCATCCCGGTCTGGATCTCATCGATGACCAGCACGATCCCGTGCAGGTCGGCCAGCCGCCGCAATCCCTGCAGGAAGCCCGGCGCAGGGACGATGAACCCGCCCTCACCCTGGATCGGCTCGATGACCATGGCGGCGAACGTCTGCGGCCCGTGCTGGGCGAGAGTGGCTTCGACCGATTCCAGTGCGATGGCGGCGACGTCGTCGCCGGAGTGCCCATCGACAGAGGGGCGCAGCGGATTCGCCGAGGCCCCACGGATGACCTCACCCGGCAACGGCCCGAAATTGAGCCGGTACGGATTCTCCTTCGCCGTCATCGCCATGGTCAGCAGGCTGCGCCCGTGGTAGGCCTCGTCGAACACCAGGACGTTGGGCCTGCCCGTGGCTGATCGGGCGATCTTGACCGCGTTCTCGACGGCCTCGGCGCCGGTAGAGAACAGTGCCGTGCGCTTGGGGAAGTTCCCGGGGGTGTGCTCGTTGAGCCAGCGGCACACACGGGTGAACGATTCGTACTCGGTGACCATAAAACAGGTGTGCGTGAAGCGTTCCAGTTGGGCGGCGACCCGCTGGGCCACCCGACGGTTCGACGCGCCCACACTGGTGACGGCGATTCCGGAGGCGAAGTCGATGAACCGGTTGCCGTCGACGTCCTGGACGATACCACCGGCAGCACGGTTCACGAACACCGGCAGGACGACCCCGAAGCCGTGGGTGACCTGGGCCATGCGCTCGGAGTGCAGTTCCTGTGACCGGGGACCCGGGACGGCAGTGGCCAGGTGACGGGATTGCGGCACCGTCTCGGATGGGGTTGCGGTTTCGGTGAGCTCGATCATGGAAGCCACGCTACGGAAGATCGACGTCGGCGTCGTTGAGCAACTGATCCACATGAGTGCTTAGTAGGGGATGATTTGTCCATGGTGTCTCTCCTCGAACTCAGTGCCGCCTTAGGATCCCGACTGCTGCTGGTCGGGGGACGGGAAATGGGATCCCGTCAACTCAGTGGGGTGCACGTCTCCGAGCTGGAGGATCCCAATCCCTACCTGGAGGGTGGGGAGCTGTTGCTGACCACCGGCATGCCGCTCGCGGGCACCGTTACTGCGACACGAGCCTATGTGACCCGCTTGCGGACCCGGGGCGTCCATGCCCTGGGGGTCGGTCTGGGACCGTGGCTCGCCCGGGTCCCGGACCATCTGGTGGACGCCTGCGTAGACGCCGGGATCGATCTCCTCACCGTTCCCGACGGGGTACCGTTCCAGGACGTCTCGCGTGCGTTCTGGAGCTTGTCGGCGCGCAGTGGGCAGGCCGATCTCATGGGCAGCCTGGGTACCCAGACCGCGCTCGCGCGGGCGGCGATGCTCCCGGGTGCCACCTCGGCGGTGGTGCGTGGGCTGGCACAGGCACTCGGGGGTTGGGCGGCGTATCTGCCGTCCGACCCAGCCCCGGAGACGTTCTGGCCGTCGAGCGCCGAGGCCTCGATCCCGCTCCTGCGCGCCGAGACCCTGCGACTCAATCGCACGGGGGCACACTCGGCGGCCACCTTCGAACTGCACGGGCAGCCCGTGGTCGAGTATCCGATCTCCTCGAACAACCGCATCCACGGATTCCTGGCGATCGGGCCAGGACGCACACTCACGGCAGCGGACCGCCAGGTCATCGTCACGGTGTGCACGTTGTTGGCGATGAGGGCGAAGCAGCGCGAAGCGGTGTCCGGCGCGACGGCGGTCCTGGGGTCGGCGGTCGCCAAGCTGCTGCTGCACGGGCAGCCCGAAGCCGCTCGGATGCTCGCCGAGGACGTGGGTCTGCACGATCTGCCCGCGCAGGTCCGGGTGCTGGGACTGCGGCTACGGGCCGGTGACGATGTCCTAGCGCTCGTGCGGGCCGTCCCGTCGCTCCGACGTGATCGCGAGCTGCCGCCCGTGAGCCCGACAGAGGTGGAGACCGTGCTGCGTCACGAGGAGGCGGGAGCGCTTTTTCTGATCCTCCCGGCGGAGGAGACCAGAGCCCGGAGGAGCACCTCACTGTCGCGGGTTGACGACGTCGTCGCGGACGGTCCGGCGGGAGTGCTGAGCGAACCGGTACTTCTGGGCGAGTTGGCGGGAGCGCTGAGCTCCGTGCGGCGGGCCCTGCCCCGGGCGCAGGCCGGATGCCTGATCGCGGCCGACCACGGTCACGAGGCCCTGGCACAAACGTGGGTGAAGATCCTTGCCGACTATCCTCGCTCGGATCTGATCGGTACCGTCACCGAGTATCTGCGGCACCGTGGGCACTGGGAGAACGCGTCGCGCGATCTCGGCGTGCACCGCAATTCCCTGCGCCACCGAATCGGTGTTGCCCGCTCCCTGCTGGGAGTGGATCTCGACGACCCGGATGTGTTCGCCCCCCTCTGGCTCGCTCTACGGCACTCCGGACGATGATGCCTGGGGTGTCGCTCCAGCACCCGACGTGCTCAACCACGCCACCACCTGTTCAGTGTGCTCGCCCAGCGCGGGAGGAGCGTCCCTGCGGGAGGCCAAGGGCGGATCCCATACCGCAGGGTGCCTGATCTGCCGTCCAGCGCTCTCGCCGGAGGCGTCCAGCACCTCCACCAAGGGTTCCAGTCCCAGGGTCTGCGCATAGGCGAGACCCTCGTCAACGCCGGCGACCCGCCCTGCCGGCACGCCGGCCCGGGTCAGCCGGTCCTGCCACTGGTGGCCCGGTGCGGCCGCGAGCAGTCCCTCCAGCAGTGGCACGAGTTCTCCGCGGTGCGCCACCCTGGCGCTGTTCGTGGCGAAGCGCTCGTCCTGCGCAAGGTCCGCCGCCCCGAGTTCGTGGACCAAACGGAGGAACTGCCCGTCATTGCCGCACGCGACGGCAAGGGGTCCGTCGGCACACTCGAGCAGCTGGTACGGCACGATCGAGGGGTGGGCGTTACCCATCCGGGTGGGTTCGGCCCCTGCTCCGAGATATGCCTGGCCCTGATTGACCAGGGCGCCCTGCAGGCTCGAGAGCAGGTTCACCTGGACGTGACTACCCCGTCCGGAGTGTTCCCGTGCCCGCAACGCCGCCAGCACGGAGATCGTGGCGTCCTTGGCCGTCAGGACGTCGACGAGCGCGACGCCGGCCTTGTACGGTGGTCCGTTGGCGTCCCCGGTGATGCTCATCAACCCGCCGAGGGCCTGCACGATGAAGTCGTACCCGGGGATGTCACGGCCGCCGACAGCCCCGAACCCGGAGATCGATGCGTAGATCAGCTTCGGGTTCTCGGCCGCGAGCGCGGCGTACCCCAGGCCCAGGCCGTCGAGTCCGCCGGGTTTGAAGTTCTGCACCAGTACGTCCGCGCGCAGGCACAGTTCATGGGCGAGCGCTTGGTCATGGGGATCGGAAAGATCCAGACAGACCGATTCCTTGTTGCGGTTCACGGATTCGAAGTAGGTGGCGCCGGTCGGGGACCAGGGCGGCCCCCAGCTACGCGTGTCGTCCCCGGTCCCGGGACGTTCGACCTTGATGACCCGCGCTCCGAGATCCGCCAGGGTCATGGTGCACAGCGGACCCGCCAGCACGCGGGAGAAATCCGCGACGAGAACGCCGTCCAGCGGTCGCTGGGCAGCGGTGTCTGGGGCAGGGGCGTCGGATGCTGCGGCCTCAGGTGGCGTGGTGGACATGGAGGACCTTTCTGAGCTGGACATCCGGATGGGTCACGGCGACGAGGCAGCGACATCCCGGATGAAGGCCGCCACCCGTGCCACCTCCTGCTCCCCGCGAGGGATGCGCCCTGCCGAGGTGAACAGGCCGTGAGCGTACCCGGACAAGTGCCGGTATTCGACCTCGGTGCCGGCCCGGGCTAGCGCGGACGCGAAGAGCGATCCTTCATCTGCGAGCGGATCGTTGTCGACGGTGAGGACGTACGCCGGCGGGAGGCCATGGGGCAGCGAGGCGAGAGCGGGACTGATCGGGGCAGCTGTGCGATCCGTCCCGTCCAATAGATACAGATCCGCGAACCAGGCCATTGTGTCGGCAACCAGTGGGAACCCCTCGGTCACCCGTTGATAGGACTCCGTGGAAAAGGTCAGGTCGGTGATCGGATAGATGAGAACCTGGCCGATGACCGGCAGCGGCTCGCCCGCGTCTGCGTTCTCGATGGCGAGCACTGCCGCGAGTTGGCCCCCGGCGCTGTCCCCCGTCAGCACGACACCGCTCACGTCCAGGCCGTGGACGTCCCGTCCGTCCAGCAGCCACGTCAGTGCGGCTCGGCTGTCATCGATCGCCGCCGGGTACGGATGCTCCGGGGCAAGCCGGTAATCCACTGCCACCACGGGGAGCCCGGCGAGTACAGCGAGCCTGCGGCAGAGCCCGTCGTGCGTGTCCAGGCTCCCCATGACCCACCCGCCGCCATGGAGGAACAGGACGACCGGAGTGGGACCGCGGGAAGACATCGGCTCATAGACCCGCACGCCGAACTCTTCAATGGTGTGGTCGGCGACGGAATGGAGCCGGTCGCCGCCGAGCCCGCTCCGGGCGCAGCCCTGCTCGTAGCGTTCCCGCACCTCGTCGACGTCGTAGAGATGGAACGGACGTCCTCCCGCTGCCCGAAACTCGTCGAGGACGATCGCGGCGTCGTCGGCGACAGGCCTGCCGCTGAAGGGATCCGGCGAGATCACCGCGATCCCTGAGTCGTCAGCTGCAGGTAGTCCTCCACCCGGAGGTCATGGGTCATCGCGCGGTACTCCTCGACGGTTCCCGACCAGTTGTTGATCACGCGGCCCTCCTCGTTCTTGTACCAGGAGGAACAGTCGGAGGAGAAAGCGGACTTGCCGAGCTCTTCCTGCAGATAGGCCGTGAAGCGCTCCAGCACCTCCCTGTCCACCTCGAGCGCCCTCGTCCTGTCGGCCGTGAGATAGCTGACCGCCTGTGAGATATAGCGGTGCTGAGGTTCGAGCATCGACACCACCGAGTTGTGGTTGAGATTGGTGTTCGGTCCGTAGACCATGAAGAGGTTGGGGAAGTTGTCGACGGCGATGCCCAGGTACGCCTCGGGCGCATTGCCCCACCTCTCGTCCAGGGTGATGCCACCGCGTCCCACGATCCGGGTGGATCCCTGGAAGGCATGACTCTTGAAGCCGGTGGCGTAGATGATCACGTCCACGTCGTGCTCCTCACCGCCTTCGGTGCGGATGCCGGTCGGTGTGATCCCGGCGATGCGTTCGGTGACGAGCTCGACGTTGTCCCGAGTCAGCGCCGGGAAGAAGTCGTCACTGCGCAGAATGCGCTTGCAGCCGTAGTCGTAGTCGGGGGTGAGTCTGGCCCGCAGGTCCGGGTCGGAGACCTGAGCCTCCCGGTGCTGACGGGCGAGTTCGACACCTTCCTCGTTGGCCGCCGTATGGGTGCGGGTCCGCTCGAAGCCTGCCTCGCGGAGTTCGTGGATGCTCCGGCGCAGTTCACGGTAGGAGTCCGGGTCGGCGAGGAAACGCGCGGTCTCCTCCTCGGTGAAGACAATCTGGTCCCGAGGAAGAATATAGTTGGCCGAGCGCTGGAACACGGTCAGCGTCGAGGCGATCTTCGCCACCTCGGGAACGTACTGCACCGCGGTGGCTGCTGAGCCGATGGAGGCGACACGCTTTCCGGTGAGGTCCAGATCGTGACGCCACATGGAGGAATGGAAGGCTTCCCCGGCGAAGGAGTCGGCTCCCTCGAAGGCGGGAATATTGGGTTCGTTCAGCTGCCCCCAGGCAGCCACCAGTGATCGGGTCAGGAAGCGGGTGCCCTCGGTGGTCGTGACGGTCCAGATCAGGCGCTCCTCGTCCCAGACGGCCTCGGTGACGTCCTGGCTGAATCGCAGGTGCTTGCCGAGCCCGAACTCCTCGGCCAGTGCACGCAGGTAGCCCTGGAGTTCCTCCTGACCGGCGAACATGCGGGAGACCTTGAGATTGAGGAAGTAGCTGAAGCAGTAGATGACCGCCTGCGTGTCGCAGGCGACGCCGGGGTAGGTGTTCTCGCGCCACACCCCGCCGACGTCGTCGCCACGTTCCAGGATCAGGAAGTCATCCGTGCCGTCCTGTACGAACTGGGCCCCCTGGCCCAGACCGCCGAATCCGGCGCCGATGATGATGGAGCTGTAGATGTGGTCGTTGCTCGAAGTCATAGTGATCCCTCTTGATGTGTACGGGGCGACAGGTTGATCTGTACGGGCGACAGGTCAGGGGAAGATGATGATCTGGCGGAGAGCCTGACCACTGGTCAAGGTGTCCATGGCGAGATTGATGTCGTCGAGTTCGATGGTGTCGGAGACAAGTCCCTCGACGGCTAGCTGGCCCGAACGCCAAAGCTCCTCGTAGATCGGGATGTCGTGCTCGGGTAGCGCCGACCCGAGATAGCTCCCGACGATGGTTCGTGCTTCCGCCGTGAGTGCGAGCGGATCGATGGACGCAGACTGACCGGGGGCCGGCAACCCGACGGTGACCGTGACGCCTCCGGGCTTGGTGAGCGCGATGGCGGCCTCCAACGCACGGGGATGCCCTGCAGCCTCGATCACGGCGTCGAACTTCTCATGGCGTTCCAGTGCAGCTGCGGAGGTCATCGCTTCCGTTGCCCCGAGCCGGAGCGCGGAGTCGAGCTTGCCCGGGAGTGTGTCGATACCGACCACGTGCTCGACGCCGGTGGCGAGGGCGGTGATCAGTGCGGCCATGCCCACGCCACCGAGCCCGACGATCGCCACGCGGGAGGAGGACTCGGGCTTGGCGACATTGAGAACAGCGCCGCCCCCGGTCAACAGGGCACATCCCAGCAGGGCGGCGACCTGGGGCGGCACGTCCGTACCGACGGGGACGATCGAACGTCGGGAGACGACGGCGTGGGTCGCGAAGGCGGACACCCCGACGTGATGGTGGACCGGCTGCCCGTTCCGCGACAGCCGACGGCCCCCGCCGAGCAGCGTCCCTTCCGCATTGGAGGCGCTCCCCTCCTCGCAGGGAGTCTTCCCGTCGGACCGGCAGCCGGCACACCGGCCACATCTGGGCAGGAAGGTCATCACCACGCGCTGGCCGACAGCGAGGTCGTCCACTCCCTCACCGAGTTCCTCGACGAGGCCGGCCGCTTCATGGCCGAGCAGCATCGGAAGGGGCCGCGGCCGATTGCCGTTGACCACCGACAGATCGGAATGACAGATGCCGGCAGCCTCAATGCGGACCAGCACTTCCCCCTGCTGCGGCGGTTCCAGTCGGATGTCGTGGATCTGGATCGGCTTGCTGTCGGCGAA
>JARIBG010000126.1 GCA_029257465.1 Arthrobacter sp. | reverse complement strand
GCTGTTCCGGCGGCGGAGCCGAGGGCGAGTCCGGTGAGGGCGATCGCTGCGAAGCCGCGGCGCGCAGTCGTGCTGAAGGTCTTGGTGTTCATGAGGATACGATGCTCCGAAAGGCCACCCGCACTAGGTCCGTCCCCGGACTTCTTCGCGCCGCTGCTCACCCTTGACGGTATGGAGGTCATGATTCGGCGGCCGCCTGATGAGCAACGAGCGGTGGAGGGCGGTGCCGGGCATAGCTCGCTGCCTGATGAACGGCAGCTTCTTACTTCCCTGAACGGGAAACTCTCACCACCGTAAACGATTTTCCATTCGTTGCCAAACTGGTATGTAGCTGTGCTGGACAATCCAAGGAATGCGGGGGATTGGCGTGGTATCATCGCCAACGCACAAGGCCCCGATCATGCCTATCGGGGCCTTGTGCGTTCCTGCTTCTAGGCGGCGACCGATCCGTGCGGATCGAGCACGTACTTCGTGGCGGCACCGGCGTCGAACTCCTCGTAGCCGCGCGGGGCGTCCTCCAGCCCGATCGTCTTTGCATTGACGGCCTTGGCGATCGCGATGCGGTCGTGCAGGATCGCCATCATGAGCCCGCGGTTGTACTTCATCACCGGACATTGGCCCGTGGTGAAGGACAGGGACTTCGCCCAGCCCGTCCCCAAGCTCAGGGAGAGCGAGCCCACCTTCGCGGCGTCGTCGGCCGCTCCCGGGTCACCCGTGACATAGAGGCCGGGGATTCCCAGTGCGCCGCCGGCCGCCGTGATGTCCATGAGCGAGTTGAGCACCGTGGCCGGTGCCTCCGTGGCTGCGCCGTCGCCGTGGCCGCGCGCCTCGAAGCCGACGGCGTCCACGCCGCAGTCCACCTCCGGGACGCCCAGCAACTGCTCGATCTGGTCACCCGGCGAACCCTTGGACACGTCGATGGTCTCGCAGCCGAAGCTCCTGGCCTGAGCGAGACGGTCCTCGTTGAGATCGCCCACGATGACCACTGCGGCGCCCAGTAGCTGCGCCGATGCCGCCGCTGCAAGACCCACGGGCCCGGCCCCGGCGACGTAGACCGTCGATCCCACGCCCACGCCCGCAGTGACCGCACCGTGGAAGCCCGTCGGCAGGATGTCCGAGAGCATCGTCAGATCGAGGATCTTCTCCATGGCCTGGTCGCGGTCGGGGAACTTCAGCAGATTCCAGTCAGCGTAGGGCACCAGGACGTACTCGGCCTGACCGCCCACCCAGCCGCCCATGTCCACGTAGCCGTAGGCGCTCCCAGGCCTGTCCGGGTTGACGTTCAGGCAGATGCCGGTCTTGCGCTCCTTGCAGTTGCGGCACCGGCCACACGCGATATTGAAGGGGACGGAGCAGAGGTCACCCTTCTTGATGAACTCCACGTCGCGGCCCACCTCCACGACCTCGCCCGTGATCTCGTGCCCCAGCACGAGATCGATCGGGGCCGAGGTGCGGCCACGGACCATGTGCTGGTCCGAGCCGCAGATATTGGTGGTGACCGTCTTGAGGATCACGCCGTGGTGGACCTGGCGGCCGATGTTGTCCGGGTTCACGCCCGGGCCGTCCTTCAGTTCGAATGTGGGGTAGTCGATGTCGATGACCTCTACCTTCCCCGGCCCCTTGTATGCAACAGCTCTGTTACCACTCATGGAACATCCCTTCCTGATACCTCCGCGGCGTCCGGTGGACCCGTACGCCTGCATCCCGCCCACGTCTCGCCTCGGGCTGTGGATGCTCGGAATCTAACACGCGGTCAGGTCGCATGGACGTTGCATGCCGAGCAGCCGGTGAACCGCCCACAGAGCATCCGGCCCACGGGGCACGGGACTGAACGACCTTGCCCGTGTCAGTGACGTGGGAGAGGGTAGGTGCATGACCGAAACCGTCCTCATCACGGGCGCGACATCAGGGATCGGCGCCGAGTTCGCCCGCCACTTCGCCTCGCGCGGCTGCCATCTGGTCCTCGTGGCCCGGACAACGGGTCCGCTCGAGGAAACGGCCGACACACTGAGGGGCCAGTGGGGTGTACCGGTGGAGACCATCGCCGCCGATCTGCTCGACGACGACAGCCTCGCGCGGGTCCTCGCCCGCCTGACCGACCACGAACAGCTGGCACCCGATCGGACACCCGTCACGGTGCTGGTCAACAACGCCGGGCACGGACTGGTGAAGCCCTTCGCGGACAACCCGTTCGACGACGAACGGCGCCACCTCCGGATCCACCTGGAGATTCCCCTGGCCCTGGCCCATGTGGCCCTGCAGCACATGCGCGCGCGTCGGCACGGGACGATCATCAACATCGCGAGCGTCGCCGGTTTCACCCCGCGGGGCACCTACGGAGCGGTGAAGGCGGCGATGATCAGCTTCAGCCGGTGGGCCAATCTCACGTACGGCTCGGAGGGAATCCGGGTCACGGCCGTGTGCCCGGGCTTCGTCCATACCGACTTCCATCAGCGGATGGGGGCGGACAAGACGAGTGTTCCCGGCCTCATGTGGCTCGATACGGATCGGGTGGTGCGCGAGGCGCTCCGCGACACCGCCGCCGGGAAAGCGGTGTCGATCCCGAGCCTCCGTTACAAGGCGCTCGTCGCGCTCGCCGCGGTGACCCCGTCGTCCCTGGTGGCACGGCTCGCCCAGCGCGGTCGCTGATACGCGGGCAACTGATGCGAAATTGTCGGGTCCGCGAGGTGGCGGGTGTGCTTACCATGAGCCATCGCGCATTGCGACGATGCCCCTTACAAGGAGGTAAGACGATGGCAGGGTACTTCAAACTGGTCGACGCCCATGACGGCGGCTTCCGCGTCAAGCTCACAGCTCCCGACGGGACTCTCGTCGCAGTGTCAACGTTCTACGCCTCGAAGGACGAGGCAGTGGCCGGGATCGAACTCATCCGGGAGATTGCAGGGACAGGCCCGGTCGTGGACCACAGCCGGGACGACGCCACGGATCCGGCCGGCGTGTTCGCCGATCTGCCGGTCCTTGCCGACCGCAACGGTGCGCTCAGACACAGGTTCTGAGACAACCTCACAGGGTCTCGGTGTACAACTGTATACAATAGTGCGACCCATGGAATATGATGGGCGTATTCCACAATCTCATCGAAGGGAGCCGAGGTCATGACGACTGCGGACTCATTCGGCGCGAAGGGCGTACTCGATGTCGCCGGCGCAGAATACGAAATTTTCAGGCTGAGCGCGGTCGAGGGTTCCGAGACCCTCCCGTACAGTCTCAAGATCCTGCTGGAGAATCTACTCCGCTCCGAGGATGGCGCGAACATCACCGCTGATCACGTCCGCGCCCTGGCTTCCTGGGATGCGGAGGCCGAGCCAGACATTGAGATCCAGTTCACCCCGGCGCGCGTGGTCATGCAGGACTTCACGGGCGTTCCGTGCGTCGTCGATCTCGCGACCATGCGTGAAGCGGTCGTGGATCTCGGCGGAGACCCGACGAAGGTCAATCCGCTCGCTCCGGCCGAACTCGTCATCGACCACTCCGTGCAGATCGATGCGTTCGGCAATGCCGACGCGATCGAGCGCAAC
>JARIBG010000034.1 GCA_029257465.1 Arthrobacter sp. | reverse complement strand
ATACGACGAGGCTTTCAGGGCCGGCTTCGGGGAGGGCTTCAGGGCCGGAAGCGCGGCAGGTCAGGGTGTCGCTCCGGGCGCTGGGCACGACCAGGCACCGGTGGGCTCACCCGAGGTCTCTCGGCCGTCCTCGGACGATCCGTACCTCGGGGCCACCCTCGGACCGGTCGTCGGACCGGTTCCGGCCTTCCGTCCACCGGCAGGGCTGGTGCCTGCAGCGTTGTCGGACCACGCCGGACTCCCCGCCGGACTCCCCGCCGGACGCGCCACCATGGACCATGCATCGAAGGCTCCGGGGCCTACGCCGGCTCTACGCCCGGTTCAGGAACCGTCACCCGAGGAACTGGCCGCTGCGAAAGCGGAGCGGGATCTCCGGACCATCAATATCGCGCTCTACTCGGCCAGTCTGCTGCTCGTGGTGGCCGGCGGCCTCTTCATCGGCGCTGCGGTACCAGGCCCCACCCGAGCCGTGACCATCAGTGCCGTCGTCGCCCTGTTCTATGTCGGCGGACTCGTGCTCCACGCGCGCCTGGAGCGGCTCCGGCCTGCAGCTGTCGCCTTCACCGGCACAGGACTCGCACTGGTTCCGGTAGCGGGTCTGCTGTTCGGGGTACTCACCGGCGAGGGGTCTCTCGCGTGGTTCATCAGTGCCGTGCTCGGAAGTGGTGCGTACCTCCTCGCCGCGGTCAGGCTGCAGAGCCGGATCGTGGCCTATCTGAGTCTTCCGTTCTTCCTCTCGATCGCGCTCTCCTCGGTCTCGCTCATCGGCGCCGCCCTGATCTGGTACTTCACCTGCTCCATCGGGGTCGCAGCTCTGCTCGCGGTCGTCGCGTACGCGTCGCCGCGGTGGTTGCCCGGGGTCCTCACGCGGGCAGTCCTGGACGCCCATCGGTTCCTGACGCCGATGGCCCTGATCCTCTCCATCGCGCTCGGAGGCATCCTCCCCGACGGGGACCGGGCGCTGCTGTGGGTGGTGGGCGCCGTCTACTATGCCGCCCTGCTGGTATTCGTTCCCGTCCGCCGGATCGAGCATCTCTACGCACTGCGGCTGGTGGCCACCGTGGCGATCTCCCTCATCGCCTCTGCGCTGGGGATCGGGATCCTCTGGGGGGCGATGGTCCTCGCACTGTTCCTCGGCCTGCAGGTGACCGGACTGCTCGTCCTCGCCCTTCCCGTCCGGCAGATCCCGGGAGAGGGGACCCTGCTGGACGGAGGGTCGCAGGACGATGCGCCGGCGGACTCGGACCACCCGGCGCAGGACGACAGGGGGCGAGTCCTGGGCCGGTATCGCCTCGATGTCCTGGTGACCTTCGCGCTCATGACGGTGGCTGCGGCCACGGTGACCCTGGGACTGGTGTCGTCCCTGGCCCCCATCGCGCTTCCCGGGAGTGCAGGGGATGCTCGACCCGACGCACTCCTACCCGCCCTGCTCGTGCTCGTCGTCGGCGCAGTCGTCGCCTCCCGCCTCCGTGGGCGCGCCGAACTGCTCGTCCTGGCGGGCATCGGCCTGGGCTTCGCGACGCCGTGGTCCGATCCCTGGCGGGCCGAGCTGGTGGTCGTCCTGTCAGCCGTGTACTTCGTGACGCGCGCCGCCCGCTCGTCGCGGAAGTCCCGCGAGCGGTTCCTGCTGGCTGCCCGCGCAGCGTTGGTGGTCCTGCTTCCGCTCACCGTTCTCGTCCATGTCCGGATCCCCGATCCCGCCGGGGGCAGGCTGTGGGACCTGGCCGCTCTCGCCTTCGTCCTCGGAGCAGTGGCGAACCAGGTTGTCGAGGTGGTCCGGGTCCGACGCGTCCGGGCCACGTCCTACAGCACGGGCGTGATCTGGTCGGCGAGCGGTCTCTCGCTCCTGGCGACCGTGTACCTGGCGACGAGCGCCGGCCTCGGCCCCGTAGCCGTCACTGCGCTCTGGAGCTGTGTCCTCGTGGGCTGCGGGACCACCCTGGCCCTGCCGCTCGCCCATGAGGCAGGGCCGCACGGCGGGACATCCGCCGCGTCCCGACGACGTGGGACCCTTGCCGGAAGTGGGGGAAACCCGAAGCCTACGCCGCCGCAGGCCGGCTATGTCGAGGCGGTCGGGCCGGTCTCACTCGTCGCTGCGGCCCTCGCGTGCGTGGCCGGCTCCTTCGGCGTCCGTTCCTACGAGATCCTGCTCGCCACGGTGGTCGTCTACGCCGCTCTGATGACTCGCCGTGCGATCGGTCGCGGCCGCAGGGGGCTGTATCTGCTCGCGGCGCAGGTCGCCTTCACCTCGTTGGCCGCCGTCGTCGCCGCGGACCTCCGCCTGACGGTGCACGGTGTGCTGACTGCCACTGGTGTCTCCGTCGCAGTGCAGGAGACCGCGCGTATCGTGCTGCGACGCAAACTCCGCGATGTCGGTCTGCAGGCCTCGTCGGCGTGGCTGAGCCTGGCCGTCCTCGCGGCCCTACCTTTTCTCTACGGGACGCTGGCCGGATCGGACCTCCGGCTCGGCGTCGTGATCGTGCAGCTGGCACTGTTGCTGGCGGTCTCCGTCACGTTGTTCGTTCTGCAGCGGCAGGATCTCGCCGCGTACCCGGCCCTGTACGCTGCCGCCGCACTGATCGCCGCCCTGACCGGAGTTCTGCGGACCTCTCCGGACGGCTGGTTGCCGCGGGCCCCTCTCGAGCCATGGGCAGGGGCGCTGGTGGCGGCGGGCCTGCTACTGGTGCTCGTGCTGACCCGTGTGGCACTGGAGGACGAACGGATCATCAGGCCCGTCTGGGTCGGCGCCGGGCTCCTGGGAACGGAAGCAGCCGTGTTCGCCTTCGAGGACGGAGCCGGATGGGACCGCGTCATCGTCGCAGCCGTCGTCGCGGTCGCCGGGTTCACCCTCTCCCGCCGGGACGCCCTGCCCTGGCTCGACGCCGGTGCTGGTCTTGCCGTCATCGTCTGGTCCACCACGCTCGTCCAGCAGGTCACGATCGACGTCGGCGGAACGCCGGGAGCCGTCGAGATGCAGGTTCTGCTCGGCGCCGTGCTGGGCGGCGGGCTGCTCTACCTCGCCCGCCGGGTGCTGCCGCCCGCCGGGCACCGCACCCTGCGTCGTCGACTCCTTGCGGCCGTCGCCCTCGGCTGGGGAGCAGTAGCGGCCGTGCTCGCCATGATCCCCGATGACCCCGCCGTCAGTGGTTCGGTGGTCCTGGCCGTGATCGCCGTGCTCACCGTACGCGAGCTTCCGGTGCAGGCGCGCGCCCTCGCCCGCGAAGGGGTGTTCCTCGTGCTGGCGGCAAGTGCACAGCGCATCGTGTGGCTGCTGCTCGACGGGGCAAGTTTCTTCTGGTCGGCACAGTGGTGGGTGGTCGCCCTGGCGCTCCTGGCCGCCTACTCCTTCACGCGGGGCACCGGTAGCCGGGGTCCGCGCTGGCTCTCCGCGGCGGCAGTAGTCCTCTCCGGCACGGGGCTGCTGACGCTCCCGGGTGGTACGTCGGGCGCGCAGATCTGGTCGCTGCTCGGGCACGTGGCACTCCTCGCGGCAGGCGTGGCGCTCTCGAGGAGACTGTTCAGCCTCTGGGGGGCCACCGGCATCGTCCTCGCCCTGCTCTGGTTCCTGCGGGGCTACACCTTCGTGCTGCTGACCGTGGCCGCCGTCGCGCTCATCGCCTTCGCAGTGTGGAAGCTCAACGGGCAGACGAGGAACGGCGGCTCCGGGGCTGCACCGGAAGCTGTACCGGAAGCTGTACCCCGGGCGTCCGCGGCGCGCGAGGGCGAGGACGGGTAGCAAGGCACAGCCGGCGTCGTCGGTTTCATCACCGTCACGGAGCGCGTGGTTCGCAATCATTCCGGCGATCTGCGACACTAGATAAGTTGTTCACGTGCCGGTACGCGGTATGAGGCTTCGCCCCGGTCAGGATAATGCCCGACGCGGGGGCCAGGTCCGCCGCAACGGCCCAGAACGATCCACCCTATCGGCCCGCCGGAACATTCGGATGCGCATGACCACGCAGGGCGACACGCCCGAGCGCGGGGGTCGGACCCGAGCAGGGTGAGGAACCCGGATTCATCCGGATTCAGTCTGCCCGGGAGGCGTCGCACCACGGACGCGGTCGATGCACGTACGTTCAGGAGCTGCCCCAGGCAGCTACGCAGAGGTTAGAGAGAGAGTCGAGACGCCATGGCGGGACAGAAGATCCGCATCCGGCTGAAGTCGTATGACCACGAGGTCATCGACGTATCAGCACGGAAGATCGTTGAGACGGTGACGCGCGCAGGCGCGACGGTCGTGGGACCAGTTCCCCTTCCGACGGAGAAGAACGTCTTCGTCGTCATCCGGTCTCCGCACAAGTACAAGGACAGCCGTGAGCACTTCGAGATGCGCACGCACAAGCGGCTGATCGACATCATTGATCCCACGCCCAAGGCCGTCGATTCGCTGATGCGTCTCGATCTGCCCGCGGACGTGAACATCGAAATCAAGCTGTAGGGGAGGGCGGATACTCATGTCTACTTCACTTACACGCCAGGTCAAGGGTCTGCTCGGCACCAAGCTCGGCATGACCCAGGTCTGGGACGAGAACAACATCCTCGTGCCGGTCACGGTCATCCAGGCCGACTCGAACGTCATCACGCAGCTCCTGGACCAGGAGACGGACGGTTACTCGGCGGTCCAGATCGGCTTCGGCCAGATCGACCCCCGCAAGGTCACCAAGCCCCTCGCCGGCCATTTCGAGAAGGCAGGCGTCACGCCTCGCCGTCACGTCGTCGAGCTGCGCACCTCCGATGCCGACTCCTACTCGCTCGGCCAGGAGCTCTCCGTCGAGATGTTCGACGCCGGTCAGATCGTCGACGTCATCGGTACCACCAAGGGCAAGGGCTTCGCCGGTGTCATGAAGCGTCACGGCTTCCACGGCGTCGGTGCCTCCCACGGTGCCCACAAGAACCACCGCAAGCCCGGTTCCATCGGTGGTGCCTCCACCCCCAGCCGCGTCTTCCGTGGAATGAAAATGGCAGGCCGCATGGGTGCCGTTCGTCAGACCACGCTGAACCTCCGGGTCCACGCCGTGGACGTCGAGAAGTCGCTGCTGCTCATCAAGGGTGCCGTTCCCGGCGCCCGCGGCCAGGTCGTCCTCGTACGCACCGCCGTGAAGGGAGCATGACCACATGGTCAATGAAACAGCTGTCAACACAGTCCAGGTCGATTTCCCCGCCGAGATCTTCGACGCCCAGACCAACGTGCCGCTGATGCACCAGGTCGTCGTCGCCCAGCTCGCCGCAGCCCGCCAGGGTACGCACAAGACCAAGACCCGCGCGGAAGTCAGTGGTGCGGGCCGCAAGCCCTTCAAGCAGAAGGGCACCGGTAGGGCCCGCCAGGGTTCCATCCGCGAGCCCCAGATGACCGGCGGCGGCGTGGTCCACGGACCGACACCCCGCGACTACAGCCAGCGCACCCCCAAGAAGATGAAGGCAGCGGCTCTGCGCGGCGCCCTCTCCGACCGGGCACGCAACAACCGCATCCACGTCCTCGAGTCCCTGGTGCAGGGCGACAAGCCCTCGACCAAGGGCGCCATCGAGACACTGCGGGCCGTCTCCGAGCGTCCCCGGCTGCTCGTCGTCATCGAGCGCGCCAACGACGTCGCCGCACTGTCCGTGCGCAACGTACCCGAGGTTCATGTCCTGTACGTCGATCAGCTCAACACGTACGACGTGCTGGTCTCCGACGACGTGATCTTCTCCAAGGCAGCGTTCGACCAGTTCGTCGGCTCGGCCGATGTCATCTCCGAGGAGGATGCAAAGTGAGCGGCACCATCGCAAAGGATCCGCGCGACGTCGTCATCGCACCCGTCGTCTCGGAGAAGAGTTACGGCCTGATCGACGAGGGCAAGTACACCTTCCTGGTCGACCCCCGGTCGAACAAGGAAGAGATCAAGCTGGCGGTCGAGAAGATCTTCTCCGTGAAGGTCGACTCCATCAACACCATCAACCGGATCGGGAAGCGCAAGCGGACCAAGTTCGGCTGGGGTCAGCGCAAGGGCACCAAGCGTGCCATCGTGTCCCTCAAAGAGGGCTCGATCGACATCTTCGGCGGTCCGCTCTCCTAGAGCGGAGACCACTTTAACGAGGAATTGAGTTATGGGAATCCGTAAATACAAGCCGACAACTCCGGGCCGTCGTGGCTCGAGTGTTGCCGACTTCGCTGAAATCACCCGGTCGACGCCGGAGAAGTCGTTGGTCCGCCCCCTGCCGAAGAACGGCGGGCGCAACAACACCGGTAAGATCACGACCCGCCACAAGGGCGGTGGACACAAGCGTCAGTACCGACTGATCGACTTCCGCCGCCACGACAAGGACGGCGTCGATGCTCGTGTGGCGGAGATCGAATATGATCCCAACCGCACAGCGCGCATCGCCCTGCTGCACTACGTCGACGGCACCAAGCGGTACATCATCGCGCCGAACAAGCTCAGGCAGGGCGACTTCGTCGAGGCGGGAGCCGGGGCAGACATCAAGCCCGGCAACAACCTGCCGCTGCGCAACGTCCCCGTGGGCACCGTCATCCACGCCGTCGAACTCCGCCCGGGCGGCGGGGCGAAAATGGCCCGTTCAGCCGGTGCCTCCGTGCAGCTCGTCGCCAAGGAAGGACGCTTCGCACAGTTGCGCCTGCCCTCCGGTGAGATCCGCAACGTGGACGTCCGCTGCAGGGCGACGATCGGCGAGGTCGGCAATGCCGAGCAGTCGAACATCAACTGGGGCAAGGCCGGCCGCAACCGCTGGAAGGGTATCCGCCCGACCGTGCGAGGTGTCGCGATGAACCCTGTCGACCACCCCCATGGTGGTGGCGAGGGCAAGACCTCCGGTGGACGCCACCCGGTCAACCCGAACGGCAAGCCCGAGGGCCGTACGCGCCGCCCCAACAAAGAGAGCGATTCACTCATCGTGCGTCGCCGTCGTTCCGGCAAGAACAAGCGATAGGAGCCTGGAAACATGCCACGCAGCCTGAAGAAAGGCCCCTTCGTCGATCAGCACCTGTACGTCAAGGTCGCTCGCGAGAACGAAACGGGCAAGAAGAACGTCATCAAGACGTGGTCCCGCCGCTCGATGATCATCCCCGACATGCTCGGACACACGATCGCGGTACACGACGGGCGCAAGCACATCCCGGTGTTCGTCACCGAGTCGATGGTCGGGCACAAGCTCGGCGAATTCGCTCCCACGCGGACCTTCCGCGGCCATGTTAAGGACGACCGCAAGGGCAAGCGCCGCTAGGCGCTGTCCTTCGGATAAGACGAGAGAAGGAAAGCAATGGAAGCCAAGGCTATCGCGCGACACATTCGCGTAACGCCTATGAAGGCCCGGCGCGTCGTCAACCTTGTTCGTGGCAAGCAGGCGAATGAGGCTATGGCCATTCTGAAGTTTGCCCCACAGGTTGCTTCGGAGCCGGTATTCAAGGTGGTCCAGTCGGCAGTCGCCAACGCCCGCGTCCGCGCGGATCGTGACGGCGTCGCCTTCGACGAGGACAACCTCATCATCAGTGAAGCATTCGTTGATGAAGGCCCCACGATGAAGCGGTTCCGGCCGCGAGCCCAGGGCCGTGCGTTCCGCATCAACAAGCGGACCAGCCACATCACGGTTGTCGTCGCTACCCCTGAGAAAGTGGAGGTCCGCTAGTGGGACAGAAAGTAAACCCGCACGGGTTCCGACTCGGCATCACCACCGACCACAGGTCACACTGGTTCGCCGACAGCAACAAGCCGGGCCAGCGCTACCGCGATTTCGTGCGCGAGGACATCAAGATCCGCCAGCTCATGTCGACCGGCATGGATAGGGCAGGTATCGCGAAGGTCGAGATCGAGCGCACCCGCGACCGGGTCCGCGTGGACATCCACACGGCTCGTCCGGGCATCGTCATCGGCCGGCGCGGCGCGGAGGCTGATCGCATCCGCGGCGAGCTCGAGAAGCTCACCGGCAAGCAGGTGCAGCTGAACATCCTCGAGGTCAAGAACCCCGAGATCGAGGCGCAGCTGGTCGCCCAGGGCATCGCGGAGCAGCTCTCCTCGCGTGTTGCCTTCCGCAGGGCCATGAAGAAGGCCATCCAGTCGGCGCAGCGCGCCGGTGCCAAGGGCATCCGGGTGCAGTGTTCGGGCCGTCTGGGCGGAGCGGAGATGAGCCGGTCCGAGTTCTACCGCGAGGGACGCGTTCCCCTGCACACGCTGCGCGCGAACATCGATTACGGCTTCTTCGAGGCCAAGACCACGTTCGGTCGTATCGGCGTGAAGGTCTGGATCTACAAGGGCGACGTCACGGCGAAGGAGCTCGCGGCGCAGGCTGCCGCAGCCCCGTCGCGTGGCCGCAGCTCGGATCGTCCGGGCAGGGGCCCTGCCGGGGCGGACCGTGGCGGCGAGCGTCGTCGTCGTGCACCGGAGCGCTCCGAGGGTCAGGGCGCCCAGGCGCTCGCCGAGACAGCAGCGGCTCCCGCTGCGACTGAAGGAGGACAGGCTTAAATGCTCATCCCACGTCGAGTCAGATTCCGCAAGCAGCATCACCCGGGTCGTTCCGGCAATGCGTCGGGCGGCACCGAGGTCAGTTTCGGTGAGTGGGGTATCCAGGCGCTGAGCCCGGCATATGTCACCAACCGGCAGATCGAGTCAGCCCGTATCGCCATGACCCGCCACATCAAGCGCGGCGGGAAGGTCTGGATCAACATCTATCCGGACCGTCCGCTGACCAAGAAGCCCGCCGAGACCCGCATGGGTTCGGGTAAGGGGTCCCCCGAGTGGTGGGTGGCCAACGTCAAGCCCGGACGGGTTCTCTTCGAGCTGTCCGGTGTTTCCGAGGAGGTAGCCCGTGAAGCCATGCGTCTCGCTATTCACAAGCTGCCGTTGAAGGCACGCATCGTGCATCGTGAGGGTGGTGAATAGGTATGGCGCTGGGTTCAAAGGAACTGGCAACAGATCAGCTGGACGGGTTCGACAAGGACCGTCTGGTGGAGGAACTGCGCAAGGCCAAGGAGGAACTGTTCAACCTCCGCTTCCAGTCGGCCACGGGTCAGCTGGAGAGCCATGGCAGGCTCCGCTCGGTCAAGCGCGACATCGCACGCATCTACACGGTGCTGCGCGAGCGTGAACTGGGGATCCGTCCGGAGGTGCTCGCTCCCGTCGAGGAAGCGAAGCCCGAGAAGGTGGAGAAGACCAGGAAATCCAGGAAGGCCGCCGCGAAGGATGCTTCCTCCGTCGGCACCGAGGCTTCTGAGGAGAACGCCAAATGAGTGAGCAGCAGAGCGAAACGACCGCAGTACCCGAGACAGCAGTCCACGACGCCTCATCACGCGGTTACCGCAAGGTCCGCCGCGGCTACGTGGTCTCTGACAAGATGCAGAAGACCATCGTCGTCGAGGTCGAGGACCGGGTGAAGCACGGTCTGTACGGCAAGGTGCTCCGGCGCAGCTCGAAGGTCAAGGTGCACGACGAGCTGGACGCCGCCGGCATCGGCGACATGGTCCTGATCAGTGAGACCCGTCCGCTGTCGGCCACCAAGCGGTGGCGCCTGGTGGAGATCGTCGAGAAGGCCAAGTAGTCCCCGGTCCACGGACCGACCCGCAGGGAGCGGTACCGCCTCTGCCCGCGCCACTGCCCCGGACACGATTTCGTGACCGGGGCAGTGGCGCGATATGATCAGAATCTTGTCTGTCCGGTGGGCTGACGCATGCCCTGAGGGGTTCAGCACACCGGGCACATAGGCAAAAGCCCGATAATCTTGTTCAGCACGAGTTTTCGTGCGGAAGGTCCATGCCTTGCCGCGCACACGCTGAGTACCAGTATTACGGGGCCCACCCATATCCGTTCCGCAAGGCTCGAGAAGAGAACCGGCGCGACGACAGGAGTAATCAGTGATTCAGCAGGAATCGCGGTTGAAGATCGCCGACAACACAGGGGCCAAGGAAATCTTGACCATTCGTGTGCTCGGTGGATCCGGACGCCGCTACGCAGGCATCGGTGACGTCATCGTCGCCACCGTGAAGGATGCGATCCCCGGCGGCAACGTCAAGAAGGGCGATGTCGTCAAAGCGGTCATCGTCCGCACGAAGAAGGAACGCCGCCGCGCGGACGGTTCCTACATCAAGTTCGATGAGAACGCAGCAGTGATCCTGAAGAACGACGGCGACCCCCGCGGTACCCGTATCTTCGGCCCTGTGGGTCGCGAGCTCCGCGACAAGCGTTTCATGAAGATCATCTCGCTGGCGCCGGAGGTGCTGTAGTCCATGGCACAGAAGACAAAGCTCAGGATCAAGAAGGGTGACCTGGTCCAGGTCATCACCGGAGCCAGGCAGGAGCGCGGGGGAGACCGCGGCAAGCAGGGCAAGGTGCTGAAGGTCTTCCCGGACACCAATCGGGTGCTGGTAGAGGGCATCAACCGGGTCACGAAGCACACCAAGGCGGGGCAGTCGCAGCGCGGCACCACGACCGGTGGCATCGAGGTCGTGGAGGCGTCCGTGCACATCAGCAACGTCGCCGTCGTCGACCCCGAGACCAAGAAGCCGACCCGGGTCGGCTACCGCACCGAGACCGTCGAGCGCGACGGCCGCGAGCGTGTTGTCCGCATCCGCGTCGCGAAGTCCTCAGGGAAGGATCTCTCATGAGTGTCGAAACCACAGGTACCACAGAAGCAGCAGCTCTTCCACGCCTGAAGGCACGCTATGCGTCGGAGATCAAGTCCACGCTCCAGGAGGAGTTCGGCTACTCCAACGTGAACCAGGTGCCACGTCTGGTCAAGGTCGTCGTCAACATGGGTGTAGGGGACGCCGCGAAGGACTCCAAGCTGATCGACGGTGCCGTCAAGGATCTCACCGCCATCACCGGCCAGAAGCCGCAGGTCACGAAGGCCCGCAAGTCCATCGCCCAGTTCAAGCTTCGCGAGGGAATGCCCATCGGCGCCCACGCGACGCTGCGCGGCGATCGCATGTGGGAGTTCACCGATCGGCTGGTGTCCCTGGCGCTGCCCCGTATCCGCGACTTCCGCGGGCTCAACGGCAAGCAGTTCGACGGTAACGGCAACTACACCTTCGGCCTCACGGAGCAGTCGATGTTCCACGAGATCGACCAGGACAGGATCGACCGCGTCCGTGGTATGGACATCACGGTCGTGACAACTGCCAAGACCGACGCCGAGGGCCGCGCGCTTCTGAAGGCGCTCGGCTTCCCGTTCAAATCCGACGATTAATCTAACTACGTAACAGGTCCACTCCGGTCGGGGTACCAAAAGCCGGCCGGAACCAGGAAACCGTTTCGAGGAAGGGCAAGAGCCCACATGACAATGACAGATCCTGTCGCAGACATGCTGACGCGTCTGCGCAATGCAAATTCGGCTTACCACGATTCCGTGTCGATGCCGTACAGCAAGCTGAAGGCCCGCGTCGCCGACATCCTCAAGGCAGAGGGCTACATCGCCGGCTGGAAGGAGGAGGAGGCCGAGGTCGGTAAGAAGCTGACCCTCGACCTCAAGTTCGGTCCGGACCGCCAGCGTTCCATCGCGGGTATCCGCCGTATCTCCAAGCCGGGACTGCGCGTCTACGCGAAGTCGACGAATCTGCCCCACGTACTCGGCGGCCTCGGGATCGCCATCCTGTCCACGTCCTCCGGTCTGCTCACGGACCGCCAGGCATCCAAGAAGGGCGTGGGTGGGGAAGTCCTCGCCTACGTCTGGTAGCGGGAAAGGGAAAGAAACATGTCACGTATTGGACGTCTCCCCATCACCGTTCCCGCTGGTGTCGAGGTCACACTCGACGGCAACGAGGTCTTCGTCAAGGGCTCGAAGGGCGAACTGAGCCACACGGTCCCGAACCCCATCGAGGTCTCCCTGGACGAGGGCACGCTCACTGTCTCCCGGCCGAACGACGAGCGCGAATCGCGCTCACTGCACGGACTCACCCGGACGCTGATCTCCAACATGATCGTCGGGGTGACCGAGGGCTACAAGAAGAACCTCGAGATCGTGGGCACGGGTTACCGTGTCCAGGCGCGAGGTAGTGACCTCGAGTTCGCTCTCGGATACAGCCACCCGGTTGCCGTCAAGGCACCTGAGGGCATCACCCTGACCGTCGACAGCCCTACCAAGCTCTCGGTCTCGGGTATCAACAAGCAGCGGGTCGGCGAGGTCGCTGCAACCATCCGCAAGCTGCGCAGGCCCGATCCCTACAAGGGCAAGGGCATCCGCTACGCAGGCGAGATCATCCGCCGCAAGGTCGGAAAGGCTGGTAAGTAACCATGGGTCTGAGCATCAACAAGAAGCGCAGCTCGAAGAGCAGGTCCGCATCCCGCGGACGCCGCCACCTCCGGGTACGCAAGCGTGTCTCGGGTACAGCGGTCCGTCCGCGCATGGTCGTGAACCGGTCCGCCCGGCACGTCTTCGTCCAGGTCGTCGACGACACCAAGGGTATGACCGTCGCCTCGGCGTCCACCCTCGAAGCGGACCTCCGGGCCTTCGACGGTGACAAGACAGCCAAGGCCAAGCGCGTCGGCGAGCTCGTCGCAGAGCGAGCCAAGGCCGTCGGTATCGAGGCGGTCGTCTTCGACCGCGGCGGTAACAAGTATCACGGCCGCGTCGCAGCAATCGCAGACGGTGCACGGACGGGTGGTCTGTCACTGTGACCGAGGAAAACAAGGCAAAGGAAGCCCCATTGAATACGGCTACAGAGCAGCCAGCGGCGGAAGCTCCGGCCGCAGCTGCAACCGGTACCGGCTCCGCTGATGCCAACCGCAACAATGCCCGCGGCGCAGGCCGCGGAGGCGGCGAACGCGGTGGTCGGAGCGAGCGCGGCGGACGCGGCGGTCGTGACGGTGGCCGGAACGATGACAAGGACAAGTTCATCGAGCGTGTCGTCGCCATCAACCGGGTGTCGAAGGTCGTCAAGGGCGGTCGGCGGTTCAGCTTCACCGCACTCGTCGTGGTCGGCGACGGCAACGGCATGGTAGGCGTCGGGTACGGCAAGGCGAAGGAAGTGCCCTCGGCCATCCAGAAGGGCGTCGAGGAAGCCAAGAAGACGATGTTCCGCGTCCCGCGCATCGGCGGTACCGTTCCGCACCTGGTGCAAGGTGAAGCCGCGGCCGGTGTGGTCCTGCTCCGTCCGGCGTCCCCGGGAACCGGCGTCATCGCCGGAGGTCCGGTGCGTGCGGTACTGGAGTGCGTAGGAATCCACGACGTCCTCTCCAAGTCGCTCGGCTCCGCGAACGCCATCAACATCGTTCACGCGACCGTCGACGCCCTGAAGCGCCTCGAAGAGCCCCAGGCAGTCGCGGCCCGCCGCGGTCTGCCCCTCGACGAGGTCGCATCCCACCAGATGCTGCGCGCGATCGCAGCCCAGAAGGCAGGTGCGTAATGACTGCTATCACCCCCAAGAGGGTGCGCGTGAGCTCCGCGAAGCTCTCGATCACCCAGATCAAATCGGTCATCGGCGGGAAGCAGAGCCAGCGGGACACGGTGCGCTCGCTCGGCCTCAAGCGGATCGGTCACACAGTGGTCCGTGACGCGGACCCGGTCACCGTAGGCATGGTCAATACGGTTCCGCACCTCGTGAAGGTTGAGGAGACCCACTAATGGCAGAGAACAACATGGAGGCCCCGGTCACCACCGGGACCGCCCCGGAGCGCACGCATGCTTTGAAGGTCCATCACCTGCGTCCCGCACCGGGTGCCAAGACGGCGAAGACCCGTGTCGGCCGTGGTGAGGGATCGAAGGGCAAGACGGCAGGACGAGGTACCAAGGGGACTGCAGCGCGCTACCAGGTGAAGGCAGGATTTGCCGGTGGCCAGTTGCCACTGCACATGCGCCTTCCCAAGCTGCGCGGTTTCAAGAACCCGTTCCGCGTCGAATACCAGGTCGTGAATCTGGACCGGCTCTCGGAGCTGTACCCGGCCGGCGGCGACGTGACGGTCGAATCCCTGGTCGCTGCAGGGGCCGTCCGCAAGAACCAGCCCGTGAAGGTGCTGGGGACCGGAGACATCTCTGTCGCGGTCAACGTGTCGGTGAACGCGTGCTCCACCTCAGCTGCCGAGAAGATCTCGGCAGCAGGCGGGTCGGTCACCACGCTGTAGGGTGTGGCCCACCGTCCGCCGCAGTACCGCGGACGGTGGGCACACTCCGAGAAGGACCCCCGATGAACAGGTTCCATCCGGTTCATCGGGGGTCCTTTTTCTTCCACATCACCGTGCGCCGGTACAGAGGCATCGGTGACCACCCGTTACACTCGATTGTTGTGTGCGGTCCGCGACGGGACCGAAGAATCTTCAGGAGGACGCTTGCTGAGCGCTATTGGCCGGGCATTCCGGACGCCAGATCTGCGGCGCAAGCTGTTGTTCACGCTGGGAATCATCACCATCTTCCGCCTCGGGGCCTTCATCCCTGCCCCCGGCGTCGACTACGGCAACGTCCAGCAGTGTCTGGCCCTGGGGAACACGGATGGCGGTCTGTACCAGTTCGTCAACCTCTTCAGCGGCGGAGCTCTCCTCCAGGTCTCGATCTTCGCCCTGGGGATCATGCCGTACATCACGGCGAGCATCATCACGCAACTGTTACGGGTGGTTATTCCCCGCTTCCAGGAGTTGCACCAGGAGGGCGCTCAGGGCCAGTCGAAGCTGACCCAGTACACGCGGTACCTCACCATCGCGCTCGGTCTGCTGAACGCCACCACGCTGGTATCCCTCGCCCGCTCCGGCGCACTCCTCGGGAACTGCCCGGTGCCGCTGATCCCAGATGATTCGCTGATCATCATCGTCCTGCTGATCATCACGCTCACCGCCGGAACCGGCCTCATCATGTGGATGGGCGAGCTCATCACCGAGAAGGGCGTGGGCAACGGCATGTCGCTGCTCATCTTCACGGCGATCGCTGCTGGATTCCCCACCTCTCTCGGTGAGATCCTGCGGACCCAGGGCGGTACGGTCTTCACCCTGGTGCTCCTCATGGGCATCGTGGTCGTCACGCTGGTCATCTTCGTGGAGCAGTCCCAGCGGCGGATCCCGGTGCAGTACGCCAAGCGCATGGTCGGGCGCCGCACGCTCGGTGGCAGCAGCACGTATATCCCGATCAAGGTGAACATGGCGGGCGTCATCCCGGTCATCTTCGCGTCCTCCATGCTCTATCTGCCCAGTCTGGTGTCCCAGTTCAACACCCCCCAGGACGGCACTCCGCCCGCGGCGTGGGTCAACTGGGTCACCACGTACCTGACCAGCGGGGACCATCCCCTGTACATGGCGCTGTACTTCCTGCTGATCGTCTTCTTCACGTACTTCTACGTGGCCATCACGTTCAACCCGGACGAGGTGTCCGAGAACATGAAGAAGTACGGCGGATTCATCCCTGGTATCCGGGCAGGCAAGCCGACGGCCGAGTACCTGCAGTACGTGCTCTCCAGGATCACCCTGCCCGGGGCGGTGTACCTGGGCCTGGTAGCTCTGATCCCCCTCATCGCGCTGGTCTCCATCGGTGCGAACCAGAACTTCCCCTTCGGTGGGACCTCGATTCTCATCCTGGTCGGCGTGGGCCTCGAAACCGTGAAGCAGATCGACGCTCAGCTCCAGCAGCGTCATTATGAAGGGTTGTTGCGTTGACAAGAATGCTGATCATCGGGCCCCCCGGTTCGGGCAAGGGCACCCA
This sequence comes from Arthrobacter sp., assembly GCA_029257465.1. Lineage (GTDB taxonomy): Bacteria > Actinomycetota > Actinomycetes > Actinomycetales > Micrococcaceae > Arthrobacter_D. The sequence goes on along the minus strand of JARIBG010000034.1, from coordinate 20,353 downwards.
GGCCGCTCGCATCTCCGAGCGCCTCGGCGTGCCTGCCATCTCGACGGGCGACATCTTCCGCGACAACGTGAAGCGGCAGACGCCCCTGGGAGTGGAGGCCAGGACGTTCATGGATGCGGGCGACTTCGTCCCGGACAGCGTCACCAACAGCATGGTGCGCGATCGGCTCGCACAGGACGACGTCCAGGAGGGTTTCCTGCTGGACGGCTACCCTCGGACCGCTGCCCAGGTGACGGAGCTCGACGACATCCTCCGAGAGAACGCACTGGAGCTCGACGTCGTCCTGCAGCTGACCGCGGACGACGAGGAGCTCGTCCGCCGGCTCCTCGGCCGCGCGGAGCTCGATGGACGATCGGACGATACCGAGCGGGTCATCCGGCATCGATTGGGTCTCTACCACGACCAGACGGAGGCCGTGGTCTCGCGCTACGACGAGCGGGGAATCGTCACTCGGGTCGATGGTATCGGGCCGATCGACGAGATCACCGAGCGGGTCATGAGCGTCCTGACAGTACAGAGCTAGGACGGCGCAATGTTCCGGCAGCCGAAGATCGAGTACAAGACGATCGAGCAGATGCTCGTGATGCGTGAAGCCGGGCTCGTCCTCACGAGGGCACTGGACGAGGCGGTCTCCGCAGCGGAAGTCGGCGTCTCCACGGCACATCTGAACGACGTGTTCGAAGGCGTCCTCCGCGAGGAGGGGGCAACCTCGAACTTCCTCGGGTACCACGGATTCCCGGCCAGTATCTGCACCTCCGTCAACGACGAGGTCGTTCACGGCATACCCGGGCCCTATACGCTGCAGGACGGCGACATCCTCTCCATCGACGGCGGGGCGGTCGTGAGGGGCTGGCACTCCGACTCGGCGCGGACCGTGATCGTCGGAACTCCGCGGCCGGAGGATGTCCGGCTGTCGCAGGTCACGGAGGATGCGATGTGGCACGGGATCGCGGCGCTGGCCACAGCGCGGTCCGTCGGGGACATCGGAGCAGCTATCGACGACTACGTGTCCTCGGTCCCCGGGCCCGCACTCGGGATCCTGGAGGACTACGTGGGTCACGGGATCGGGACGCAGATGCATCAGGCGCCCGACGTCCTGAACTACCGCAGCACGGTCCGCGGCCCCAAGGTGAGGGCCGGTCTGTGTCTGGCCATCGAACCCATGCTGGTGCAGGGCGGGCTCGAGACGATAGTCCAGGACGACGAATGGACGGTAGTCACCACGGACGGCAAGCGGGCATCGCAGTGGGAGCACAGCGTCGCGGTGCACGAGGGCGGGATCTGGGTCCTGTCCGCCGTCGATGGGGGAGCCTCACGCCTCGGAGCTCTCGGGGTCACACCGGTGCTGCCCGGAGGATGATCGGAGGAAGTGCTCCTCGTTCTGGATAGATGCTCGGCGGACCCGCAGGATTTAACTATCGGCTTGCAGTAGCGTAGTCTTCCTTGTTGGTTGCCTGTGTCCATCGTGCCCTTGTGAGGCCTCTACATGGTTCCGTCCCGGTGGCTCTGCCACCGCACGGGAAGCGGCAGCCGCAACCCTGAATCGGCTCGCCACATGCGTGGCGGGCACAGACGTTAGCGGAGGATATGGCCAAGAAAGACGGTGTCATTGAGATTGAAGGCACTGTGAACGAGGCGCTGCCCAACGCGATGTTCCGCGTTGAGCTCGCCAACGGACACATTGTTCTCGCTCACATCTCGGGAAAGATGCGTCAGCACTACATCCGGATCCTTCCCGAGGACCGGGTCGTGGTGGAACTGAGCCCGTACGACCTCACCCGGGGTCGTATTGTCTACCGCTACAAATAAGAACGAACGCAAAGGAAAACCATGAAGGTCCAGCCGAGCGTGAAGCGTATCTGCGAGAAGTGCCAGGTGGTTCGCCGCAAGGGCAACGTTCTCGTCATCTGCGACAACCCGCGCCACAAGCAGCGCCAGGGCTGAGAATCCTCTCGAAGGATTCTCCCCACGCGTAGAAGTACACGCAACGGCAGGACGGCGGCCCGAGAGGGTGCGCACACCCCCGGCTCGGAGGCCGGGGACCGGAACACACGTTCCGGAGTCGTCCTGCTCCAGACCTCCGGTACTACAAGAGGAGCATCGTCTCTATGGCACGTCTCGCCGGCGTAGACATCCCCCGCGAAAAGCGGGTCGTCATTGCGCTCACCTACATCTACGGCATGGGCAGGACCCGCGCTGAGAAGACAATCGTCGACACGGGGATCTCAGCCAACACCCGCGTCAAGGATCTCTCCGACTCCGAGCTGGTCCAGCTCCGCGACTACATCGAAGGAAACTTCAAAGTAGAGGGTGATCTCCGGCGCGAGGTCGCCGCCGACATCCGCCGCAAGGTCGAGATCGGCAGCTACGAGGGCATTCGGCACCGCCGCGGCCTTCCGGTACGCGGACAGCGTACCAAGACGAACGCCCGAACCCGCAAGGGTCCGAAGCGTACGGTCGCAGGCAAGAAGAAGGTCGGGCGCTAGTTCCCCACCGGCTCCCTAACGAGACTCGCTAGCGCTCGTCTCGCCAGGGAACCCTCGCCGGCGGAGGCCCCTTCGGCGGCCAGGGGCCCACCCACTGACTCCTCCGGCGGCCAGGGGCCCACCCACCGGCTCCCCGACAGGGGTCCTGGACATAGGCTCCCGGCAGCTCCGACCAGCCGATCAATGCTCTACCCAATACCTTCGTAGGAGAAGAAATGCCCCCCAAGACCCGTGGAGCGGTGCGCAAGCCGCGTCGCAAGGACAAGAAGAACATCGCGCTCGGCCAGGCGCACATCAAGAGCACCTTCAACAACACCATCATCTCGATCACCGATCCCAGCGGAGCAGTCATCTCCTGGGCCTCGGCCGGTGAGGTCGGATTCAAGGGTTCCCGCAAGTCCACCCCCTTCGCCGCGCAGATGGCAGCCGAGGCCGCCGCCAAGCGTGCGCAGGAGCACGGTATGCGTAAGGTCGACGTCTTCGTCAAGGGCCCGGGATCCGGCCGCGAGACGGCGATCCGCTCACTGCAGGCCACCGGGCTGGAAGTCGGGTCGATCCAGGATGTCACCCCGAGTGCACACAACGGCGTCCGTCCGCCCAAGCGCCGCCGCGTCTGACGCTCGAGGCCGCGACGCCGCCCCCATGGAACTTCCGGGTTCCACGGGCGGCGGCGACGGCCTGTCCAGCTGCGCAGGCTGACCAGCAGTCCCGCTCATTCCGAAGTGTCATATAGCGGATGCTTCCTGAAAGGAAATGTACGTGCTCATTGCACAGCGCCCCACCCTGACCGAAGAGGTCGTCGCCGACAACCGGTCACGATTCGTCATCGAACCACTCGAGCCCGGCTTCGGTTACACCCTTGGCAATTCGCTCCGCCGCACCCTCCTGTCCTCCATCCCCGGTGCCGCAGTCACGAGCATCCGCATCGACGGAGTGCTCCACGAGTTCACCACGGTCCCCGGGGTGAAGGAGGACGTCACCGAGATCATCCTGAACATCAAGAACCTCGCCGTCTCCTCGGAGCACGACGAGCCCGTCGTCGCGTACCTGCGCAAGCAGGGACCCGGCGTCGTCACGGCCGCGGACATCGCCCCTCCCGCGGGCGTCGAGTTCCACAACCCGGATCTGCACATCGCCACGCTCAACTCGAAGGGCAAGTTCGAGCTCGAACTGACCATCGAGCGAGGCCGCGGCTACGTCTCGGCCTCGCAGAACAAGGCCGGTGATTCCGAGATCGGTCGTATCCCGGTCGACTCGATCTACTCACCCGTCCTGAAGGTCACCTTCCGTGTGGAGGCGACCCGTGTGGAGCAGCGCACCGACTTCGACAAGCTGATCGTCGATGTGGAGACCAAGGATGCGATCGCCCCTCGTGATGCAGTGGCTTCCGCCGGCACCACGCTGGTGGAGCTGTTCGGACTGGCGCGTGAGTTGAACGTGGCCGCCGAGGGAATCGAGATCGGTCCTTCACCGACCGATGCCGCCCTTGCAGCGGACATGGCACTGCCCATCGAGGACCTCGAACTGACCGTGAGGTCCTACAACTGCCTCAAGCGCGAGGGCATCCACGCCGTGGGTGAACTCGTGGCCCGTTCCGAAGCCGATCTCATGGACATCCGTAATTTCGGCGCCAAGTCGATCGACGAGGTCAAGGCCAAGCTCGTGGAACTGGGTCTGTCCCTGAAGGACTCCCCTCCAGGATTCGATCTCGCCGCCCGTGCTGCGGCCATCGATGAGGACGACGCCGGCTACGCCGACGAAGAGGTCTAGCACGCTACCCGTTCCGGCGCCGCAGCAGAGTGGCGCCGGAACATCTAATGAGGAGAAAGAAACATGCCCACACCCACCAAGGGCCCACGTCTCGGAGGCGGTCCGGCGCACGAGCGCCTGATGCTCGCCAACCTGGCCGCCTCACTGTTCGAGCACAAGCGCATCACCACCACGGTGACCAAAGCCAAGCGGCTGCGCCCCTACGCAGAGCGTCTGATCACGTTCGCCAAGAAGGGCGATCTTGCCTCGCGCCGTCGCGTTCTCGGCGTCATCAGCAGCAAGAGCGTCGTGCATGAGTTGTTCACGGATATCGCTCCCGCCGTCGCCAACCGCGAGGGTGGCTACACACGCATCACCAAGATCGGCAACCGGAAGGGCGACAACGCTCCGATGGCTGTCATCGAACTGGTGCTGGAGCCGATGTCGGCGAAGCAGTCGGTCGTCGCCGAGGCCGAGCGGGCCACGACTGTCCCGGCAGCACCGACCGCTGACTCCCTCGAGCCCATCGAGTCGGTCGAGTCGTTCGATTCAGTGGAGACCGCCGATACGATCGCAGCCGAGGACACCGAGGTAGAAACGGTGGACCAGGTCGTCGTCGAAGGCGCGGCTCAGGAAACCGCCGATACGAACGCCCCGGTTGCCGCGGACGAGACCGTGGAGATCGTGGCCGAGGACGAGAAGAAGTAGCGGCCGACTTCTCCGACACCATGACATCGCTCGAGCCCGCCGATCCCATCGGGGACGGCGGGCTCCTGCGTATCCGGCTCGGGATCGCCTATGACGGCAGTCTCTTCTCCGGGTGGGCACTTCAACCGGGTCTGATTACCGTGCAGGGCGTGCTCGAGGAGGCGCTTTTCACGCTGCTGCGCCGCCCCGTCCGCCTCACGGTCGGGGGGCGGACCGATGCCGGCGTCCATGCGCGCGGTCAGGTTGCGCACGCCGACCTCACCGAGGCGGAGTGGAGCGGTATGGCCAGGGGCCGTGACGCCGTACCGGCGCGGGCCTTTCTTCGGCGCATCGCCGGTACGGTGAATCGTGTCCTGAACAGCACGGGTACCGGCTCAGGCACTGTCCGGAGCATGGTCCCCGCGATCGTGGTGAGGTCAGCGGTGCCGGCACCGCAGGGCTTCGATGCGCGCTTCTCGGCGCTGTGGCGACGCTACAGCTACGCGATCGCCGACCCGGGCGCCGGCCAGGATCCCCTTCGACGCAAGACCACGCTGTGGTACGGCGCGCCGCTCGATGTAGGACTCCTGAACGACGGTGCCGGCCGGCTGCTGGGAATGCAGGATTTCGCGGCCTTCTGCAAGGCACGTGAGGGCGCAACGACCATCCGCGAGCTGCAGCGGTACGAGTTTGAGCGCGGATCCGACGGCATCATCACCGCGACCGTGCAGGCGGACGCCTTCTGCCACAACATGGTCCGCGCTCTCATCGGATCTTCGCTGCGCGTCGGGTCGGGCGAGATGCCGCCCTCGTGGCTGGCTGCCCGGCTCGCTGCCCGGGTCAAGGACGCCCGGTCGATCCTGGCGGCACCGCATCCACTCGTGCTGGAGGAGATCGCCTACCCCGACGATCCGCACGTGGCAGCCCGGGCGGAACTCACGCGGTCACGGCGCACGCCGGAGGCCTGAGCCCTGGGAGCTGCCCGGACTGCGGAGGGCGACCAGGTCAGCAGGGCTCTGCACGAGAGAGGGTCTGCGTGATCAGGACGCCGGAGAGCAGGATCACGAGAGTCTAGACGGAGTCCTCGAAGGACGCCTGGTGCGTGCGTTCGACGTCGCCGTTCACCGGGAGGGTCACCGTGAAGCAGCTTCCCTCGCCGGGGGCGCTGCTGCACCGGATGGTACCGCCATGGCTCTCCACGATCGCGCGGGTGATGGCGAGTCCGAGCCCGGCGCCTTCGATCTCCGCCCGACGTGCAGCAGGCGTTCTGTAGAACCGGGAGAAGATCAGGTGCATCTCCTGCTCCGTCATGCCCATTCCCCGGTCTTCGACCTGGACCCTGATGGCGGTCGGCGTCTCGTGTGCCCTGATGATCACCGAACCCCCGTGGTCGGTGTACTTGATCGCATTGGAGAGCAGGTTGTCGAGCACCTGTGAGATCCGCAGGGGGTCGATGAGCGTCCACAGCGGGGCGTGAACCTCCGACCGGAGCACGACGCCGTTCGTTCCGGCGCGGAGGCGATTGGATCTGACACTCATGTCGATCAGCGCCGACAGGTCCACCGGACGCGGATGAACCCTCACGCGGTCGCCGGCCGTGGAGAGCAGATCGGCCACGAGCTGCAGGACGCGCTCCGCGTTGCGTGAGGCCACCTCGAGGTAGTCCTTCAGATGTTCGGGCAGGGCGTACTCGTCCTCCCGGACGAGCTCGAGATATCCGATGACGGAGGTCAGGGGGGCATGGAACTCGTGCGAGATGTTCGAGATGAACGCGTCCTTGGCAGAGACCGCCTCCACGAGCTCAGTGATGTCGCTGCAGGCGACAAGGGCCCCGGCGATCGTGCCGTCCGCGTCGATGAGGGGTCGCGCAGCGGTGGACAGCGCGCGCTGGGCCTCTCCCTCGCCCACTCGGAGGAGCTGATCGGTGAAGGTCTCTCCGCTGAGCGCACGATGAACGGGGCGTCGATCGGGAGGAAGCGGGGTGGTGCCGTCCGGCTCGAAGAGGAGCAGATCGCGGTCCTGCCCTTTCTCGTGCGCGTCAGCGAGCCTGTTGAACAGATCCTGCTGACGATTCGTGAGGGTTGTGCTGCCGTGCGCGTCGACGGCAGTGAGGCCGACGTCGACGGTGTTGAGAATGGCCGTCAGGACCCGCTCGCGTTCGGTAGCTGCACTCAGCAGATCGTACAGTTCGCGGTCCGTGTGCTTCGCTTCGGCCGCACGGGTCCGGGCTCCCGGACTCGCGAGGCGCAGGACGGCACCCACACAGAGCATCACGATCGGCAGCAGGAGGATCTCAATGTACCCGTCCCGGAGTGGCTCGGCGGCATCGACGACCGGCCACACCGCTATGAGCAGCGAACCGAGGAAGGTCAACCCGAGACCGATCCATTGCGGCACCGACGAGCGCATCAGCCAGAGCACAGGGAGAAGTGCGAGGACGCCCAGGGCCGCCTGGGTCTCGAGAGGTCCGGAGCGCAGCAGCGCGATGGCGACGAAGTCCAGGGCGGGCACCAGCAGAATGGACCCGGGCGGTAACCGGTGCCAGGGGACCACCGCCGCCACGGCCAGCAGCACGAGGACCATCCCGACACCGAGGACGAAGCCCGGTTCCGCTGCCGATCCGGGACGGAGCATGGCTGCGATGGACCCTATGCCCAGGACGATCAGGGCGAGCGGCGTCTGACACAGCACCACCGAGCGGTCGATCCTGGTGCTCGCCGGCCGAGACCGGATCGGGCTTCGGACGCTAGGCACGCGGCCGGCCGGGCAGAGGGGCATCGAGCACAGGGGAGTACCGCATTCCGACAATCTTTCCGACGCTGAGACCTACGTACTGCGTATCAGTATGCGCCGGAAATCGTGTAGGACCCCGGACCCCGGCTCCGAGTCGGGAGCAGGGCAGGCACAATGGGTGTCACAGTGGGCCGAGGTGGGCCCAGCAGATGGGGGAGCGCAGGTGTCGTACAGGTGAGCGATCCGGGAGTTGCGGTGGTGATCGAGGACGACGCCGATGTGCGGAACCTCGTGGGGGCTGTGCTGAAGCAGTCGGGATTCGATGTCCATACGGCTCCGGACGGAAGATCGGGCGTCGAACTGGTCCGATCGTACGAGGCGACCGTTGCCACCGTGGACGTGGGGTTGCCGGACATCGATGGTTACGAGGTGCTCCGGCGCCTGCGCGGATTCAGCACGTGCTATGTGGTCATGCTCACCTCCCACGGAGACGAACTCGACACGCTCACGGCACTGCAGTCCGGCGCCGACGACTACCTGACCAAACCGTTCCGCCCCCGCGAGCTCAGGGCGAGGATCGCAGCAATGCTGAGGCGGCCCCGTGTGGTCCCGGACGCAGGTGAAAGCGCGCGGATCGAGGGGGCGTCATCGGTGGGGAGCAGGGGTGAGGTCAGGGCAGTGTCACCGGTCCTGGAACACCATGGCCTGGCACTGGACTCCTCCACGCGCTTCGTCGCGGTCGACGGGTGCGAGCTGTCGCTGACCCGCAGCGAATTCGACCTGCTGAACGAGATGCTCAGGAGCGGTGGGGCAGTGAGGACGAAGGCAGACCTGGTGCGCGTCGTCCGGGGTGATCGATACGGACAGGACACCTACATCAGCGATTCGGACGAGCGCGCCATCGAGGTCCATGTCGGCAACCTGCGCCGGAAGCTCGACGAGGACCCGAAAACACCACGGTGGATCCAGACCGTGCGTGGAGTGGGCTACCGCCTGACGCCGGTCAGCCCATGAGCCTCGCCCCGGTGTGATCCTCCGTCGCTGACCGTTCAGCATCATTTTGACCTGACCGGCGGCTGCAGGCTAAAGTGGGCAGTCGTCGTGCGTATCCCATCTCGATACGTCTTCGTCCTTTGGAGCGGTTCAGTTGCAGAACCACCTGGCCCGGGGGCGGAGCCGAGATCCCCGGGATCACTGGCCGTATTTCAGCCCTCACCTGGAGTTCCGGCAACGCATGAGTCAGCTGAGCTCGCGGTTTCAGGGTACCGAACCCGTGAGCGACTCCGAAATAGAAACGAAGGCCATAACCGTGCGTACGTACACTCCGAAGCCAGGCGACATCACCCGCCAGTGGCACGTAATCGATGCAACCGACGTCGTCCTCGGTCGTCTTGCCAGCCAGACCGCGATCCTGCTGCGTGGGAAGCACAAGCCGACCTTCGCGCCCCATATGGACATGGGCGACTTCGTGGTCATCATCAACGCCGACAAGGTGGCCCTCACGGGAGCCAAGCTCGAGCAGAAGCGCGCCTACCGCCACTCTGGTTTCCCCGGTGGTCTGAAGTCGACGAACTACGCCGAACTCCTGGAGCGGAACCCGGAGCGTGCCGTGGAGAAGGCCATTCGCGGCATGCTTCCCAAGAATTCGCTGGCCGCACAGCAGATCAACAAGCTCAAGGTCTATCGCGGTGCCGAGCATCCTCACGCCGCCCAGCAGCCCGCGACATACGAAATCACCCAGGTCGCCCAGTAGTCCTGGCCACCGACACTAAACAGCTTCAAGGAGAACCGTGGCTCAGAACACTGAAGAGATGAACGAACCGACTGAGGAGCTCACGAGCTACACCTCAGAGTCCAGCGAGAGCGCTGAGGCACCGGTCAAGGAGCGTCCGGCCCTGACCGTCGGCGGCGGAGCAGTAGGGCGCCGCAAGGAAGCGATCGCCCGCGTGCGCCTCGTTCCCGGTACGGGCAAGTGGATCGTCAACGGGCGCGAGCTCGACGACTACTTCCCGAACAAGCTGCACCAGCAGGAAGTCAATGACCCGTTCAAGCTCCTCGAGCTCGACGGTGCCTACGACGTGATCGCCCGCATCCACGGCGGGGGTCCGTCTGGTCAAGCAGGGGCACTGCGCCTCGGCGTGGCACGCACCCTGAACGAGATCGATCGCGAGAACAACCGTCCTGCCCTCAAGAAGGCAGGCTTCCTCACGCGTGACGCCCGCGTGATCGAGCGCAAGAAGGCTGGTCTCAAGAAGGCACGCAAGGCTCCGCAGTACTCCAAGAGGTAATTTTCGCCTTCCCCGGCAGAAATCGCCGGCGCGATTTCTGCCGGGTCCCCTCGGCGAAAATTACCTTTTGGCTCCACGCGCGGTGCCTCGGCGAGTATTGCGTCTTGGCTCCACACGGGGTGCCCTCGGCAGGATTCAGTGCTTGTCAGACGCCCGTCCGGGCTTCTCGGACGGGCATCGTGCTTTAACCTGATGGTGTCCCCTTCCGGGCTGTGCCATGTTCTTCTCTTAGGATGTCAACGATGAGCAAGCTATTCGGTACTGATGGAGTCCGCGGTCTGGCCAACGGTCTGATCACCGCCGAGCTGTCCCTGCACCTGGCTCAGGCAGCCGCCGTCGTGCTCGGGCACAGGGCAATCGCGGACGGCCGGAGACCAACCGCCGTCATCGCACGGGACCCACGCATCAGCGGCGAGTTCATCGCCGCTGCCGTGGAGGCCGGGCTTGCGAGCTCCGGCGTCGACGTCTTCGATGCCGGTGTCCTTCCCACGCCCGCTGCCGCCTTCCTGGTGGCGGATCTTGATGCCGATTTCGGTGTGATGATCTCCGCCTCCCACAATCCCGCCCAGGACAATGGGATCAAGTTCCTCGCCCGTGGCGGCAAGAAGCTCAGCGACGCGCTCGAGGATGCCATCGAGACCGAGATGGAGCAGCCCAGTCCCAGGCCGCTCGCGGGCGACGTCGGACGCATCCAGCGATTCGCCGACGCCGAGGACCGCTACGTGGTCCACCTCCTGCAGACTCTTCCGCGCCGGCTCGAGGGGCTCACAGTGGTTCTCGACTGCGCGCATGGTGCTGCGAGCGGCTGCTCTCCCGAGGTCTTCAGGAATGCGGGGGCCGACATCGTGGTCATCGGCGCGGAGCCCGACGGCGTGAACATCAACGACGGGTACGGTTCCACTCATCTCGAGGAACTGCAGGCAGCGGTCCTGAAGCACGGTGCGGATCTCGGGATCGCCCACGACGGCGACGCCGACCGCTGCCTGGCCGTGGACCATGAGGGTACCGTGGTCGACGGCGACCAGATCCTGGCCATCATGGCACTTGCCCTGAAGGACAGCGGGAGGCTCACCGACAACACACTGGTGGCAACGGTCATGAGCAATCTGGGCCTGAAGCTCGCCCTGAAGGAGGCGGGCATCACGCTCAAGGAGACGAAGGTCGGCGACAGGTACGTCCTCGAGGGCATGCGTGAGGGAGGCTTCAGCCTCGGCGGCGAGCAGTCCGGGCACGTCATCTTCGCGGAGTACGCGACCACCGGCGACGGCGTTCTCACAGGACTGCAGCTGGCGGCGCGAATGGCCGAGACCGGCAAGAGCCTGAAGGAACTCACCGCGGTGATGACCAAGCTCCCGCAGGTGCTCATCAACGTGAAGGGCGTGGATCGCACCGCCGTCGCCTCCGACGCCGGTGTGCAGGAGGCGGTCCGCGAGGCGGAGCTCGTGCTGGGGGACACCGGACGGGTCCTCTTGCGCCCGTCGGGGACGGAGCCCGTGGTGCGCGTGATGGTGGAGGCCGCTGAGATTGCCACGGCCCAGCGCATCGCCGAAGAACTCGCCGCGACGGTCCAGGAGCGGCTGTCCCTCGAAGCGGTCATCTGACCTCCGGCACGTAGGGCGCAGCTGAAGTCCGACCGCACACTCGAGGCTGGTGCGCCGGTGGGCGGTATCGGTTCCGGGGATTCCGGCCGCTGACGGCGCGGCCACTGCGGCGTGTCACGCTACGACACGGCAGGTCGCCCACCGAAGTCCCCGGAAGCGGTACGCCTCCGGTGGTCAGGGCGCCTGAAGCCCGAGCCGGGACTGTCTGCGGTGCGCTGTTTCAGTACGACGGCGCGGACGGGAGCCCGAAGTACTCCTCGAGGGTGCGCCGGCCGGTCTCCTTCATGCCGAGGGCCACCTCTTCTCCGACATAGCGCAGATGCCACGGCTCGGCGAAGAAGCCCGTCACGTCGTGGAACCCCAGCGGGTAGCGCAGGATGATGCCGTACTCCGCAGCGTGCTCGGCGGCCCAGATCGCGGCAGCCGTCTGGGCGAAGCAGGCCACGAGCGTGCAGGCGCCGTCCGCCTGGGCGATGTCGAACGCCAGTCCCGTCTGGTGTTCGGAGTAGCCGGGCCTGGCGGAGACGACGTCGGCGTCGGCGCTGTTGCCGTAGTGCTCCAGCCAGTGCCGATAGGTCGAGTCCTGCTCCGTGTAGGAGCGGTAACCGCTGACGAGGACCAGGCCGACGCCGTCCTCGCGGGCTCCGGCGAACATCCTCTCGACGGCCGCAGCGGCATCCGGCCGGAGCACGACGGCCGGACCCGAGGCGGGCGCGTCGGGCCGGCGGAGGTCGGACGGCGCGAACGTGGCGGGTTGCACGGGGCGCTGCTTGTTGACGACGACGTCGGGAGCGGTCGGATCGAGGTGCAGGGCCGCGGGAGGCGCGGGAGCTGGATCCGCGGCACCTGCCGAGGCCTGGGCGGCCGTACCCTCCGGGCCCGGCCCGGTCGACGCCGGGGCGGACGGTTCCCCTCCACCACTCGGAGCAGGGGTGAGCCTCATTCCGGGAGCACCTCCGGCGTCCGGCAGCGGACCCTGCGCCGAACAGGCCGACAGCGTCAGGATCAGGGCGGCCGCTACGACGGGTCGTGCTCGCACCGTCAGGTCTTCCGGAGCAGCATGCGACGAACGGAGTGATCGGCGTCCTTCGTCAGGACGAGCTGGGCCCTGCCGCGCGTGGGCAGCACGTTCTGCAGCAGATTCGGTTCGTTGATCCGTTCCCAGATGCCGGTAGCGGTATCCCGGGCCTCGTCGTCCGTGAGCTCCGCGTACCGATGGAAGTACGAATCGGGATCGGCGAAGGCGCCCGAGCGCAGGGTCAGGAAGCGACGGACGTACCACTGCCTGATATGGGCGGTCTTGGCGTCCACGAAGATGGAGAAGTCGAAGAAGTCGCTCAGGGCCAGACCCGTGATGCCATCGGATCGAGGTCGGGCGGGTGCGAGGACATTCAGTCCCTCGACGATCAGGACGTCGGGCCGGCGCACCACTACTTCGCGGTTCGGCACGATGTCGTATGTCAGGTGCGAGTACCAGGGTGCACGGACCTCGGCGGCGCCGCTCTTGACCTCACTCACGAAGCGCAGCAGCCGCCGTCGGTCGTAGGACTCCGGGAAACCCTTGCGCTGCATGAGACCGCGGCGTTCGAGTTCGGCGTTGGGGTAGAGGAATCCGTCGGTGGTGATGAGATCCACGTTCGGGGTGTCCGGCCAGCGCCGCAGCAGCTCGCGGAGCACCCTGGCCGTGGTCGACTTCCCCACCGCCACCGACCCTGCGACGCCGATGACGAACGGCGTCCTCGTGGTCGTCTCGCCGAGGAAGGTGTTGGTCGCCCTGTGCAGCTGTCCTGCTGCGATGGTGTAGAGATTCAGCAGCCGGGACAGCGGCAGGTACACCTCGCGCACCTCGTCGAGATTCAACGTGTCGCCCAGGCCCTGCAGCCGCTGGACATCCTCGATATTGAGCGGGCTCTCGATCTCGTGGGACAGCCGGGACCACCGGGTGCGGTCGAGTTCGACGAACGGAGTGAACGACTCGGCACCCGAGGTCTGCTGTGTGCCGTTGCTTCTGTCACTCACCCGATGATTCTGCACGGCGGGGTGCACATTAACAAACACATCCGCCGGTACGCTGGAACCCATGTGTGGAATCGTGGGATACGTGGGCCGGGATCACGGCATGGAAGCACCGGCCTTCGATCCGGTTGCCGAGGCAGCAGGGCAGGCGCAGTCGAAGACCGCGCACGGAGCGCTCGACGTCGTCATGGAGGGCCTGCGGCGCCTCGAGTACCGCGGCTACGACTCGGCCGGGGTCGCCGTCATCTCCGAGCAGGGCATCGAGTCCCGCAAGAAGGCGGGCAAGCTGGCCAATCTCGTCGGGGAGCTTGCCACTGATCCGCTGCCGCACGCGCTGACCGGCATCGGTCATACGCGCTGGGCGACCCATGGCGGCCCCACGGACCAGAACGCCCACCCCCACCTGGCCGACGACGGGCGACTGGCCGTCATCCACAACGGCATCATCGAGAACTACGCCGAGCTGAAGGCCGAGCTCACCGACCAGGGCATCAGCTTCGTCTCGGACACCGACACGGAAGTTGCCGCCGGGTACCTGGGGCACATCTACCGCACGCTGCGGGACGGCGGCGCCGAGGGAGACGTCCTCACGCAGGCACTGCAGCAGGCCTGCCGGCGGCTCGAGGGCGCCTTCACCCTGCTCGCCATCCATGAGGACCAGCCCGGCACGGTCGTCGCGGGCCGGCGTAACTCACCGCTGGTCGTGGGACTGGGGGAGGGGGAGAACTTCCTCGGCTCCGACGTCTCGGGCTTCATCGACTTCACGCGCCGCGCTGTCGAACTCGGCCAGGACCAGATCGTCACCATCACGCCCGACGACGTCGTCATCACCGACTTCTTCGGGGCACCGGCCGAGGGCACGGAGTTCCACGTGAACTGGGACGCCGCCGCCGCCGAGAAGGGCGGGTTCGACTCCTTCATGGAGAAGGAGATCCACGACCAGCCCGACGCCGTCGCGCAGACCCTCCTCGGGCGCTCCGACACCGCGGGCAACCTCGTGCTCGACGAGCTGCGGATCGACGAGTCGGTCCTGCGCTCGGTCGACAAGATCGTGGTGCTCGCGTGCGGAACCTCCGCCTACGCCGGGCAGGTGGCGAAGTACGCGATCGAGCACTGGTGCCGTATTCCCACGGAGGTGGAGCTGTCCCACGAGTTCCGCTACCGCGACCCGATCGTCAACGAGAAGACCCTCGTGGTGGCCATCTCGCAGTCCGGCGAAACCATGGACACCCTGATGGCCGTCCGCTACGCGCGGGAGCAGGGCGCGAAGGTCGTGGCGATCTGCAACACCAACGGTTCCACGATCCCGCGGGAGTCCGATGCCGTTCTCTACACCCATGCCGGTCCGGAGATCGCCGTGGCCTCGACGAAGGCGTTCCTCGCGCAGATCACCGCCGCGTATCTCCTGGGTCTCTACCTGGCACAGCTGCGCGGCAACAAGTATCGGGACGAGATCGGCGATGTCATGGCCGATCTCGTGGCCATCCCCGCCAAGATCCAGGCGATCCTCGACGACGCCGAGAAGATCAAGTCGCTCGGCGCCGACATGGCGGACGCCACGTCGGTGCTCTTCCTCGGTCGCCATGTCGGCTTCCCCGTCGCGATGGAGGGCGCGCTCAAGCTCAAGGAGCTCGCCTACATCCATGCGGAGGGGTTCGCGGCCGGTGAGCTCAAGCACGGCCCCATCGCCCTGATCGACCAGGGCCAGCCCGTGGTCGTCGTCATGCCGTCGCCGAGCGCGCGCGATGCGCTCCACGCCAAGGTGGTCTCCAACGTCCAGGAGATCCGCGCGCGCGGAGCCGTCACGATCGTCATCGCGGAGGAGGGCGACAGATCTGCGGAGGCATACTCCGAGCACGTGTTCTACGTGCCGGTCTCCCCGACGCTCCTGGCCCCGCTGCTCACCACCGTGCCGCTGCAGATCTTCGCGCTCGCCCTCGCCAGTGCCAAGGGCTACGACGTGGACCAGCCGCGGAATCTGGCGAAGTCGGTCACGGTTGAGTAGAGCCACTCAGCCTCCGACGCCGACGGCGCCACCGGTGATGGGCCCCGGGGGATGATCATCGGGATCGGCGTCGACGTCGTCGACGTCGAGCGGTTCGCTCGGCAGCTCCAGCGGACACCGGGCCTGGTGGAGCGGCTCTTCGTCCCCTCGGAGCGTGGACTGAACGTGCGCTCGCTGGCGGCGCGTTTCGCGGCGAAGGAGGCGATCGCCAAGGCGCTCGGCGCGCCCGTGGGCATGAACTGGCAGCACTGCACCATCGAGGTGGATGCCGCCGGGGCGCCCTGCGTCGTCGTCGAGCACACCGTGGCGGCGGCCTCGCGCGCCCGCGGGATCGAGTCCTGGCACCTGTCCCTGAGCCACGACGGCGGGATCGCGACGGCGATGGTCGTCGCCGAGGGCGGAATGCCCGGGTGCGCCGGATTGTAACCGTCCTGATCACCTGCCGTCGTACCGCTAAACTCGACCATATGCTTGAAGCCTTCTCCGGGGCAGATGTCCGCGCTGCGGAGACCCCGCTCATCGATGCAGGGGAGGGTGATGCCCTGATGCAGCGGGCCGCCCACGCCCTCTTCGGCGTCGTCCTCGGGCTGTTGCGCGAGTCCGGGCGTGGCGTTTACGGCGCCACCGCCGTCGTCCTCACGGGCAGCGGCAACAACGGCGCCGACGCCCTCTACGCGGGAGAGCGGCTGCTGCGCCGCGGTGTAGGGGTGACGGCCGTCCTGCTGTCAGAGCGGGTCCACGGCGCCTCGCACGAGGCGTTCGGGCGGGCCGGCGGAATCAGCGTCCGGCTCGACGACCACGCTGATCCGTCAGCTGTCGCCGAGCACGCAGCCGCTGCCGACGTCGTCATCGACGGCATCCTCGGAACCGGCGCCAGCGGCGGTCTGCGTGGTACGGCGCTCCGCTTCGTGGAAGCGTTCAACGCCGCTGCCGGACCCCGGGATACCAGATCCGCGCTCGTGGTGGCGTGCGATCTGCCCAGCGGCATCGGGGTGGACGACGGCCGGGTCACCGGACCCGTTTTGGCCGCGGACGCAACGGTGACCTTCGGCGCGGCGAAGCCCGGGCTCCTCCTCGCTGACGGCGCGGTCGCGGCCGGTGAGCTGAACATCGTGGACATCGGTCTCGACCTCTCCTCCTTCGTTCCCGCAGCCCGCACCCTGGTCGACGCCGATGTCTCGGCACTGCTCAGCAGACCCGGCATCAAGGACCAGAAGTACTCACGCGGGGTCCTCGGCCTCGCGGCCGGATCCGCACGCTATCCGGGCGCGGCTGCCCTCGCCGTCGGCGCCGCGCTCGCCACGGGCGTCGGCATGGTGCGCTATCTCGGCCCCGCGTCCGTGGCGACGCTCATCCACCAGCGCAACCCCGAGGTAGTGGCCTCCACCGGATCCATCGCCGACGCACGGTCGCAGGCATGGGCGGTCGGCCCCGGTGCGGTGGACGACGACGAGCAGCGGCAGCGCGCCGTGGACGCGCTGCGCTCAGGGCTCCCCGTCGTCGTCGACGCTGGAGCATTGACAGAGCTTCCCGACCGGGTGGAACCGCACGTCATCCTCACCCCGCACGCCGGGGAACTGAGCCGGCTGCTGGCCGCGCGCGGCATCGACGCCGAGCGGGCGGACATCGAGGCCGAACCGGGCCGGTTCGCGCTGAGGGCAGCTGAGTCCACGGGGGCAACGGTGCTCCTCAAGGGCTTCACCACGACCGTCGCCTCCCCCTCCGGTGCCCTTTTCGTGCAGCATGATGCCACGCCCTGGCTCGCCACGGCCGGCTCCGGTGACACCCTCACGGGAATCATCGGTGCTCTGGCGGCGACCCTCGCCGAGGACGATCGGGCGGCGGACCGTGCAGGTGTCGCCGAACAGGACCTCTGGGCCGTGATCGCGGCAGCGGGTGCCCTGATCCACGGCCGTGCCGGTCGGCGGGCGGCAGGGCGGGGACCGATCGTGGTCTCCTCCCTCCCGCCGGACATCAGCGCGGTCATCGGGGAGCTCCTCGAGGAGCCCCCGCCTCAGACGTGAGCTGAAAGCTGTGCGCTGTTCGGGTCCGACATCCGAATACGCTTGATCCGGAGCAAACGGCCAGGGCATCGGACCCTGGAGCCGACGAGAACGTCCGCAGCTGCCCATCGAGGCGCTCGCGGCACACCACACCGAGGAGACCTGATGGAACTATGGCCTGGCGACGCGTATCCCCTGGGAGCGACCTACGACGGCACGGGAACGAATTTCGCGCTGTACAGCGAGATCGCTGATCTCGTGGTCCTCTGTCTCATCGACGACGACGGCACCGAGACGCAGGTGGAGCTCAAGGAGGTCGACGGCTACGTCTGGCACGGCTATCTGCCCCAGATCACCCCGGGGCAGAAGTACGGCTACCGGGTGCACGGCGAGAACAACCCGGCCCAGGGGCACCGCTGCAATCCGAACAAGCTCCTCCTCGACCCCTACGCCAAGGCCATCTCCGGTGATCTCGACTGGGACCAGGCCCTCTTCGGCTACAACTTCGGCGACGAACACTCGGTCAACAACGAGGACTCCGCCGCGCACATGATGCTCGGCGTCGTCGTGAACCCGTTCTTCAACTGGGACGGCGACCGCATGCCGCGCACGCCCTATCACCAGTCGGTGATCTACGAGGCGCACGTCAAGGGTCTCACCCAACTGCACCCGGACGTGCCGGAGGAACAGCGCGGCACCTACGCCGGCATCGCCCATCCCTCGGTCATCGCTCACCTGCAGAAGCTCGGTATCACGGCGATCGAGCTCATGCCCGTGCACCAGTTCGTCAACGACAGCACCCTGCAGGAGAAGGGCCTGTCGAACTACTGGGGTTACAACACCATCGGGTTCTTCGCCCCGCACAATCAGTACAACTCGAGCGGGGACCAGGGTGAACAGGTCCAGGAGTTCAAGGCCATGGTGCGCTCGCTCCACCTCGCCGGCATCGAGGTCATCCTCGACGTCGTCTACAACCACACGGCCGAGGGCAATCACCTGGGGCCCACACTGTCGATGCGCGGCATCGACAACGCCGCCTACTACCGGCTCGTGGAGGATGACAAGCGCTACTACATGGACACGACCGGCACCGGCAACTCGCTGAACGTCGGCCACCCGCACTCCCTGCAGTTGCTCATGGACTCGCTGCGCTACTGGGTCACCGAGATGCATGTGGACGGCTTCAGGTTCGACCTCGCCTCAGCCCTGGCGCGGGAGTTCTACGAGGTGGACAGGCTGTCGGCCTTCTTCGAACTCGTGCAGCAGGACCCGATCGTCTCGCAGGTCAAGCTCATCGCGGAGCCGTGGGACGTGGGCCCCGGCGGCTACCAGGTGGGCAACTTCCCGCCGCAGTGGACCGAGTGGAACGGCAAGTACCGTGACACGGTTCGTGACTTCTGGCGCGGCGAGCCCTCGAGCATCGGGGAGTTCGCCTCCCGCCTCACCGGATCGGCCGATCTGTACGAGCACTCGATGCGGCGACCCGTCGCCTCCATCAACTTCGTCACGGCGCACGACGGTTTCACGCTGCGCGATCTCGTCTCCTACAACGAGAAGCACAACGAGGCCAACGGTGAGGACAACAACGACGGCGAGTCCCACAACCGGTCCTGGAACGGCGGGGTGGAGGGTCCCACGGACGACCCCGAGGTCCTTGCGATCCGTGCCCGTCAGCAGCGCAACTTCATCGCGACCCTCTTGCTCTCGCAGGGCGTGCCCATGCTGCTGCACGGTGATGAGCTGGGCCGCACGCAGGAGGGCAACAACAACACTTATGCCCAGGACTCCGAGCTCAGCTGGGTGCACTGGGACAAGCTGGACCAGCCGCTGCTCGAGTTCACCGCCGCGGTCAACCGGCTGCGCTCGGAGCACCCCACCTTCCGCCGGCGCAGATTCTTCGACGGGAGGCCCGTGGGCCGCGGCGAGGGTGAGGCGCTGCCGGACATCGTCTGGCTGGACACGACGGGCGAGCTCATGGCACCCGAGGACTGGGACACCGGTGTGGGCCGGTCCATCGGCGTGTTCCTCAACGGGGAGGGCATCCAGGGACGCGACGCACGGGGCCAGCGGATCGTCGACGCCAACTTCCTGCTCTACTTCAACGCCGACGACGAGGCCGTCGATTTCACGGTGCCGCCGGAGGAGTACGGCACGTCCTGGGACGAGGTCATCGACACGGCGGGCAAGTACGCCGACAGCGAGGCCATCCCCCACGGGGCGAAGATCTCGGTCGAGGCCAAGTCGATGGTCGTCCTGAGGACGCACTCCACGATCGAGGACCTCGATCACTCCGTCGCGGCATCGCTGGCCATCCTCGCCAACGAGGTCGGCGACAAGACCGGCGCGCCCTAGCTCGACCGTCCACACCCACCACCCCGTCCGAGGAGGACATCCACGTGCTCACACCGACATCGACCTATCGGCTGCAGATCCGGACCGCGTTCGACCTGCACGAGGCCGCAGCCCTGGTCCCGTACCTGCACGATCTCGGGGTGGACTGGGTGTATCTCTCTCCCATCCTCACGGCGGAGAAGGGATCCGATCACGGCTACGACATGACCGATCCCTCCACGGTCGATCCGGCGCGGGGCGGCCGGGCGGGTCTCGCCGCACTCAGCGAGGCCACCCGGGCCACGGGCATGGGCGTGCTCGTGGATGTGGTGCCCAATCACATGGGCATCCAGACCCCGAGCGACAACGCCTGGTGGTGGCAGCTCCTGAAGGAGGGCCGGGGCTCCCGGATGGCGGAGGCGTTCGACGTCGACTGGGACGCCGGGGACGGACG
>JARIBG010000025.1 GCA_029257465.1 Arthrobacter sp. | reverse complement strand
TTGCAGACGCGGCCGCGTTTTCGTCGGCTGCCGCTTCGGCCGGTGGCGACTGAGGGCCGCGCTCGGAGCGCGGCCCGAGTGCACGGAGCGCCCCGAGGATCGCCACGAGATCCACCACTTCCTGCAGCCACGCACCCAGCAGCGCGGGCAGGAAGCCGAAGGCTGCGATGAGCATGAGCCCGACGCTGATGATGATCCCGAGCCAGATGCTCTGCAACGCGATCCGCACGGTGTCCTGCCCGATCCTGACCGCGCGCGGCAACGAGGAGAGGGTGTCGAAGCGGTTCACGATGTCGGCCGATTCGCTCGCGGCTGTCGCGCCCCGTGCTCCCATCGCGAAGCCGATATCGGCCGCAGCAAGCACGGGGGCGTCGTTGAGACCGTCGCCGACCATGATGAGCGGTCGCGGCTGCACCGTGCTGACGATGCGCACCTTGTCTCCGGGGCGGCACTCCGCGTATATCTCGCTGATCCCGAGACCCCGCGCTATCGGTTTTGCGGTAGTGGCGACGTCGCCGGTGACCATGAGCGTGCGCTCGATGCCGAGTTGCCGTAGCTCGTGCAGGGCCCTTCCTGATTCGGGACGCACCCGATCACGCATGACGATCGCTCCCGCGAAGCGGTGACCCGCTGCGACGTAGATCGCGAGCTCGCCCGGTGCGAGGTCGGCGATCGTGAGGTCGGGAGCGTACTCGCCTAGCCACGAGGATTTGCCCACCCGCACGAGCACCACATCCGGCGCAGGTGATGTGTAGAGGGTTGCCGCGACACCGTTCGTGGCGATTTCTTCAGCATGCTCCGCTTCGAGGAGCACCAGACCACGCTGCCTCGCCGCATCGACGACGGAACCGGCGAGGACATGCGAGGAGTACACCTCCGCTGAGGCCGCGAGGCGCAGCAGTTCGTCGTCGCCGAAGCCGTCTGCGGATAGGACGCGTTCCAGGACGGGCTTGCCGACAGTGAGGGTGCCGGTCTTGTCGAAAGCCGCCGAGCGCACCCGCGAAAGCTGTTCGAGGGTGCCACCACCCTTCACGATCAGGCCGAACCTCGCAGCGCGGCTCATGCCGCCGAGGAATGCGACCGGTGCTGCGATCAGTAATGGGCAGGGCGTCGCCACGACCAGCACCTCGGCGAATCTGACGGCTTCAGCGCTGACTGCCCACGCGATCCCGGCGATCCCGAGTGCGAGTACCGTGAACGGCACCGCGTACCGGTCGGCGAGCCGCACGACCTTCGCCTTGCTGCCTGCGGCCTGCTCGACGAGACGAACGATCTGCTGGTACTCGCTGTCCGTGGCACGTGCAGCAGCGCGCATGACGAGTGCGACCCGTCCGTTCAGCGCACCACTCGGCACTTTTTCCCCGGCGGCACGTTCCACCGGCAGGCTCTCTCCGGTGAGGGACGATTCGTCGAACAGTGCATGCTCGGATACGAGGATCGCGTTCACCGGCACGAGTGCGCCGGGCCGTACGAGCAGCAGATCGCCGACCTCGACGTCGTCGACGGGCACGTCCTCGGTGAGCGCATCGGCAGGATGGTCCGGTGAAACGCCGTCGAGGATACGAGTGGCGTGTTGCGGGGCCTTGCGTAGCAGCGCGGTGAGTTCCCGCTTCGACCGATTCTCGGCGTAGTCCTCGAGCGCCGCGCCACCGGTAAGCATCAGAACCACCACGAGCGCCGCCCATGCCTCCCCTACAAGCACCGCCGCAGTGATCGCGGTCACGGCGAGAATGTCGAGCCCGGCATGTCCCTTGAGGAGCTGCCGGATCATCCCCACTGCTTCCCACGCCGCGATCACGAGCGCATACGCGCCCACGATCCACCGCGCTGCACCGCTCGCGGGAGTGGCCAGAAGGATCAAGCCCACTGCGGCGACCAGGAGCGTCGCGAGTACGAGTGGATATGTCCTGACCAGGGGGAATGAACGGTTCATACGTCAATCGTCCCGGACCAACGGCTTCCTCGCATCGCAGGCCAGCCTCCCCTACGAACGAAGGAAGCGTGAGACGGACGCGGGCTGAGTAGTGGAGCCCGCGTTTGCACACCGCATGAAAATGACCCCCACCTGGTGATCTGAAACCAGTGTGGAGGTCATTTTACGTTCGTGCGCGGAGGGGTACTTGAAAACTACTAGCAGCCCCAAACGCCCGGCGTTCTACGAGGTAGGCGCAGCAACGGCGCAGAAGCGTTGCAACTAACGAGCGAGACAATCAGCTCGCATGTTGACGGTGTCAACAACACGGTCGGAAGCCTTTCCGCCAAGCGGCGTCAGGGCCTGAGGTACAGCATGTCGTGATTGCAGTTGTTCCTGAGAACGATGGTGTCCTCTTCATAGTGAAACGTGAGCCGATTACCGTCGTTGTCCACGTATGCCTCCCACACTCCATTGTGCCCACGCATCTTGTGGGTGTTGAGCTTGGGGTCCCGAGGGTTCTCGGCGAGTAGGCGGATACACTCCGCGATCTTCGACCGCATGTGCTCAGGCTTCTTCTTGACGACTCTTCGAAAGTGCGGCGTCGCCCTGTACTTCGGGCTCACTCGTCTTCGAGTAACCAGGCGATGAGGTCCTCGGGATCGTCGAAGTCGACGTAGTCTCCTGCTGCGAGCTCTTGCAGTGAGATCTGCTCGTTCGTCTGCCAGGCCTCGGTCTCGTAATAGTCCTGGCCGATGCCGGTGGTGAAACGTGGGGTCACCGTACCTCCTCGGATCGATACCATG
The DNA here is from genome assembly GCA_029257465.1 of Arthrobacter sp. Taxonomy (GTDB): domain Bacteria; phylum Actinomycetota; class Actinomycetes; order Actinomycetales; family Micrococcaceae; genus Arthrobacter_D. The sequence continues at coordinate 13,194 of JARIBG010000025.1, read as the reverse complement.
CTGGACTCAGTGAAGCGCCGTACCTCGTTGTGAGCATTGGCCGGGACGGCGGACATAGCCACCAGAAGAGGAACCGAGATCACCACGGTGGTGAGAGCGGACGTGCGATTAGTGATGGTCTGCACCTGGCTGCCCTCCTTCCACATCAGCGATGACCGTGCTCAAAATCCTCTGTAGCTCGCGAAGGCGCTCCACTGTCATCGCAAACTGACCGGCAGGTATTACCGAGAGCTCCGCCACGCCGTCGGCGCTCATATCGATCTCGCCGGTGGGCGGCATGACGTGCCCGAGCATCAGATAGTAGATCCCGTCCTGCCCGAACTGTGTACTCGGTCCTTGAACCACGGCGATTTGATTCACCAGAGCAGGCTGGACGTACTGGTTGAGCTCCCACTTCGCCTCGAAGGCGAGGTGCTGAGCTCTGGGTGCGGGATCCTGTTCAGCTGACACTCCCTGATCATGTCACGCAGGATGGGCGCCTACTACTACTTGAGCCTGAATTGTCCCAAAGCTTAACCACAGGATCGGCGCAACGTCCTATAGGTGATTTTTCGCGGCAGCCAGGGTGCGCGCCCGAGGACGACCCCCACCACTTCCCCGCTGCGCTCGCAGGCGCTTCACGAGGAGTGGGTTCCAGGCGATGTCGTCCTCGAGGTCGAGGAGCTGGTTGATGCGCTGGTAGAAGGCGGTGGGCGTGGTATTGACGAGCTTCCGGACATCGCTCTCTCTGGCGCCTTGGCGTTAGTAGTGGGCGCCGGCCATGGTGAGCATCTGCTGGTCGCGGTCAGTCAGTGATGTGGAGGGCATCGCGTTCCTTCTCGTCGAGGTCGTTGATGCGATCGAGGAAGACCGCGGGCGTGACCCGCAGTTCGACGGCGACGTCGCACTGGTTCGTGTACCCGAGGCTGCGGGCGGCGATGAGGTCCTCGAGGCTGATGAGCTTCCGGGCAGCCGCGGCGCGGACGACCTTCTCGACAGCCGGTCGCTGGTGTCCGCTGTGCCCCATGAGAATGTGCTGGAGCTCGCAGCAGCCCTGCATTCCGGAACCGAGTACAACTTCGGCATGGCTCTCCTCGCGTCCCTGGGCGTCTTCCTCGTCGCCGTCGGCACCCACTACGGATTGTGTGGAAGCCCACCGGGGTTTCCGGCGCCGCACAGGAGCGCCTGCGCACCGCGGAGATCCCCGATGGAACGGGCGAGCACCGCGCCAAGCCGATCGAGAATGTGACAGCCGACGCCGCCACCAGTGAGCAGCAGGCCGCCACCGATCATTCGTCAGCCTCGGCACGCCCGGACTGAGCGAACGGCACCATGAGCAGCGCTCGCATCCTCGGGCTCGCGGCCGCTGGCGGGACCGCGTTCGGCGCGCTCGCCGGCTGGCTGTCCGTGGTCGTCTTCTTCCCGCCGCTGGTGCGCCGCTCCGGGCACTACGGAAGCCGCGCCGGACGGTGTGCACGGTAGACGAGCAAAGGGCCCCACCTCTTCGGAAATGGGGCCCTTTCGTCGCGTGGGGTGATGAAGGCTACCCGCCGAGTAGCTTGCCGCCCATCTTCTCCTGCGCCTGTTCGGCCTCATATTGAGTTGTCTCGATAAGCCAGTTCGGACCTTGTACCCAGCGACCGCCGTCGTTCAAGGGGTTCTTCTGCATGATCTCGTCGCGCTTCGAGTCGGACTCGAAAAGCATTACGATCCCATTCGACCCACAGTTGGTGAAGACCCAACCATGGTCGGCGACGTCGTTGTCCGTTTCAGCGCAGTCGACGTCGACAGCTTCGCCGTATGCTCTCGCAAGAGAGTTGACGTCGTCGTATGAGGCGTCCTTCTCCACGCCGCTGCACGCTGTTGTGAGGAGCGCGAGGAGTGTGATTGCTGCCAGATGCTTCTTCATGGTTCCCCTTGGTTGAGACCGGTGGTTGTGCGTGAGGATACCGCGCGGCGCCCTCGGTGGGTGGTCAGTCGAGGAGGTCGGCGGCGTGGCTGTCGGCGTCGTTGGCGAGGTGCCCGTAGGTGTCGACGGTGGTCTGGATGGTCTCGTGGCCGAGTCGTGCCTGGATGACGGGCAGGGGCGCGCCTTTGGCGATGAGCCAGCTGGCGTGCGTGTGGCGGAGGTCGTGGGGTGTGGGCGCCTGATCGAGCCGCGGGTCCGCGCCGGGGTCGGTGAGCGCTGCGATCGCAGGCCCCCAGAACAGGCGGTGGAACTGGTTGTTGCGCAGCGGCCCGCCTGAGGCGTTGGTGAACACGAGGTCATCGTTGCGCAGCGGCCCGAGCTGCTCGTCGAGGATCCCGATGAGGGACAGCTGTACGGATACGGTGCGCCTGCTCTTCGGGCTCTTCGGCCCACCGATCACCCACCCGCCGCCGCCGAGCTTCCACGCCCGCGTCACGTGCACCACGTACCGGCCGCCGTCGTCCTTCCTGATGTCCCTCCTGCGCAGCGCTGTGGCCTCGCTGAACCGTAGCCCGGTCGCGGCGAAGAACCGGATCAGCGTCGAGTACTGCGGGTCGATCGTCTCGGCGAGCAGCTCGACGTCGGCCTTGGACAGGAACACGCTCTCCCGCGCCAGCACCGCGGACCTGGGCGCCCTGATCCCCTTGGCCACGTTCTCGCCCACCTGGCGCTCGCGGACGGCAGTTTCGAGGGCAGCTGAGAGCAGCGCGTGGATGTTCTTCCGGGTCTTGTCCGCCACGGGCAGGCCCTCGAACCATGCGAGGACTTGTGCCCGGGTGAGCCGGTCGACGGGGATCGACCCGAGAGGATCCTCGATGTGGTTGAGGGCGAGGCTGCGGTACCGGGCCCGGGTCCCGGACTCGATGCCGGTGATCCCGTCAATTTGGGCCCTGACGACGTCGCGGACCCGCGGGGCCTTCGAGTGCATGACAGCAGTGGCTTCGGCTGCCAGCCGGAAGCACTGCCCGTTGTCGTTCAGGAACCGTTCCAGCATCTCCGCTGATGCTGGATCATCGAACGACGTCGAGGTCTGCTTGCCGGTGTCCCGCTCACGCCAGATCACCTGGTGACGAGTCGATCCATCCGCCCTGACAGCGGTCCGAGTGGTGGCCATGACACGAGATACTACGACGCCCATCAACATATTTCGCCACTTCATCAACAAAGCCCCTAGTCAAATCGCTCTGACTAGGGGCTTTACTGTGCGCGGAGGGGGACTTGAACCCCCACCCTCAATAAGAGGACTAGCACCTCAAGCTAGCGCGTCTGCCATTCCGCCACCCGCGCAGGTGGATTTCCGCGGCCTGAACCGCTGAAAGCAACGAGAGAGACTCTACACGAGATGCGCGCCGATGGTGAATCAGCCCTACCCTCCGCGCTGCCACCAGGGCGATGCAGTCTCCTCATGCCTCGAGCCGGCCCGCGATCGCCTCGACGGCGACTGCGGTCTCCCCGAACGACGTCGTCAGGGGTGAGAGACCCAGCCTGATGCCGTTCGGGTTGCGGTAGTCGGGGATGACGCCCTCCTTCCACAGCTCGGGCACCATGGTGGCGAAGGCGGGGTGGTCGATGGTGATGTGCCCACCGCGCAAGGAGGCGTCGCGCGGCGAGGCCAGGACCACACCGTGGGATTCGAGCAGCGTGTCGACGGCGTCGACCGCGAACCCCGTCAGGAGCTCGGACTTCGCGCGGACGGCGTCCATGCCGACGCCCTCGATGACGGAGAGCATGTCCTGGATGGGCAGCATGCCCATGATCGGCGGCGTGCCGGAGACCAGGCGCCTGATGCCGTCGGCCGGCTCGTAGGCCGAACCCATCCGGAAGGGGTCGGCGCTGCCCAGCCAGCCCAGGATCGGCTGCTCGAGCGTCGGCAGGTGCCGTTCGGCCACGTAGGCCCAGGCCGGGGCGCCGGGTCCACCGTTGAGGTACTTGTAGCTGCACCCCGTGGCGTAGTCGACGTCCCAGGCATCGAGTTCCGCCGGGACGGAGCCCACGGAGTGGCTGAGATCCCAGAGGACCAGCGCACCGGCGTCGTGGACTATCTGCGTGATGGTCTGGACGTCGGCGATGAAGCCCGAGCGGTACGCCACATGGCTGAGCAGCACCAGGGCGGTCTGCGGACCGACGACGGCGGCGACGTCGTCGGGCGTGGCCCCGCCGTCGTAGTCCACGTCCAGCCAGCGCACCGTGAGACCGCGCTCGCGGGCGATACCCTCGACGATGAACCTGTCGCTCGGGAAGTTGTCCCGGTCCACCACGATCTCGGAGCGCTCGGGGCGTGCGGCGACGGCGGCCCGCGCCAGCTTGTACAGCAGCACGCTGGTGGAGTCAGCCACTACGCACTGGCCCTCTGCGGCTCCGAGTGCCACCCGGCCGAGCTGGTCCCCGATCTGCTGTGGCAGGGCCAGCCAGCCTTCGTCCCATCCGCGGATCAGGCGACCTCCCCACTGCTCCTGGACGAAGGAGGTGAGGGTGTCGACAGTGGCGGCGAGCGGCCGTCCCAGCGAGTTCCCGTCAAGATAGGCCCGCACGGAGTCGTCGGCCGGATCGAGGAAGAGCTTGCGGTGGGCGGCCAACGGGTCGGCCGCGTCGAGCTCGTCGGCGCGGTCGGCGAGGGAGGATCGAGTCATGAGCCCAGTCTAGATCCCGCCCCAGCCCTATGGTCCGGTGACATCAGCCGTTCTGCTCGGAGCCGGCCGCATCCTGACCTGAGCGCACCCAGCCCGTGAAATGGGGCCGCCGCAGTGTGGCCGACCAGCCGACGACGTCGGTCCTGCCCTTGACCTCGCTCGACCGGCTGAACGACGTCGTCACCGTTCCCGGGAGCCGGACCGGTGCGAGGAAGTCGATGCGCCAGTCCAGGGCCCCCGACGGCGCCGGGACCGCCCGGTCCACCATCCGCGCCGCCAGATACATGCCGTGAGCGATGGCTCCCTTCATCCCGAGCACCTTGGCCGTAGGGCCACTGAGGTGGATGGGATTCCAGTCCCCCGACACCGCGGCGTAGCGGCGACCGATCCCGGCGTCGAGCCGCCAGAGACCTGTCGGCACCGGGGGCGAGAACGCAGGGCGCTCCGATCCGGGCCGCTGCTCGGCCGAGCCACCTGCAGCAGCTTCGAGCCGTACGCCGCGCGCCAGATACACCGAGCGTCCCGTCCAGACGCGCTCTCCGCCGGCGCTGATCTCCGTGACGAGATCCACCTGGGTACCGGCGGTGTGTGCGCGCAGATCCTCTGCCCGGGCTACGACGTCGAGTCCCTCGGTGACGCCGACCTGTCTGCTCTGGTGCACCTCGTTGCTCAGATGCACCATGCCGAGCAGGGGCAGTGGGAAATCGTCGCGCGCCAGGACACTCATCGCGACCGGGAACGCGAGGGTGTGCAGATAGGCCGAGGGGAGCTGGTCCCGCACGGTCGAGCGCAGCAGGTGCTGGAAGCGCGTCAGCTCGGCGGGATCGGCCGTGACACCTCGCACCGTATGCTGCGCGTCCGATAGTTGCGACGGCGTCCCGGAACGGCCGATCCTGCGTCGCACCGCCAGTGTGATCGCCTCACGATAGAGTCCGGGCAGGCCGGGAACCTGGTCCAGCTCCGTCGTGCCACCCGACTCTGTTCCACCCAACTCTCCCCCACCCGACAACGGCTCGCTCACGCTCCGACCAGATTCTGTCCGCAGACCCGGACCACCTGACCGTTGACACCGGCTGCGGCGTCGGAGGCCAGGAAGGCGATCGTCTCGGCGACATCCACGGGGAGGCCGCCCTGCTGCAGGCTGCTCAGGCGACGCGCCACCTGACGTCTGAGGGCCGGGATCTTCGCCGTCATGTCGGTCTCGATGAACCCGGGCGCGACGGCGTTGATGGTGCGCGCTCCGCCGTCGAACGCTGCCGCCTGCGCCCGGACCATGCCCATGACACCGGCCTTGGACGCGGCGTAGTTGCTCTGGCCGCGATTTCCGGCGATACCGCTCGTGGAGGCGAGAGAGATGATGCGGCCGCTCGGTGAGAAGATCGGTGAGTCGAGGAACTGCTCGTTCATCCGCAGCTGCGACGAGATGTTGACCGCGATCACGGAGTCCCAGCGCGCTGCGTCCATGTTGGCGAGCAGCTTGTCGCGGGTGATACCGGCGTTGTGCACCACGATGTCCAGCGTGCCGTGGCGCTCCCCCACATGCTCGAGGATCCGCGTCCCCGCATCGGGCGCGGTGATGTCCACCTGCAGTGCGGTTCCGCCCATCCGATTGGCCACCTGCACCAGCTGCTCGCCCGCCGCCGGGACATCGACGGCGATCACATGGGCGCCGTCGCGGGAGAGGATCTCCGCGATCTTGGCGCCGATGCCGCGGGCGGCCCCGGTGACCACGGCCGTCCTGCCCGTGAGGGGCTCATCAGGAATGCCCTCACCCTCGGCGGCGGTCGCCGCCGCGACGTCGGACACGCTGGGCTCCGGCACTGCGTGGACCTCGACGAACTGACCGTCCACATAGGCGCTCTTGCCCGAGAGGAAGAAGCGCAGTGTTCCGATCGTCGAGGGATCCGTCGTCGTCGACTCCCCCCGCAGGACGATGCCGTTGGCGGTGGCACCTCCGCGCAACTCGTGGGCCACCGAGCGCAGCGCACCGTCGATCCCCTGCCGTGCGGCGGCCTGCGCCGGATCGGTCGTGTCCTGCGCTGCCCGGGAGATCCCGACCACGCGGCCACCCGGTACCAACTGCTTCACGGCCTGACCCAGTTCCAGGAGCGGAGCGGACAGATCGGCGGGTGCTTCTGCGGCGTCGAGCACGACGACGACGGCGCTGAGTTTCTCCCCGGACAGCACGTGGCGCCGGACCTCGACGTCCCAGCCGAGGATGACCTCCGCGAGCGCGTCCGCCCCGGCTCCGGATCCGGCCACGAGGACGGGATGCGTGGCCACGGGCTCACCCGGGGTGTAGCGCCGCAGCACGGACGGACGCGGCAGTCCGAGGGCCTTGGCGAGCTTCCCCGGCAGCGGCGTGTTGACGAGGTCCACGTACCTGTCCGTCATCACTTCCTCGCCTCGAGGATCGCGACGACGCCCAGGCCGCCTGCGGCACAAACGGAGATGAGCCCGCGGCCACCCTTCTCGGAGAGCGTCTTGGCGAGGGATGCGACGATGCGCCCGCCGGTCGCAGCGAACGGATGACCGACGGCCAGGGAGGAGCCGTTGACATTGAGCTTGGTCCTGTCGATGGTCCCGAGAGCTCCGTCCAGCCCGAGGACGCGCTTGCAGTAGTCCTCGTCCTCCCAGGCGGCCAACGATCCCAGGACGGTCCCGGCGAAGGCCTCGTGGATCTCGAAGAAGTCGAAATCGTCGAAGGTGAAGCCGTTGCGTGCCAGCAGGCGGGGCATCGCATGGACCGGGGCCATGAGCAGTCCCTCCTCTCCGGTGACGAAGTCCACGGCCGCCGCTTCGGCGTCGACGATGTTCGCGAGCATGGGCAGGTTGTGGCTCGTGGCGTATTCCTCGCTGCCGAGCAGGACGACGGCGGCGCCATCGGTCAGCGGCGTCGAGTTGCCCGCCGTCATGGTGGCCGGCGTCTCGAGCGAAGTGCCGAACACCGGCTTGAGCTTCGCAAGCTTTTCCATCGACGTATCCGGACGGAGATTGGCGTCCTTCACGAGCCCCCGGTAGGGGGTCATCAGATCGTCGAAGAAACCGCGCTCGTAGGCTGCAGCGAGATTTCGGTGGCTCTGGTACGCCAGTTGGTCCTGGGCCTCCCGCGTGATCTGCCACGCCGCCGTCGTGATCGCCTGGTGCTCACCCATGGACAGGCCCGTGCGGGGTTCGCCCGTTCCCGGCACGCTCGGGGAGAGATCCTTCGGTCGCAAAGTGCTCAGGATGCGAATCTTCTGCTGGGTCGACTTGGCGCGCGACAGGTCCAGCAGCACACGGCGCAGGCCCTCGCTCACGGCGATCGGGGCGTCGGACGCGGAGTCCACACCCCCCGCGATGCCGGACTCGATCTGTCCGAGCTTGATCTTGTTCGAGAGCCCCACGACCGTCTCGATCCCGGTGGCGCAGGCCTGCTGCAGATCGTAGGCGGGCGTCTCCGGCGACAGCGCGGATCCGAGGACAGCTTCGCGCGTCAGGTTGAAGTCGCGGGAATGCTTCAGGACGGCACCCGCCGCCACTTCACCGATGCGCTCGCCCTGCAGGCCGAAACGGGCCACGAGACCGTCCAGTGCAGCGATGAGCATGTCCTGGTTGGATGCGTATGCATAGGCGCCGCCGGTCCTGGCGAAGGGGATGCGATTCCCGCCGATGACCACGGCTGTGCGGGGTGAGCGGGCGGTGGTCGGCGCCTGGGCCTGATCTGCCATGAGGGACTCCTGATGAGAGGGGTGAGTTATCGATACCAATCGTAGCTGATACGCTAGGTATCATGAAGTTGGGTCCAATCCTCACCGGTCCTCCCGCATCGACGGACGCTCGCGCGTCGCTTGTTCCCGACGGCCGCTCCAGCCGCTGGACGGAGCATCGCACCGCGCGTCGCAGGGAGCTCATCAAGACGGCCAGGCGCGCCATCGATGTGATCGGCCCGGGCGCATCCATGGAGGACATCGCGGCCACGGCGGATACGTCGAAGTCGGTCTACTACCGGTACTTCGGTGACAAGACCGGGCTGCAGCGGGCTGTTGCAGAGGTGGTGATCGCCCAGATGCAGCAGAAGGTGCTCGGTGCCGCGAAGGCAGCGACCGGTCCGCGGGAGGGTTTCCACTCGATGGTGCTGGCGTATCTGCAGATGGCCCAGACCTCCCCGAACGTGTACGCCTTCGTCACCCGCGTCGGGATCGCCGAGTCGAGCGCGGCCAGCGGAAGCAGCGACGACACGCTCGCGCATTTCCTCGCCGCCATCACTGCGATGATCTCCCGTCCCATGCGAACCTTCCTGCTCTCCCCCGAACGCTCCGCCGGCCCCGACGACGCCGCCCCCGAGTACTGGCCCACCGCAGCGATCGGTATGGTGCGGGCCGTCGGAGAGCAGTGGCTCTCCGCACCGGCCGGGCCCGACAAGCCGACCGAGGAACAGCTGGCCCGCCATATCACCGGGTGGCTCTTCGATGGCATCAGCCCCGAGCGGACCCCGACATCGACAGCAGCTCTGCCCTCTCCCACACTTCCTCCCACGCGCGCACAAGCAAAGGACACGCCATGACGCAGACCGTCTCCACGCCTCAGCAGATTCCCACGACCGTCGACATCACGGACGACGACCAGGCCACCATCGATACGGCGGAACTCGGCGAGCTGCTCCTGGGCAGATGGGCCGACATCCGCCGCACGGCCCGGGAACTGGCCGGACGTCCCGAGATGCACAAGATCGAGGGACTCACCCATCGGGACCACCGCCTGCGCTGTTCCGGCCAGCTGCACTACCTCGTGGAGAACAAGGCCGTTCACCGCGCGTTCCCTGCCGCGTTCGGCGGCGAGGACAACCACGGCGGGAACGTGGCCGGCTTCGAGGAGCTCGTCATCGGTGACCCGTCGGTGCAGATCAAGGCCGGTGTGCAGTGGGGACTCTTCGGATCCGCGGTACTGCACCTGGGCACCGAGAAGCACCACGAAGCCTGGCTCCCGGGCATCCTGTCCATGGAGATCCCCGGCTGCTTCGCCATGACCGAGACCGGTCACGGCAGCGACGTGGCGAGCATCGCCACCACGGCCACCTTCGATCCCGCGTCGGACGAGTTCGTCATCGACACGCCCTTCCGCGCAGCCTGGAAGGACTACATCGGCAACGGCGCCATCGACGGGCGGGCCGCCGTCGTCTTCGCCCAGCTCATCACCAACGGCGTCAACCATGGCGTCCACGGGCTGTATGTCGAGTTGCGTGAGGAGGACGGATCCTTCAAGCCCGGTGTGGGCGGGGAGGACGACGGCATCAAGGGTGGGCTGAACGGCATCGACAACGGGCGCCTGCACTTCGACGGCGTCCGGGTACCCCGCACGAATCTGCTCAACCGGTACGGCGACGTCGCCGCGGACGGCAGCTACACCTCGCCTATCGCCTCCCCGGGGCGGCGCTTCTTCACGATGCTCGGCACCCTGGTGCAGGGCCGTGTCTCCCTTGACGGTGCAGCCGTCGCGGCGAGCAAGCTCGCCCTCACCGCGGCGATCACCTACTCCACCCAGCGGCGTCAGTTCAACGGCTCCTCGAATCTCACCGAAGAGGTGCTGATGGACTATCAGCGCCACCAGCGGCGCCTGCTGCCGCGTCTCGCGGCGACCTATGCGGCGTCGTTCGCCCACGAGGAGCTGCTCGAGAAGTTCGACGACGTCTTCTCGGGCAGACACGACACCGACGAGGACCGCCAGGATCTCGAGACCCTCGCCGCGGCCCTGAAACCCCTGAGTACCTGGCTGGCGCTGGACACCCTGCAGGAGTGCCGCGAAGCCACCGGGGGCCAGGGCTTCCTGATCGAGAACCGCTTCGCCTCACTGCGCGCCGACCTCGACGTGTACGTGACCTTCGAGGGCGACAACACCATCCTTCTCCAGCTGGTCGCCAAGCGCCTGCTGACGGACTACGCCAAGGAGTTCAAGGGTGTGGACTTCGGTGTGCTGGCGCGTTACGCCGTCTCGCAGGCCGCGGAGAAGACCCTGCACCGCTCCGGATTGCGCCGGGTGGCACAGAGCGTGGCGGACTCGGGCTCGGAGCGGAAGTCCGCGAAAGCACTGCGGGACGAGGATACCCAGCGCGAACTCCTGTCGGACCGCGTCCAGGCGCGCGTGGCCGATCTCGCCGCCGTCCTGCGCGGGGCGAAGGGTATGTCGCAGGAGAAGTCCGCAGCCCTGTTCAACGCGCACCAGAACGAGCTGATCGACGTGGCCCACGCACACGCCGAACTCCTCCAGTGGGAGGCGTTCTCGCGCGGACTGCAGCGGATCCAGGATCCCGGGACCAAGGAGATCCTCACACGCCTGCGTGATCTGTTCGGGCTGTGCCTGATCGAGAAGGACCTGGCCTGGTTCCTCATGAACGGCAGGCTGTCCTCACAGCGTGCGCGTACCCTCGACGGTTACATCAACCGACTGCTGACGAAGATCCGCCCGCACGCGCTCGATCTCGTGGAGGCCTTCGGCTACGGCCAGGAGCACCTGCGTTCGGCCGTGGCCGGCGGAGCGGAGCAGGAGCGCCAGGAAGAAGCAGCCGCCTACATCCGACGTCGTCGTGCCAGCGGAGACGCACCCATCGACGAGAAGACCCTGCTCGCCCGCGCGGCCCGGGAGAAGAAGGCCGGGGAAGCTGCTCGCGCCGGGAGCTAGCGGATCGCGAGGGTGGCGGGAGACGAGGGCGTCAGGTTCCTCAGGGGCACAGCGTGCGGTGAGCGCGCCGGCGGATCGTCAATCCCATCCTTCGGGGCTCTCCGGTGGGAACGACCGGTTGTTCCCGTATGTCAGGTCTCAGCAGTGGGATCGAAGGTGGGGGTTGGCTCGGATGACGCCCCCGATCCCACCGTTCAGGCTCGAAGGGCGGGATCGGGGGAACCTCCGACCGTGATCCTCCGTCCTGCCCACCGTTCATCCGGCATGAATGCGATCGACCGGCTGACATGACTTTGCCCGACGTCGGCCCTCCCGTACGGCTTCGCCGTCCGAGGTGCAGGGGCGGATCGTGGTGCTGCAGGGGCTGGTCCGTCGATCCCACTGTTCAGGGATCTGGCGTGGGAAAGACCGCTGGTACCCACCATTGGCGCACGAGGAGTGGGATCGAGAGGGCCTTCTGCCCCGAGCGACGCCCCGATCCCACGTTTGACGCCCGGATCCCAGGGCTGAGCCGCGAAGAGTGGGATCGGTCATGCATCCTGCTCGCCCGTGATCCCGCTGCCGACGATCAGCACCCGATCAGGGCGATCAGGGCAATTGGCGTCTCACTCCACCTCTGAGATCTCCAGCTGCAGCCAATGCCTACAGGACGCCGCGGTAGACCTCGAGCGTCTCGGCGGCGATCGAGCCCCAGTCGAAGTGCTGCTCGGCGCGGGCACGCCCGGCAGCACCCATGACGCGTGCCCTGGCCGGGTCCTCGACCAGGGCGACGAGGGCGGCGGCGAAGTCTGCCACGAAACGCTCCGGGTCCAGCGGTGTCCCTGTACCGTCCTGGACCTGCTCGAGCGGCACCAGGGTACCGGTGACGCCGTCGTCGACGACCTCCGGGATGCCGCCGGTGGCGGAGGCGACGACGGCGGCCCCGCAGGCCATCGCCTCGAGATTCACGATCCCCAGGGGCTCGTAGATAGACGGGCAGGCGAAGACGGTCGCGTGGCTGAGGATCTGGACGACCTCGCGCCGTGGCAGCATCTGCTCGATGAGGACCACCGAGCCCCGTGCGCGCCGGAGCTCGTCGATGAGTTTCTGCGTCTCGGCCGCCAGTGCTGGCGTGTCCGCGGCGCCGAGACACAGCACGAGCTGGACGTTGGAGGACAGCTGCGCTGCAGCCCGGAGCAGATACGGCACACCCTTCTGCCGCGTGTTCCGGCCCACGAAGACCACGCTCGGCCGATGTGGGTCTATCCCGTGCGCCCGGAGGACGTCGTCGTCCTCGTCGCGCGTCCACTGTGCCACGTCGATCCCGTTGTGGACCACGTGCACCTTGCCGGGATCGACGTCGGGGTAGCTGCGGAGGATGTCGGAGCGCATCCCGGCGGACACCGCGATCACAGCCGCAGCCGCCTCGTAGGAGGTCTTCTCGACCCAGGACGAGAGCGCGTACCCACCACCGAGCTGCTCGGCCTTCCAGGGGCGCAGCGGCTCGAGGCTGTGGGCGCTGAGGACATGCGGGATACCGTGCAGCAGGCCGGCGAGATGACCGGCCATGTTGGCGTACCAGGTATGGGAGTGGACAAGATCGGCGCCACCGATCCCCTCGAGCATCTCGAGATCCGTACCGAGCGTCTGAACAGCGGCATTGGCCCCGGTGAGTCCCTCCGGCACCCCGTAGGACAGCACGGAGGCTCCGTGGTAGTCCTCCGGCCGGGGTGCTCCGAAGGCATGAACCCGGAGCTGAACCTGGGCCGCGAGGACACGGCTCAGTTCGGCGACATGCACTCCTGCTCCGCCGTAGATCTCGGGCGGGAACTCCTTGGTCACAATATCTACTCTCACTCTCTCAACGTAGTGCAGTCGGCCTGAAGTCCTCTAGTGTGAGCAGACCGGAGGGGTTCCGGGACGTGCACCTGTGTCTGATCGGGTATCGATCAACGAGGCAGAACACTCGAGGAAGAGCGG
>JARIBG010000085.1 GCA_029257465.1 Arthrobacter sp. | reverse complement strand
CCGCGCGCCCATGGTCGTGGCGACGGCACTCACTGCCGAGGACACCTCGGGTTCCCGGATGGCGGAGGTGACATCAGTGCCGGCGATCAGCACCGACTCGCGGTCGGGGCTGGTGCTGATGACCAGGTCGATGGTGCGCGTGGCTGCCTCGACGGCAGGGCTGTCCGTCAGCTCCACGCCGGTCCGCATGCAGTGGAGCGTGACCGCCCGGTACATGGCACCGGTGTCCAGGTAGGCCGCCCGGAGGCGGCGGGCCACTTCCCGGCTGACGCTCGACTTCCCGGATCCGGACGGACCGTCGATCGCGACGACGAGCGACTTGCCGACGCGGAAGCCGGCGTACGGGTCGGGGGTGGTTGCGGGTTCTGATGTATTCAGGGATGTAGGGGTCACTGCACTACCTTCCAGCCCCGCTGTGTCAGGGACTCCGTCAATTCGTGGCGCTTGCCCGGCAGCACCGAGAGTTCGGCCAGGCCCACCTGGCGCCCGGGGGAATGCTCGAGGCGGAAGTCCTCCACGTTGATGCCGGTCCCGCCGATCTCCGTGAGCAGCTTCGCGATCTGGCCGGGCACGTCGTCCACGAGCACCGTGAGGCGCGCGAAGGAATCGGGCGGGGCACCGTGCTTGCCGGGCACGCGTGCCTGGCCGGCATTGCCCTCCGAGATCAGCTGGGCCATGTCGAGCCGTGCCCCGTCAGCTGCGGGCTCCTCCAACGTACCGATGAGGCGGTTCAGATCCTCGCGCACCCCGTAGAGGATGTCGACGAGACGTGCGGCGTTCGCGGAGAAGATCTGCACCCAGAGGCGCGGATCGCTCGCCGCGATGCGCGTCACATCGCGTAGTCCGTTCCCGGCCAGCGACAGGGCCTGCACGGGTGAGTCCTGCAGCCTGGTCGCCACGAGCGAGGAGACCACCTGTGGCAGATGAGAGATCAGGGCCACGGCCTCGTCGTGTTCCTCGACGCTCATGCGGGCCGGTACTGCCCCGAGGTCGACGGCGAGCGATTCGGCCCGCAGGACGGCGTCCGGCGCACTCATGGTGTGGGCGCAGAGCACCCACGGGGCCCCGGTGAACAGTTCCGCGCGCGCAGCGACCGGTCCGGACTTCTCGCGGCCGGCCATGGGATGCGTTCCCACATAGCGGTCCAGCGACGCGGCGACGCCGGGTATCTCCGTGAGATCACCGAGGATGGCTTCCTTCACGCTGCAGATGTCGACGACGACGGCGTCCGGGTAGGCCAGGAGCGCCTCGGCGACAGTCCGGGCCGTGACGTCCGGTGGTGTGGCCACGACGACGAGCTCCGGGCTCAGCTGCTCCCCGTCCCCCACGGCATCCGCGAGGAGCCGGCCCGCGCCGATGTCACGCGCCACGGCCTCGGTCGAGGGGGAACTGTCGGACAGGACGACGTCGAGCCCGCGGTTCCGCAGACCCAGGCCGATACTGGCTCCCAGCAGTCCCGCCCCCACGATCAGGACGGGGCCGATGAGATGCGTTCCCTGCTCCGTGCGCGCGTCCATGGGCTAGAGGCCCACCGATGCCATGAGGTGCCCGACCTCCTGGCGTCCGAGCACGCGGATGCTGCCCTGGCGCTGGTCGCCCACCCGGATGGGTCCCACCTGGGTACGGACGAGGCGCTCCACGGGGTGCCCGACGGCGTCGAACAGGCGCCGGACCACACGATTGCGGCCCGAGTGCAGGATGACCTCGACGAGGACGTGCCCGGGCGTGGAATCGACGAGCTTGAAGGAGTCGACCTGCGCGAGGCCGTCCTCGAGCTCGATGCCCTCCTTCATCTGCGCACCGATACCCTGGGCCATCGGGCCGCGGACCTGCACGAGGTAGGTCTTGGGTACCTCGTAGGACGGGTGCGTCAACCGGTTGGTCAGCTCGCCGTCATTGGTCAGCAGCAGCAGACCCTCGGTCTCGGCGTCGAGGCGGCCCACATGGAACAGGCGCTCGCTCTTGTCCCTGTTCTTCAAAAAATCGCTGATGGAGCGCCGGCCCTCGGGGTCGTCCATGGTGGAGACAACGCCGCGCGGCTTGTTGAAGACGTAGTACTTCAGGTGATCGTTGAGCTGGAGCCGGATACCGTCCACGTGGACGGCCACCTGCTCCGGATCCACGCGCACGCCGAGCTCGGTCACCACCGTGCCGTCCACCTCCACACGGCCGTCGAGGATCATCTCCTCGCAGACCCTGCGGGAAGCGACACCGGCCAGTGCCATGACCTTCTGCAGCCGCACGCCCTCGGGATTGTGGACGTCGATCTCGTCCGCTGGTCGGCTTGCGCGCTTGGGCTTCGCCGAACGCACCGGGCCGAGATTCTGGCCGAAACGCTCCCGGCCGAAGGCCCTGTCACCGATCGGCTTCTGCCGTCCGGAGGACGCGGCGCCGCCAGGACGGCCGGGCCTGCCACCGGATGCACTCCCCGCCCTGGTCCCGAAGCGGCTCGACGGCGTCCCCGACGACGGTCGTCCGGACGCCGAACGTGCGCGGCCCTCGGCGGACTCGCGACGATCGCCTCCGCCTGCAGCGCCCGGGCGGCCCGCCGCTGAACGCCCGCTGTCGCGGGTACGCTCCTGGAACGGCTTCTGTGACGGGCGACCCTCACCGGAGCGGCTGCGCTCGGGACGGCCCTCGCCAGTACGGCCGCCCTCGCGGCCACCGCCTGACCGACCACCGGCGGCGCGATTACCGGCGGAGCGATTACCGTCCGGACGGCCCTCGCCGGAGCGACCCTCGCTGGAGCGCCCGCGCTCCGGGCGCCCCTCACCCGAGCGACCGCCCGGGGAGAATCCGGAGCCGCTACGCTGAGCTCCGCCTCTCCCCGAGCCGCCGCGCTCGGCACCTCCACGGGAGGACGGCGTACGGCGGTCACCGTCGGACGGACGTCCGGACGACCCGCCGCTGCGCGGCGTCCTGCGGCCGGAACCGGATCCTGGCTGCTGTGTCATGGGGAAAATCCTTCGTGTCGGTCATGCTCAGAACGTCGTGTCGTCGTACTCCCCCAGGCTCTCGATGCCTGGGAGGTGGGGTGCGATCCGCGGCAGTTCATCGACGCTACCCAGACCCAGTCTCTCCAGGAACAGGGACGTGGTCCCGTAGAGAGTCGCGCCCGTCGCCGGATCGGTCTCCTGCTCGACCACCAACCCCCGCTGCACCAGCGTCCGCACCACGGAGTCGACGGCAACGCCGCGGATGGCCGAGACCCTCGCGCGGGATACGGGCTGACGGTAGGCGATGACAGCCAGAGTCTCGAGTGCCGCCTGCGAGAGCCGCGAGGACCTGCCATCGAGAACGAAGTCGGCGACGACGGCGGAGAAATGCTTCCGGGAGAAAATGCGCCACCCTCCGGCGATACGTCGGAGTTCGAACCCGCGCGCAGCCATTGGATCGATCGGATCGGTCAACGGCGAGCCGCTACCAGTATAGCCGTCGTACTCACGCTGGAGTTCCACGAGGACGCGCTGCACCAGGTCCTCGGGCCGCTCCAGCACGAGGGCGAGCTGAACCTCCGTCACGGGCCGCTCCGCCACCATCAGGATCGCCTCGATGGCTCCCTTGATGCCGCCGGGGAGGTCCTCGAGCGCCTCAGTCATCGCCTGCGCTCCACAGCACCAGGAGTTCACCCAGGGGTGCAGCCTGCTCGAAGGAGACGGCACCGTCCCGGAACAGCTCGAGCAGCGCGAGGAACCGTGCCACCAGCACCCCCGGCGCCTCCGCGTCCTCCGTGAGCTGCCGGAAGGTCAGCGGTCCACGCGCCCGCAGGAGGTCCTTCACCAGGTCCGACTGCTCACTGACACTGACCAGAGGTGATACCAGATGGCCCAGCTCCACCTCGATCGGCTGATCCACGCGGGGAGCGAAGACCCGGACCGCCAGCGCGGCGAACTCCTCAGGAGTGGAGGTCCAGCGCAGGTCGGGCAGCACACCGGTGATCTCGGGACCCGGCGGGACATCGCGCGGGTGTCTGCCGGCTTCCTCCTCGAACCGATGGAACAGCTCGCGTGCCATGTCCTTGAACGCCCGGTACTGCAGGAGCCGGGCGAACAGGAGGTCCCTGGCCTCGAGCAGTGCGATGTCCGCCTCGTCCTCGACGGCGCCGGTCCCGGCCGGCAGCAGTCTCGCGGCCTTCAGATCGAGCAGGGTGGCGGCCACGACGAGGAACTCGCTCGCCTCGTCCAGCTTCCACTGCCCTTCGGCGGCCTGGATCCGCCGGATGTGCGCGATGAACTCGTCGGTGACCTCAGCGAGCGCGATCTCCGTGATATCGAGTTCACGGCGCGAGATCAGCGTGAGCAGCAGATCGAAGGGTCCGCTGAAGTTGGTGAGCTGCACCGCGAACACCGACGCCGTAGCCGCCGGTTCCGGAGCGGACCCGTGCTGCGCGTCACGCATGCTCGTCCCGGTAGGGGTCATCGGATCACTCTCCGATCAGCGGGGAGCCGCACAGTGCGCCTTGATCTGCCGGGTGCCATCTAGCGGAGCCCGACGTCGGACTGCACTAGGGTGCTCCACCCCGGCTGATGAGCTCCTTCGCGAGCTGCCGGTAGGCGTCGGCGCCGCTGTGGTTGGCGGCGTAGGAGGTGATGGGCTCCGCAGCGACCGTGGCATCGGCGAACTTGATGGTGCGCTTGATCACCGTCTCGAAGACCTTGTCGCCGAACGCCTCGACCAGACGCGCGATGACCTCGCGGCTGTGGAGCGTCCGCGCGTCGTACATGGTGGCCAGGACCCCGTCGATCTGGAGCCGCGGGTTCAGGCGGTCCTGCACCTTCTCGATGGTCTCCACCAGCAGCGCCACCGCGCGCAGGGCGAAGAACTCGCAGATCAGCGGGATGATGACGCCGTGAGCCGCGGTGAGTGCGTTGACCGTGAGCAGACCGAGGGAGGGCTGGCAGTCGATGAGGATGACGTCGTAGTCGTCCGCGACCCTGCGCAGTGCGCGGTCGAGGACCTGCTCGCGTGCCACCTCGTTCACGAGCTGCACCTCGGCCGCGGAGAGATCGATGTTGGCCGGCAGCAGATCGACGTTCTCGACCGCCGTGTGCTGGATCGCGTCCTCTATGGAGACCTTGCGGTCCATGAGGACGTTGTACACCGTCACGACGAGCTCATGGGGATTGGTACCGAGCCCCGCGGACAGGGCGCCCTGCGGATCGAAATCGACGAGGAGGACCTTCCTGCCCGCTTCGGCGAGCGCGGCGCCGAGATTGATCGTCGAGGTGGTCTTGCCCACCCCGCCCTTCTGGTTCACCATGGCGATGACCCTCGCCGGGCCGTGCGAGTGAAGCGTCGTCGGCTCAGGGAAGTCCGTCATGGGGCGGCCGGTAGGGCCCAGTTCCGCATCCGCCTCGCCGGGCAGAGTTGTGGAACCCTGTTCACTACTCACGAATTTGTCCACGCTTCCATCAGGATCGGTGCGGGCCGCCCGATCTGTCGGAGGCGCGCGGCTGTTCTCAGGGTCAACGGTACAACGCCTGCGACGGCGCCCGCGAAGTCGGGGGCGTTGTGAGGGGCCGAGGTCGCCGGCGAGCCTTGAACCTCAGCCTGAGGTCGAGGGCGTGCCCGATACCCTGCGATCTGCCGCACCGGGCCAGGACGCCTACAGCGGATCACACGGCGGATCCGGGCCGCAGCAGCGGCTCGAGGGCCTCGAGGACCGACGGGTCCTCGATGGTGGACGGCACCACGAGCGGCTCCCCGGCGGCCATCTGCCGCATGGTCTTGCGCAGGATCTTCCCCGAGCGGGTCTTGGGCAGCGCCTCGACCACGACGACGGACCGGAAGTCGGCAACGGGACCGATGGTGGTGCGGACCAGCTGCACGAGTTCCGCGGTGAGTGTTTCCGGATCGGGGGCCATCCCCGACTTCAGGACGACGTACCCGCTGGCCCGCTGGCCCTTCAGCGGATCCTGCAGACCGAGCACCGCGCACTCGGCCACCGCCGGGTGCTGGGCGAGCACCTGCTCGATGGCCCCGGTCGAGAGCCGGTGCCCGGCGACGTTGATGACGTCGTCCGTCCTGCCCATCACGAAGACGTAGCCGTCGTCGTCCACATAGCCCGAGTCGCCGCTGGTGTAGTAGCCCTCGAAGGCGCTGAGATAGGAGTCCCTGTACCTGTCATCGCTTCCCCACAGCGTGGTGAGCGTGCCCGGTGGCAGCGGGAGCCGCAGCGCGATGCTCCCCTCCATCCCGGCAGGTACGGGAGTCCCGTCGTGGTCGAGGATGCGGACGTCGAACCCCGGCGAAGGCAGGGAGGGCGAGCCGGGCTTGAGCGGCAGATCGGCCAGTCCGCGTGGACTGGCGCAGATGGGCCAGCCGGTCTCGGTCTGCCACCAGTTGTCCACCACGGGCACACCGAGCACGTCGGCGATCCACGACGAGGTACCCGTGTCCAGGCGCTCCCCGGCGGAGAACAGCGTGGTCAGGGAGGAGAGGTCGTAGCTGCGGATCAGCGCCGCCTCGGGATCCACGCGGCGCACGGCGCGCAGCGCGGTCGGTGCCGTGAAGAGGGCCTTGACCCTGTGCTGTTCGATCAACCGCCCGAACGCGCCGGCGTCGGGCGTGCCCACGGGCTTCCCCTCGTACAGCACGGTGGTCGCCCCTGCCAGGAGCGGCCCGTAGACGA
>JARIBG010000171.1 GCA_029257465.1 Arthrobacter sp. | reverse complement strand
TCTTCGCCAAGAACATCACCGTGGGCGGCGGGATGGCGCCGGCCCACACCTACATCCCCGAACTGTTGAAGGACGTCCTCGACGGGACGATCGATCCGGGACGGGTGTTCGACGTCGTGATGCCCCTGGAGGAGGCGCCCGAGGCCTACAAGGCGATGGACGAGCGCCGAGCCATCAAGGTACTGCTCAGGCCCTGAGCGCAGGTGCCGGACTGTGGGTTCCGAACCGTGGGAGATGACCGTGGACAATGAGGGGATGACATCTCCTACCGGCACGGACCAGAAATATCTCATCTCACGCGAGCGCGTCATCGACGCACCTGCCGAGCAGATCTTCGAGGTGCTCGCCCGGCCGGCCCTGCACAGTGTGATCGACGGGTCCGGGACGGTGCGGGGCGAACAACCCAATGGGCCCGAGCGACTCTCGCCCGGAGCGCGCTTCGGCATGGAGATGCGCATCAGGGCCCCGTACCGGATCCTCAACCGGGTGATCGAGTTCGAGGAGGGACGCCGCATCGCCTGGCGGCACTTCTCCGCGCACGTGTGGCGCTACACCCTCGAACCCCGCGGCGGCTCCACGCTTGTGCGCGAGGAATGGGACGGCAGGGCGGTGCCCTGGAAGATCGTCTTCCGGCTCGCCGGCTTCACCCGCCGTCACCCGGCAAGCATCGAGGCCACGCTCGAGAAGCTCGAGGACTACGTGCTGCAGGAGCAGCGCCGGGCCTGAGCCGCGAGCGCGATGCTAGGCGACGGTGGTGCCGAAGGCCAGGCCGAGTAGGTAGGTCACGGCGGCCGCGCCCAACCCGATGGCCAGCTGGCGCAGTGCCAAGCGCAGCGGTGACGCTCCGGACAGGAGTGCGACGACGCCGCCCGTGGCCAGCAGCGCCAATCCCACCAGGACGCACGCGAGGATCACTGCAGCGGTGCCCTCGAGCCCCAGGAGGTAGGGGAGCACGGGGATGATCGCGCCCGCGGCGAAGAAGCAGAAGCTGGACGCCGCGGCACCGAGGCCGGTCCCGACGCTCTCGTACTGATCGGGAAGAGCCTCCTCCGGCCGCAGCGAGAAGCTCGGGTCGCAGTCGCAGTCCACCACGCCCAGCCGCTCCGCGGCCCGATGCTCCGCTGCTGCAGGTGTCATGCCGCGGGCCCGGTAGACCAGCACGAGTTCGTTCGCCGCGAGGTCCAGTTGCTTCGCGGCGGTCAGCGTGATCTGCGTGGGCCTGGACGCCGAGAGCAGCTCGCGCTGGGACCGCACGGAGACGTACTCGCCTGCGCCCATCGACAGGGCCCCGGCGAGCAGGCCGGCGAGTCCGCTGAAGAGGACGAACGCGCTGGAGACACCTGTTGCCCCGATGCCGATGACGAGCGCGAGATTACTGACCAGACCGTCGTTGGCCCCGAACACGGCCGCCCGGAAGTTACCGGACAGTCTGGTGCGTCCTCGGGTGGCCAGGGCCCGCACCACCTCCTCGTGGATCTGTTCGTCCGCTGCCATGGCGTTCGTCGCGGAGGGATCCGCCGCGTACGGGGAGCGGCCCTCGGCCCGCTGGGCCAGGGCAAGGACGAAGACGGAGCCGAAGCGGCGGGCGAACCAGCCCAGCACGCGGTTACGCAGAGAGGGTCGCAGCGGTCGCCCCGCGTGCTCTCCGAGGAGCCCGAGCCAGTGCGCCTCATGACGCCCCTCGGCCTCGGCGAGGCCGAGGAGGATCTCGCGCTCCTCGCCGCTCCGGCGTCGTGCCAGCTCGCGATAGATCGCCGCTTCCGCGCGCTCGTCGGCCAGATGCTGACGCCAGCGGCGGACGTCGTCGCGCGTAGGAGGCTGCTCAGGGGGTGTCACGACCCTCCAGCGTACCGGAGGTTCTGAGCCACCGGCCTGCGGCGCGACCCACCGGCGTCGCGGGGTCCGGTAACGTAACTCCTCGGCCCGCGTTACAGTCGAACGGACAAGAGGAAACAGGCTTATGGATCTGGCGACGCGACCGTGGCTTGCGAACTACGCCCCCGGGGTGCCCACGACCTTCGAGGTGCCCGAGGGAACACTCACCGATGTGCTCGACGCGTCGGTCAGGACCTATGCCGGGACGACGGCGCTCGAGTTCTTCGGGGCGACGACGAGCTACCGGGAGCTGGGCAGTGCGGTGGCCCGAGCCGCGGCCGGGCTGAAGTCACTCGGCGTCACCGCCGGCGACCGCGTGGCCCTCGTCCTGCCGAACTGCCCCCAGCACATCATCGCCTTCTACGCCGTGCTCCGCCTCGGGGCGATCGTCGTCGAGCACAACCCGCTGTACACCGACCGGGAGCTCCGGCACCAGTTCGAGGACCACGGCGCCACGCTCGCGATCGTCTGGGACCGGGTGGCGGCGCGCATCCAGCGACTGCCCGCGGACATCGCCGTGACCACGGTGGTGGCGGTGGATCTCATCGGCGCCATGCCGGTCTCCCGCCGCGCCGCCCTCAAGCTGCCCCTCGGGCGTGCGCGCGAGGCCAGGTCAGCGCTGACGACGACGGACAGGCTCACGGGTTCGCGGGCGCTCGTCACCTGGAAGGAGCTGCTCCGGAACCGGCCCCTGCCGAAGGAGCATGCACGCCCGGCCGCGAACGACACGGCGGTATTGCAGTACACGAGCGGTACCACCGGCGTTCCGAAGGGTGCAATCCTCACGCACCGGAATCTGCTCGCCAACGCCGCGCAGGGCAGGGCCTGGGTGCCCGGGCTCGCTGCCGGGCGTGAGACGGTCTACGCCGTGCTGCCCATGTTCCACGCCTATGGACTCACCCTCTGCCTCACCTTCGCGGTGAGTATCGGCGCGAAGCTCGTCCTCTTCCCCCGCTTCGACACCGGGATGGTCCTCGACGCCGCAAAGAAGAGCCCGCCCACCTTTTTGCCGGCCGTGCCTCCCATCTACGATCGCCTCGCCGCCGCTGCCGCCGAGCGTGGGGCGGACCTGAGCAGCATCCGCTTCGCGATCTCCGGCGCCATGAATCTGCCGCAGTCGACGGTCGAGACCTGGGAGGCAGCCACGGGCGGCTACCTGATCGAGGGGTACGGGCTCACGGAGACCTCCCCGATCGTGGCCGGCAACCCGATCGGCCCCACGAGGCGCCCCGGCACGGTCGGTGTCCCGTTCCCCGGAACGGACGTGCGGATCGTGGACCCCGAGGCCCCCGACGTCGATCTCGCCCCCGGTCAGACCGGGGAGCTGCTGGTCCGCGGACCCCAGGTGTTCCAGGGGTACTGGCGCAGGCCTGAGGAGACCCGGGCCGCCCTGCTCGACGACGGCTGGTGCCGCACCGGGGACATCGTCCGGATGGACGAGGATCACTTCATCACCATCGTGGACCGCATCAAGGAACTCATCATCACCGGCGGCTTCAACGTGGCACCCTCCGAGGTGGAGAGGTCCCTGCTGGCCCATCCCAGCGTCGCCGACGCCGCCGTCGTGGGGCTGCCCCGGGACGGCGGCGGGGAGGACGTCGCCGCCGTCGTAGTCCTGGCGTCCGGTGCACGCCTCG
>JARIBG010000163.1 GCA_029257465.1 Arthrobacter sp. | reverse complement strand
ACCGGCGTTCCTGGCCATCCAGAAGAGCATCCAGGTCACGAAGCCGACGGCGACGATCGAGAGGATTCCACCGATGGCTTCCTGCGCCTGGAAGGTGAGCCGACGAGGTCCCCACGTCAGTACTGCTCCGAAAGCCAAGGACAGAACGGCCGCCGCGAGCACACCGGCCCAGACCTGCGGCAGGAGGTTGCGGCGACCGCTACGCACGAGGTAGGCGATGAGGATCACCACCACCAGACTTGCTTCCAGTCCTTCGCGCAGCCCGATCAGATAGTTCGCGAGCACTGTCCCTCCAGGGTCAGGTTAGGGTTGCCTCTCCTAAGCTACACGGCGTCGGGAGCAGATGACCAGCTGACGTTGCCACTGCTGGACGGGTCGAGCCCGGCGCGGGTTATCCGGACGAGGAGGATCAGACTCACTTTAGTTGACATAATGTAGATTATCGGCAGACCGCACACCGGTGAAGAAACTTCAATTCGATCGTAAGCCGCTCAATCCGTCAGAATCAATCATCCAGACCTGCAGCATTTCGATCCGAGAAGCGTGGCAGGGCCCCTGCCTACCGGAGGTTCCGTGCATCCTCACCCGACCACGATCATCCATTCGGCCACCCTGACCTCGGGCGTCCTCACCCAAACCGATGCCTGGGTAGGGTTCGACGGAGCCCGTGTCGTTGCACGTGGCACAGGTGAGGGATGGAGGGCAGGGCTCGGGCCCGGTGCCGCCGTCGTCGATGCCGCAGGCCGTGCGCTGGTACCCGGGTTCATCGACCTGCACGGTCACGGTGGAGGAGGCGCGTCCGCCGACGAGGGCGACCACGCGATCCGCACGATGCTCCGGACGCATCGGGCACACGGCACGACCCGAGCGGTCCTCTCGCTGGTCAGCGCGTCGACGGATGACCTCGTGGAGCAACTGCGGTCGATCGCGCGCGTCGCCGCAGCGGACCCCCTCGTCCTCGGCTCGCACCTCGAAGGGCCCTTCCTCGATCACGAGTTCCGCGGTGCCCACGATCCCTCGCTGCTGCGAGGGGTGGACGAAGCAACAGTGGACCGGTTCCTGGCAGCGGCCGACGGGACGCTCCGCCAGATCACGATAGCCCCGGAGCACCCGGGTGCCGCAGCCGCCACGGACCGGTTCGTCGACGCCGGGGTCGCCGTGGCAGTCGGTCATACCGGAGCGGACTTCACCACCACCATGGAGGCGTTCGGGCGGGGCGCGTCGATCCTGACCCACGCCTTCAACGGTATGCGCGGCATCCACCACCGCGCGCCGGGTCCGGTGGTGGCAGCACTGCGCAGTGACCATGTCACGCTCGAGATCATCAACGACGGGGTCCACGTGCATCCGGGCGTCGTCGCCACGGCGTTCGCGGCGGCGCCCGGGAGGGTCGCGCTGATCACCGATGCCATGGCGGCGACCGACCAGGAGGACGGCACCTACCAGCTCGGTACGCTCGAGGTCCTCGTGCGGGACGGCGTCGCACGCATCGCCGACGGCGGCTCGATCGCCGGATCCACCCTCACACAGGACGCGGCGCTCCGCAGGGCGGTCCTGGAGTGCGGCATCCCCTTCGACAAGGCCGTCAGGGCGCTGACCACGGTCCCTGCGGCCGCCATCGGGCGCGCCGGCGACCTGGGGCAGCTCGAGGTGGGTTTCGCGGCCGACGCCGTGCTCCTCGGTGATGACCTCCTCGTCGACGCCGTGTGGGCGGGCGGCTCACGTCTCGTGTGAGAAGGCCGGATCGTCCTCGACGGCGGTCAGGCTGATCTTCGGCGGGGAATCACGCCCCGACGTACTCGGCCAGATGCCGTCCCGTCAGGCTCGCCCGGCTCGCCACCAGGTCCGCCGGCGTTCCCTCGAACACGATGGTGCCGCCGTCGTTCCCGGCGCCGGGTCCGAGATCGATGATCCAGTCCGCGTGGGCCATGACGGCCTGGTGGTGCTCGTTGACGATCACCGATGTACCGCCCTCGACCAGGCGGTCCAGCAGCGCGAGGAGAGTCTCGACGTCGGCGAGGTGAAGGCCGGCGGTCGGTTCGTCGAGCACCAGGACGTCGGCGTCGTCGCCCAGGGTGATCGCGAGCTTGAGCCGCTGGCGTTCACCTCCGGAGAGCGTGGTCAGCGGTTGACCCAGCCTCAGATAGCCCAGACCGACGTCGGACATCCTGCCGAGGATCGCGACCGCGGCAGGGACCTTCGTCCCGACGGCACCGAAGAATGCGGCTGCCTCCCTGACGGGCAGCTCGAGCACCTCGCTGATGTCCAGTCCCCCGAACGTGTACCGGAGCACCTCCGCCATGAAGCGTTTGCCACCGCAGACCTCGCACGTGGTCGCGACGCCTGCCATCATCGCCAGATCCGTGAAGATCACGCCGGCGCCGTTGCAGGTGGGGCACGCGCCGGCGGAGTTGGCGCTGAACAGCGCGGGCTTCACGCCGTTGGCCCTCGCGAAGGCCTTCCGGATGGGTTCGAGCATGCCGGTGTACGTCGCCGGGTTGCTGCGGCGCGAGCCCCTGATGGCACTCTGGTCGACGGAGACGACGTCGTCCCTGCCCGAGAGCGCACCGTGGATCAGCGAACTCTTCCCGGACCCGGCCACCCCCGTGACCACGCAGAGCACCCCGAGCGGAACATCGACGTCGACGTCCCGCAGGTTGTGGGAGCTGGCTCCCCTGATCTCCAGCGCGCCGCGTGGCGTGCGCAGTGAGAGCTTCAGGCCCGCGCGGTCGTCGAGGTGCCGGCCCGTGAGCGTTCCACTGCGGCGCAGCGCCTCCACCGATCCTTCGAAGCACACGGTCCCCCCGGCGCTTCCCGCGCCCGGACCGAGGTCGACGACGTGATCGGCGATCGCGATCAGCTCCGGTTTGTGCTCGACCACCAGGACGGTATTGCCCTTGTCCCGCAACCGGAGCAGCAGGTCGTTCATGCGCTCGATGTCGTGGGGGTGCAGACCGATGGTCGGTTCGTCGAAGACATAGGTGATGTCCGTCAGCGGCGAGCCGAGATGACGGATCATCCTGGTCCGCTGGGACTCGCCGCCCGACAGGGTGCCGGAGGGCCGATCAAGACTGAGGTAGCCCAGTCCGATCGCCACGAACGACTCGAGGGTCTCCCCCAGTGCCGTGAGCAGTGGTCCCACGGACGGTTCGTCGAGGTCGCGCACCCAGATGCTGAGGTCGCTGATCTGCATCCGACAGGCGTCGGCGATACTCACCCCGCCGATCGTCGAGGACCGCGCTGCTTCGCTCAACCGGGTGCCGTCGCAGTCCGGGCAAGGCGTGAACGTGACGGCCCTGTCCACGAAGGCGCGGATGTGCGGCTGCATGGCCTCGCGGTCCTTGGCGAGCATCGACTTCCGCAGCTTGGGGATCAGTCCCTCGTAGGTGACGTTGATGCCGTCGACCTTGATCCTGGTCGGTTCCCGGTGGAGCAGATCCTGCAGTTCCTGGTCGGAGAAGTCCCGGATCGGCGTGTCGGCGTCGAAGAAGCCGCTCCCGCCGAAGATCCGCCCGTACCAGCCGT
The DNA here is from genome assembly GCA_029257465.1 of Arthrobacter sp. GTDB lineage: Bacteria > Actinomycetota > Actinomycetes > Actinomycetales > Micrococcaceae > Arthrobacter_D. The sequence goes on along the minus strand of JARIBG010000163.1, from coordinate 33,852 downwards.
CCATGCTGTAGCCGGGGATGGTGAGCGCTCCCTGGTTGAGCGATTTCGAGTCGTCGTAGAGCTGCGTGGGATCGAGGTCCGTCACGGATCCCAGTCCCTCGCAGCACGAACACATGCCGCCGGTGATCGTGAAGCTGCGGCGTTCCTCGACGGTGGTGCTGCCGCGCTCGAAGGTCACTGCACCGGCACCACTGATCGAGGCGACGTTGAACGAGTACGCCTGGGAGGACCCGATATGAGGCTGTCCGAGACGCGAGAACACGATCCTCAGCATCGCGTTCACGTCGGTCGCCGTGCCGACGGTGGAGCGCGGATTCGCGCCCATGCGCTCCTGGCCGACGATGATCGCCGTCGTGAGCCCCTCGAGGACGTCCACCTCCGGCCGTGCCAGGGCCGGCATGAAGCCCTGCAGGAACGCGCTGTAGGTCTCGTTGATCAGGCGCTGCGACTCGGCGGCGATGGTGTCGAAGACGAGCGAGCTCTTCCCGGATCCGGAGACGCCGGTGAACACCGAGAGACGTCGCTTCGGGAGATCGAGGGTGATGTCCCGGAGATTGTTCTCCCGAGCGCCCCGCACACGGATGAGATCGTGCAGGTCGGCGCTGTGCTGCTGCTCCGTGGAGCGCGTCATCAGGTCCGTGCCGCCATGGTCCCGGTCCCAGGATTCGACGTGGTCGGCAGGTGTCTCGCCCACCAGCGCAGGATATGGTCGAAGCGCTGCCGCCGATGCCAGGGTGAGCCGGACCGCGACAGCTCGTGGGTCTCGCCCGGGAAGACAAGCAGCTCCGTCTCGACGCCCTGCTTCTTCAGGGCCGTATAGTACCGCTGGGCCTGCTCGATCGGGCAGCGCAGGTCCTCCTCGGAGTGGATGACCAACGCCGGCGTCCGGACGTTCCCGATCCTCGCGAACGGGTTCTGCTCCTCGACCCGCGCCGGATCGTTCCCGGTGTAGGCCTCGGAGAAGAACCATCCGATGTCCGACGAGCCCACGAACGACGGCGGATCGAGGTAGCCGCGTTCGACGATCGCGGCCTGGAACCGGTGGTCGTGGGCGATGGTCCACGCTGTCAGGTAGCCGCCGTAGGACCCGCCCATGATCCCGAGCCGCTCGGCGTCCATGGTCCCGAACTCGGCGAGCGCGCCCTCGAGGTAGGCGAGGACGTCGTCGAGGTCCACGGTACCCATGGCCTCCTTGATCACGCGGCCGTGGGCCTGCCCGTAGCCGGCCGCTCCGCGGGGATTGCACAGCAGCACCGCGTACCCGGATGCGGCGTAGACCTGCGCCTCGTCGAAGTAGCCCCAGCCGTACTGGGCGAACGGGCCACCGTGGATGACGAGGAGGACCGGGTGCGGGCCGTCCCCCTCGGGCAGCACCACCCAGCCGTGCACCGGGTTGCCGTCGGGAGCCGCGTAGGTGCGCTCCTGCAGCTCGCCGATTCGCGTGTCGTGCCGCAGTGGTGCGGAGAAATCGGTGAGTCGGCGCAGGGAGCCGTCCTCGACGACGGCGACATCGCCCGCGGTCGACGGATCGGTGAAGGACACGACGACGGTCCCCGCGTTCGACGCCGCCCCGGTGACGACCGCCGGACCGGTCACCAAGGTCTCGGCGTGTGTCGAGGACGTCACCCGCAGCAATTCTCCCGAACCGCGTGAGCGGTTGACCACGAGCGCGGAGTCGGGGCCGTCTGCCACGATCTCCTGTACGTCGCCGACGTCGACGGTCTCCGGGTCGGTGAGCCGCGTGACCGATCCCGGGTCGTCCGTCCGCATGACGTACAGCGCAGTGTTCCGGGCCACGAAGTCCAGACCGGTCGGTGACAGATCCGAGGCCAGGAAGAAGAGCCACGCACCGTCCGCGCTGGGCCGCGGCGCACTGCACCCGAGCCGGGTGTCACCGCCCTGATTCGTGAGCTGCCGGGTGTCACCGCCGTCGAGTCCCATGACGTGGAGGTCGGAGACGAGCGTGGTGTCCGCGTCGGGACCGAGTGACGCCGTGAAGACGATCCGCTGACCGTCCGCGGAGAATACCGGCTCCAGGTGATCCGCATCGGCTGTGGTCAGCTGTGTGGCGACCGGGAGGCCGGGATGCTCACCGGCGTCCCCCGTGTCGCAGTCGTGCTCGGCGTCGCCGGCGTCCCCCGTGTCGCCGTTGTGCTCGGCGTCGCCGGTGTCCCCCGTGTCGCCGGTGTCCCTTTGCCGGCCCTCCGCAGCCCTGCCGACGGCGGCAATGTACGGCTCGGCGTCGATGTCGGGGATTCCCACGGTGAACACCTGCGAGCGCTTGTCCGTCGTGTAGCCCAGGCCGTTCATCCGGTACTTGTACCCCGTGATGAGCCGCGGGTCCTCCAGGCCCGGGGTGATGCCGTCCGTCGTTCCGTAGCGGCCCTGTTCGGGTACGCGGGCGCAGAAGACGATCGTCGTCGAGTCCGGGGAGATGTCGAAGTGCCCGACGCCGAGCGGCTGATCCGTGAGCTGTACCACCTCTCCCCCGGCCGCCCGTACCGCGAACAGCTGCGGCTTCCCGGCGGGAGCTGCGCGGAGGAACACGAGCACGGACCCGTCGGGTGAGTACCTCGGTGAGGTGTCGCGGAAACCGCGGGTCAGGCGGCGCCGCTCGCCGTCGAGCCCGATCTCCCACAGTTGACCGACATAGGCATCCGCGCGGAAATCGGCCCGGGTCGCTGCGACGGCGAGCCGGGACCCGTCGGGATGGAGGGCCGGTGCGCCGGTGGTGGTCAGGAGATCGAGCTGGTCTGGTTTCATCCTCCTGATCAGACCGGAAACAGTGGCCTGAGTCAACGGTGCGGGCAGGATCGGTGTGGCACGATTCGCGTCGGGGTGGATTCCTGCCGGGCCGGATGTCTCTACGCTGGGCCCATGCCCGCTCTTCCTCCCTTCCTCCTGGTCTGCCCTGTCTGCGAGCAGGCTCTCGCCCGCGCTGATCGGGCGCTCACCTGCCCTGCCGGGCACCGTTTCGACGCCGCCCGACAGGGCTACGTCAATCTGCTGACGGGACAGGGCACGCCGTTCGAGGGCGATACGGTGGAGATGGTCCGCGCGCGGGAGGACTTCCTCGGTTCCGGCCACTACGACCGGCTCCGCCACGCCCTCGTGTCCGCAGCGCGCGCCCACGTGGACGTGCCCGCCGTGGTGCTCGACGCCGGTGCGGGAACGGGGTACTACCTCGAGGGCCTCGCCGAGTCCTGGCCTGCTGCGTTCCCCGTGGCCCTGGACATCTCGAAGATCGCCCTGCGGCGGGCTGCCCGCAGGCTCCCCGGCGGGATCAGTATCGTCTGGGATCTCTGGCGGCCCCTGCCGGTGTCTTCCCGGTCGGTGGACGTTCTCCTCAATGTCTTCGCACCGCGGAACCCTGCCGAGTTCGCCCGGGTGCTCGCGCCGGGCGGCTGCGTCGTCGTCGTGACCCCCCGGCCAGGACACCTCGCCGGACTGGAGTCCGTGGGCCCGCTCCTCGCGGTGCCGGAGCAGAAAGCCGACGACGTCGTCGCGGCGTTCGAGGGCAGGCTCGTCGAGGTGCACCGGGAAGAGCTCGACTACACCATGACCCTGCCCTGCGACCTGGCCCGGTCGGCACTGGTCATGGGTCCCGCTGCCCATCATGGGCACAAGCAGCCAGGCGCTTTTGATCAGGGCCGTCCGCGCGCACCGCTCGATGTTGCTGCGCGGTTCACCGTCCAGGTCCTCACGGAGGCCGGCCGACCCATGGAGCAGGGCCGGCACGCGCTGGTGCAGGAGGGCACGGAAGCATAACGACGGGCCCTGCCGCACCCGATGGCCTAGGTAATGTCGGAGGCCTTTGCGATGATTGGACAAGGCATTGCTCCGTGCAGTGCCGGATCAAGGGGTTGCACCATGGACTGGTTGCTCGACAACGGTTGGATTCTCTGGCTCGTCCTGTTCCTCGGGCTCGCAGCGGTGGAGACACTGACCCTGGATCTGTTCTTCATCATGCTCTCGGTCGGAGCGCTCGGAGGTCTTGTCGCGGCCCTCACCGGAGTGGGAGTGGCGCTGCAGATTGTGGTCTTCGCCGTTGTGTCACTGCTGATGATCCTGCTCGTACGGCCTGTAGCGGTGCGGCATCTCCAGAAGGGCCCGGCGGACCAGTTGGACAACATGGACCGGCTCGTCGGTTCCGTGGCTCTGGCCCTGGAACCCGTGACGAGCCTTTCCGGGACGGTGAAGATCGGTGGCGACACCTGGACGGCCCGGTCGGCCGACGGCGCTCCGCTTCCGGCGGGTGCCCGCTTGTCCGTGGCACGGATCGACGGCGCGACAGCGGTCGTCGAGCCCGCCGCTCCGGGGAGCGATCGTCCCCCGGCCACCGCCGGATAGGCACCACGCCCGCTTCCAGCCAGCTGCTCCGCCTCCTGCGTCCCGTAGGGGTACAGCACCACAATCAAGGGGATATATGAACGGCTCACCCGGAACGATCGGCCTCACCCTGGTCCTGGTCGTCCTCATCATCTTCGTTCTCGTCGTACTCGTGAAATCGGTCCGCATCATCCCGCAGGCCCGCGCCGGAGTGGTCGAGCGGCTCGGCAAGTACCAGCGCACGCTCAATCCGGGCCTGACCATCCTGATCCCTTTCGTGGACCGGTTGCTGCCGATCCTCGATCTCCGCGAGCAAGTGGTCTCCTTCCCGCCCCAGCCGGTCATCACGGAGGACAACCTCGTGGTGTCGATCGACACCGTGGTCTACTTCCAGGTCACCGACGCCAGGGCGGCGACGTACGAGATCGCCAACTACATCCAGGCGGTCGAGCAGTTGACCACCACCACTCTGAGGAACGTCGTCGGCGGACTCAACCTCGAGCAGGCGCTCACGTCCCGCGACCAGATCAACGGCCAACTGCGCGGCGTACTCGACGACGCGACCGGCCGCTGGGGTATCCGGGTGGGCCGCGTGGAACTCAAGGCCATCGATCCGCCCCTGTCCATCCAGGACTCCATGGAGAAGCAGATGCGCGCCGAGCGCGACCGCAGAGCGGCAATCCTCACCGCGGAGGGTACGAAGCAGTCGCAGATCCTCACGGCCGAGGGCCAGCGTCAGGCGGCCATCCTCGCAGCCGAGGGCGACGCCAAGGCCGCGATCCTGCGCGCCGACGGCGAGGCCCAGGCGATCCACAAAGTGTTCGATGCCATCCACAAGGGAAATCCGACGCAGAAGCTGCTTGCCTACCAGTATCTGCAGACCCTGCCGAAGCTCGCGGACGGATCCTCCAACAAGCTCTGGATCATCCCGAGCGAGGTCGGTGAGGCCCTGAAGGGGATCGGCAATGTCCTCGGCACCACCACCCCGGACTCCCCCGCAGATGGTCCGGAGCTCACCACACAGGGTTAGCCGTGCCTGGAGGCCGTCACCGCTGAGCGGTGACGGCCGGTGTCTGTATACTTAGTTGTTTGTGCCTGCGTGGCGTCGACCGGAATACGCTCCGATGATCCGACGTTGTGCAGGTGAAGCGTAGAACGGTGAGTAGGAGACAATCATGAGCGATCGCAGCCTGCGTGGCATGCGCCTCGGAGCGCAATCGATGGAGACCGAGTCCGGCGTCGAGCCCGCACCCCGTCAGCGCGTGGAGTACCGCTGCGCCGATGGGGAGCGCGTCTTCGTCACATTCTCCTCAGAGGCGGACATTCCGCCCACCTGGGTCTCGAAGACCGGCAAGGAGGCGCTGCTCGTCGATGGCGAGAAGCCCGACACCTCCAACGACAAGCCTGTCCGTACCCACTGGGACATGCTCCTGGAACGGCGCTCCATGGAGGAGCTCGAGCAGATCCTCCAGGACCGGTTGACCATCCTGCGCGAACGCCGCGGAGAGCGCCGCACGGCCTGACCGTACGAGAACCACGAAAGGCACCCTCCGAGGCGGGTGCCTTTCGCGTCTGACCTGTTCGTCCTTCCGGACGGTCAGGACACTGCCGTACTACCAAAGAGCTTCGCCCATCGGGCGGCCAGTCCCCAGCGCGTCACATTGATGATGGCCTCGATGACGATGTTCCCGCTCATCTTCGAGGCTCCGAGTTCACGCTCCACGAATGTGATCGGTACTTCCACGATCCGCAGACCCAGTCGCGCCACCCTGAAGGTCATGTCGACCTGGAAGCCGTACCCGACCGATTCGACGGCGGTCAGATCCAGTGCCTCGAGCGTGGAGCGCCGGAAGACGCGGAAGCCGGCGGTGATATCCCGGACCGGTAGGCCGAGCATGATCCTCGAGTAGAGACTTCCGGCGCGCGAGAGCAGTGTGCGATGCAGCGGCCAGTTCTCCACGCTGCCACCCTTGACCCAGCGGCTGCCGATCACCAGATCCGCCCCGTCCACGGCGTCGAGCAGTCCCTGCAGCTGTTCTGGCCTGTGCGAGCCGTCGGCATCCATCTCGACGAGCACGTCGTACTCCCGCGACAGTGCCCAGCGGAAGCCGGCGATGTACGCGGCACCGAGGCCTTCCTTCCCGGGACGGTGCAGTACGTGGACCTGGTCATCGGCGGCTGCTGCCTCGTCCGCGAGCTCGCCGGTGCCGTCGGGGCTGCTGTCGTCGACGATCAGTACGTCGCAGGAGGGAACTGCGGCTCGTAGACGTGCGAGGGTGCGCGGGAGCGACTCGATCTCGTTGTAGGTGGGGATGATCGTGACGACTCGCACGCGGGTGGACCTCTTCCGTCGGTGCGCGCTGAGCGCAGGAACTGTGCTCCGGACGCGGAGCCAGTCTGCAAGTATAGGCGACCCGCTATGGGTTCCGACCGGTCCTCCGAAGGTGGTGCGCCCCTGCTGACAGCACTCAGGCAGGCCCCCTCACCTTCGTGCCGGTGCCGACGAGAATGCCGCCACCGTTGTCTAGTGGTGAGTGGACCTGCCCTTGGAGTGACGACCCTACGCAGCGAACACCATGCGCCCTCCGCAGAGGCCGATGCGTTGCGCCCGGGGGGTTCGCCCAGGTTGTCCCCGGCAGGGGGTCTGCCAACCCGTAGGGCAAAAGTTTACGTGCTGTGGAGTACGTGTCAACGCGCCTCTGACCTGCGCACACGTCCATCGACGCAGGTCAGCCAGGGGTAGCAGCGCTCTTCGGGATGTCGGTCCGATCTTGCCGGATCCTACCGCTCGGCGAACCCGGCGACGCCGAAGAGGCGGTGTCCCTCGTGGACGGTCTCCAGGCATACCGGGGCGTTCTCCGTGTCGAGGGCCGGCAGGAGCGGAGTACCCGCCCGGGGGTCCGTGCTCCAGGACTGCACCCGGTTGTCGGGGGCCTGCACCATCAGTTCGTCGACCTTCCAGACGGCGAACGACGCAGGTGTACCGGGTGCCAGCTGGCCCAGCATCGGGCTACGACCGGAGAGTCTCCAGCCGGCGCGGGTGTGGGCGATGAACGCGGCCCGCGCGGAGATCCTCTCGGCGCTCGTGGTGTGCTGCAGGCAGGCACGAACGGATGCCCAGGGGTCGAGCGGCGTGACGGGGCTGTCGGAACCCAGTGCCACCAGGGTGCCCTGCGCCAGAAGTGAGCCGAAGCGGTTCATGCCGGTCTTCCGAGCACCCAGGCGCTGGGCGTACAGCCCGTTGTCCTGACCCCAGAGGGCATCGAAGACCGGTTGGCCACTGACGGCGACCCCGAAGTGCACGAGTGACGCTATTGCGGCGTCGTCGGCGATTTCCACGTGCTCCAGGCGATGACGGGCGCGACGGACCTCCTCCACGCCCAGCTCGCGCGCCGTCGCCTCGAGTCCGCTCAGGACGACGTCGAGCCCGGCGTCGCCGATGACGTGGAAGCCGGCCTGGACGGTCTCCGCCGTCGCGGCGAGGAGGTGACCGGCGACGTCGTCCTCGCCCAGGTAGAGCGTTCCCCGGTTCCCCGGAGCGTCGCTGTAGTCCTCGCGGAGCGCTGCCGTACGGGACCCGATGGAACCGTCCACGTTGAGGTCCCCGGCAAGACCGGCCAGCCTGCCCCCGAAGCCCTGCATCAGTTCCCTGACCTCTCCCGCCGACGAGGTCAGCTGGGCCCAGTACGGAATCACCTCGGGCAACGGCAGATCGTGGGCGGCGCCGTCGATGGTGAGCAGGGTCTCGAGATCCTCGCGAGGGGCGATGTGCGGGGCCGCCATCTCCGTGACGGCGACATAGCCGCGGGAGGCGGCGTGGGTGAGGGCCGCCTGCTGGTAGCTGCGTCGCTGGTCCGCGGAGAGCTGCCGCGTGGCCTTTCGCGCTGCCTCATGCGCGGCACGGACGACGAACCCGTCATTCCACCCGTCGATCTGCGCCAGCTCCAGTCCTGCCGCCAGGGATCCGGAGACCACGGCCGAATGGATGTCGGCTCGTGCGAGGTAGACCAGGGCGCCTTTCCCTGCGCGATCGAGCTCGGCGGCTGTGGGCACACGCTTCCCGGGCCACGTCGACTCGTCCCAGCCGTACCCGAGGATCATCGAGGCGCCTGCGTCGGCGGCGGCCGCCACCGCATCGAGGAGATCACGCAACGAGCCGCAGGCCGTGAGATCGATGGAACCGAGGGCAATGCCCGTCTCGGTGGTGTGCGTGTGGGCATCGACGAAGCCGGGTGTGATCAGTGCACCGTCCAGATCGACGGAAAGCACACCGGGCCCGGCGAGATTCGCGGCGGCGTGTTCGGACCCCACCCAGGCCACCGTGCCGCCGTCGACGAGCATGGCGGTGGCGAAGGGATCAGCCGGACTGTAGACCGATCCGTTGCGATAGAGGATCGGCTGCGGGCGCTCGTGCTGGGCCATGGAGGGGTGACACACTTCCTGTGGGGCTTCGGAGGGGATTCACGCGGTGACGTTCGAGTATGCCACCACACCGCGCCGGACCAGCCGGATGGCGCGTACGCAGGTCTGCTGCAGATTGCCGGGCAGATCGGGCACCTTGGCGAGTTGGTCGAGGAGATCGATCACCTGCTTCGACCAGCGCACGAAATCACCAGCGGCCAGGTCGGTACCGTTCAGGGCGGCCTGCAGCGAGCGGCCCTGCGCCCACTTGAACATCGGCCAGACGAGCGAGAGCTCGGGTTCACCGGTCACGGGCAGCCTGTGCTGCTCCTCGACGTCGTTGAGCCTCGACCATTGGCGGATGATCGTCTCCACCGCCCCCTCCAGAGCGATGCTCGGCATCACCGGGCGCATACCGCGTTCCTCCCGCTTGGCCTGGTAGACCAGCACCGTGGTGACCGCCGCCAGCTCCGCGGCATCCAGTTCGCCGAAGGCACCGTCCTCGATGCTGAGGGCGATCAGGAGGTCCTTCTCCCCATAGATGCGACGGAGCTTCTGACCTGCCGCACTGACGACTTCGCCGTCGTCGCCGGTCTCGAGGTACCCGTAGTGTCCGAGCACCTCCGACACACGGTCGAAGGTCTTGGCGATGGTGTTGGTGCGGCCCCTGATCTGCCCGGCGAGTCTGTCGGTCTCGCGGCGCAGCTTCCACCAGCGTTCGGCCCAGCGCGCGTGCTGCTCCCGGTCGCTGCAGCCATGACAGGGGTGGGCCCGGACACGGCGGCGCAGCTCGGTGATGGCCCGCTCCTCCGCGGCCGCCGACGCCGAGTAGCCGGCCGCGATGCGGTCAGCGCCTGGTCGGGGCGGACGCCTGTCATGGAGGGCGTTGCGCAGGGACGACGTCAGGTCACGACGGTCCTTCGGGCTGCGGGCGCTGAAGTTCTTGGGGATCCGAATGCGGGAGAGCACCTCGACCGGCCCGTCGAGATCCTGGGCACCCACACGGCGGATCTGGGTCTCGAGGGTCAGGACCGTGGGGCGTGGTTCCCGCGCGGAATCGCTGTCGAGGACGACGGCGTATCCCTGACTGCGCCCACCCGGTACGTCGATGACGTCCCCGGGCCGCAGGGATTCCAGCGACGACTCCGCCGCGGAGCGCAAGGTGCGCGATCTGTCCCGGGATGCTCTGCTCTCCAGATCGGACAGTTCGCGGCGAAGATTCGAGTACTCCCCGAAGTCTCCCAGGTGGCAGGTCATCGACTTCTCGTACCCCTTGAGGGACTCCTCGCGGCTGCGGACCTGCTTCGCGAGGCCGACCACGGAGCGGTCGGCCTGGAACTGGGCGAAGGAGGTCTCGAGGATCTCGCGGGAGCGCACCTGGCCGAACTGCGCGACGAGGTTGATACTCATGTTGTAGGTGGGGCGGAAACTGGAATTCAGTGGGTAGGTGCGCCGGGAGGCGAGACCCGCCACAGCGCCGGGATCGGTGCCCGGCTGCCAGAGGACGACGGCGTGGCCCTCGACGTCGATCCCCCTGCGCCCGGCCCGTCCCGTGAGCTGCGTGTACTCCCCCGCTGTCACGTCGACGTGCGCTTCGCCGTTGAACTTGTCGAGCTTCTCGAGGACGACCGTGCGGGCGGGCATGTTGACGCCGAGCGCGAGCGTCTCGGTGGCAAAGACCGCCTTCACCAGCCCGGCGGCGAAGAGCCGCTCCACGATCTCCTTGAAGGTCGGGAGCATCCCCGCGTGGTGAGCCGTGAACCCGCGGATCAGTCCTTCACGCCACGTCCAGAACCCGAGGATCTCGAGGTCGTCACGCGGGATGTCGGTGGTCGCCGCGTCGACGGTCTCGCTGATCTCGTCGCGTTCGTCCTCCGTGGTGAGCCACAGCCCGGCGTGCAGGCACTGCGTGACAGCGGCCTCGCACCCGGCCCGGGAGAAGATGAACGTGATGGCCGGCAGCAGATCGGCGCGTTCGAGGGTGCTGATCACCTGCGGTCTCGTCGCGCGGCGCACCATCGTCGTGGGCTGCGCCCCACCACGGCCGTTGCGTGACTTGCCGCGTCGGCCGCTGCCGCCCCACGTGGCACGCTGATTCATCCGGGTCTCGTTGCTCGCCAGATCCAGCAGTTCCGGGTTCACCTCGTACTGGTCGCGGGCCCCGGTGACTGCCCCGGCCGGAGCGGCTTCGTCGAAGGGAATGTCGCCCGCGAACAGGTCGATCAAATTCTGGCCGACCATGACGTGCTGCCACAGCGGAACAGGTCTGTGCTCGGACACCACCACGTCCGTGTCGCCGCGGACGGTGTCCAGCCAGGCCCCGAATTCCTCGGCGTTGGAGACGGTGGCGCTGAGCGAGACCACCTTCACCTCGGTGGGGAGGTGGATGATCACTTCCTCCCAGACGGCGCCGCGGAAACGATCGGCGAGGTAGTGGACCTCGTCCATCACCACGTACCCCAGATAGTTCAGCGCGTCGGAGTTCGCGTACAGCATGTTACGCAGGACCTCGGTGGTCATCACGATGACGTCGGCATCCGCGTTGATGCTGGTGTCACCGGTCAGCAGCCCTACCCGCCCGGTGCCGTGAACGGCGGCGAGTTCGGTGTACTTCTGGTTGCTCAGTGCCTTGATCGGCGTGGTGTAGAAGGCCTTGAGACCCTGTTGCAGAGCCATGAACACCGCGAATTCCCCCACCACCGTCTTACCGGCCCCGGTGGGAGCGGCCACGAGCACACCACGCCCCTCCTCGAGGGCCGTACATGCATCCTGCTGGAAGGGGTCGAGATCGAAGTCGAGGGTCTGTTCGAAGCGCGAGAGCTGCGTCCGGGAGTGCTCCGTGCGGACCCTGGCTGCTTCGTATCTTTCCGCGGGGGAACTCATGGTTCCACCCTAAGGCGTTCCGGGACATGGGCCGGTCCCGGTGCTGACCTACCGGCCTGCGGACCTAGGCGTCACCCAGGACGGAGGCGGTATCGGCACCGGCCTCGACGGCCGCGTCGCGACTCGCCGTACGGCGGGCACGGCGCCTGTCATTGAGCAGGCACAGTCCGATGGCGACGAAGAACAGGAGCAGCAGGGGTACGGCGAGGTAGAACATGCTCAGTGCATCGCCGCCCGGTGCGGCCATCGCGGCGAACAGGCAGACGAGGAACACGGTGACGCGCCAGGCCTTGAGGATCTGCTTCCCCGAGATCAGCCCCACCAGATTCAGCCCGACGAGGACCACCGGGAGCAGGAACGCGATGCCGAAGGCCAGTAGCAGCCTGAGCACGAAGGTGAAGTACACCGAGACGTCGATGAGATTCGAGAAGTTCTCCGGGGTGAACTCCGTGAGCACTCGCACTGCATTGGGCAGGATCAGCCATGCCAGACCGATTCCGGCGAGGAACAGGGGCACGGCGACGGCGATGAACGCCAGCGCCGTGCGGCGCTCCTTGGTCTTGAGCCCGGGTGTGATGAAGGCCCAGATCTGATACAGCCAGATGGGCGAGGAGATGATGACGCCGAGGAACACCGACACCTGGATGAGCAGATCGAACGGAGCGGCCGCGGTCCCGAAGTTCAGCGACGCCGTCCGGCCATCCTGGGCGTTGATCGCCCTGATCGGTGCCTGCAGGGCCTGCTGCACCGGGTTGTAGAGGAAGAACCCCCCGACTGTCCCGAGGATCACCGCGATAGCGGCGACGAACAGGCGGTTCCGCGCCTCGCGGAGGTGTGCTTTCAGGGCCATCCGACCCTCGGGGTTGGCCTTCCTGCTCCCAGGCCGGGCTTTCGCTGGTGACACGGACGAACTCCCGGCCTAGCGGTTCGTGTGTGACGAGCCGCCCTGCTGCGGTGGGCCCGCGTCGTCCCCCGCCCGATGCGGTGCACGCTGACTGGACCCGTGCCCCAGATCCTGATGGGTGGGGATGTAGGACTCCGGTGCGGAATTATTGACCACGCGGCCCTCGACCGGACCCGTTCCGGGTTCGTCCGTGTTGTTCTCGTCTTTCATCTGCTTCACCTCGGACTTGAAGATCCGCAGGGACTGACCCACGCTGCGGGCCAGGCCGGGCAATCTGGGGGCACCGAACAGGACGATCACGATGACGATCATGATCACGATGTGCCAGCCTTGGAGCCTCATGTCCAGTTCCTCTCGTTGGTCCATTCAGTCTAGGTCACAGGTGGGGCATGTCCTGCAGCAGCTGCGGCTGCCGGCGCCGCGCGCGCAGCTCGACGCGCCGGCTACGGCGATCGTCGGCGCGTCGTACACCAGCGTGCTCCCTGGCCGCACGGACCTCGTCCGGCACCGAGAAGACGGCGGGGACGACGATGCCCGGTACTCCCCGGCTCGCTGCAGGAACGGTGTCGACGGCAGGCGGTGTCACGGCCAAACGGTCCATCGCCTCACCCAGGTCGGCGAAGGTGCGCACTCCACGCCGGAAGACGCGGAACCCGACCACGGCGAGGAAGAGTGCGCCGATGAGCACGAGGGCCACCCACAGAACGATCCACATCCACCAGAGCATGGATCCCAGTCTAGGCCAGCGTCTGGTGGGCGCGGGCCGCCTCCAGCCAGCGCAGCGTCTCGTCCCGCACGGTGTCGGGCGCCACCACGACGGCCGAGCCGCCGAGACCGGCCACCAGCCCGGGGATCCAGGAACTCGAGGCGACCCTCAGCCGGGCAGCGAGACGGTCCTCGCCCAGCTCCTGCACGGCCTCGGCGTTGTACTGCGCCGCTATCCAGCGCGCCGCCGGCTCCAGTACGAGCGTGACGGTCTCATCCGTCTCCCCCGTGCGGTACGGCCGGGACGCACGCCGGTTCCTGGCCAGAGCCGCTTCGTCCCTGCCTGCGGTGGCCGGCTCCTCCGTCAGTCGGGCGCTCTGGATGCGGTCGAGCCGGAAATTGCGCAGACCGTTCGCCTCGGTGCTCCACGCCTCCAGATACCACGTGTCCTGGTGGAGGAAGATCCTGATCGGCTCCAGCAGCCGCTGCGTGATCTCGTCCCGCGTCGGGACGAAATAGTCCACCGCTATGCGGACGCCCGTCTGCAGGGCGGCCTGCAGGACCTCGAGCGTCGGATCGAGATCGTCCTCCGTGAGTTTGGTGGCCACGGCGGTTCCGATGCGTGCCGCGTCCCCGGCCGCAGCGGTCAGTTTCGTCTGGGCACTCACGATCGCCTCGTTGTTCCTCATCCCGGGCAGTTCGCGCAGCGCCTGCAGTCCCACGATCAGGGAGCAGGCCTCGTCCATGCTCAGCTTCACCGGTTCGGCGAGATCGCGCGCATTGCTGAGATAGATCCCGCCCTCCTCGATGTTGACGTCCATGAGGGCGTCCGGGTAGTGCCGGGGGCCGCTGACGAACAACAGATCGAGGTCCTTGGTCAGCTGGCTCTCACTGACCTCGAACCTCCGGGCCGTCTCTCCGACCTCTGCTCCGGGATGCGCCAGGAGGTAGGGCACCAGATCGAGCAGTCGCAGCAGATGGTCCTGGGAGGAGGATTTCCGCCGGGGCGCCGGGCGTGCACCGGCGGTGATCTCCAGGTCACGGGGGGCGACGACGGCGGCGTCGTAGGCGGCCTCCAGCAGACGTGCCACCTCGGCTGCCAGTTCCGATGGCTCCTCGACGCGGGCATTGGTACCCAGCCCGGCGATGGTTGCCGCCATGGGGCTCGACGCGGCGTACGGCACACGCAGCAGGTCCCACTCCTGCCCGGTCTGCGTCACCTCGGTGTCCTTGCGCACCCGCAGGACCTGGCAGGATCCGGGCCGCACCGAGACGACGGCGGTCCGGTCCGGTTCCGTACGCGAGAGCGAGGACAGCGTCCGGTTCATGTCGAACGACGCCGGTACCTCGAAGGTCCCGCTCAGCAGGACGGGTTCATCCGTCATGCGCGAGAGCCGGAAGAAGCGCTCCGCTTCGCGCGTGATGTCGTAGCCCACGAGGTACCAGTGGCCGAAGCGGGCCCCCATGCCCCAGGGGTGAACGGTGCGGAGCTCCTCGCGGCCCGTGCTCGCCGCCCGGTACGGGAAGCGGAGCGGGATGCGCGAGGTCAGCGCCTGCCACACAATGTCCCAGTACGGCGCATCCGTGGTGATGCGCGGCTGGATGAGTGGCGTCAGTTCGATGTCGCCGTCGGTACTGCGCGAACTGAGCTTTCTCAGGGCGCGCGAGGCAGCGGAGTCGAGTGAGCCCTGATCCCATACGCCGGCGGCGAGATTGAGGACCGCGTACTCCTCCGGGAGGAAGCTCACTCCTCCCAGCCGGTAGTCCTCCGCGTTGATCCGGTAGCGCTGCACCGTGTTGTCGTTGTCGAACATGGTGTCCTCGCTGAACGACTCGAGGGGGATCCCCTGCTCGCGCAGGGCCGCCTTGTCCCGGTCGAAGAGCTTCTCCCGCGCGGCGCTCGAGGTCGCTTCACGGTAGAGATCAATCTCGCTGAACAGGTCCTCCTTGGTGAACCCCCGGCGGCTCGACAGGAGCATGATCACGAGGGTGAGAAGGCGCTCGGTACGTTTTGCGGACACGGTGAAACCCTACCTTCACGGACATGGCGGAAGGGACGCAGGCCGACGCCGGTCGACGTGCGTCCCTTCCTGCTGAAGCAGTGGAGCTGGAGATCGAAGGATCCGATCGATGGCGCTAGCGGACACCCATCAGATCGACGACGAAGATCAGCGCCTCGTTCGCACCGATGGCGGATCCGGCTCCGCTGGAACCGTAGGCGAGCTGGGACGGGATCTCGAGGCGACGCCTGCCGCCCACCTTCATCCCGATCAGTCCCTGGTCCCACCCCTGGATCACCTGACCGGCTCCGACCTTGAAGTCGAGCGGAGTACCGCGGTTCCAGGACGCATCGAACTCTTCGCCGGTAGAGAAGGCGACGCCCACATAGTGTGCGGAGACGGTGTTGCCGGGCTTCACCTCGACGCCGTTGCCCTCGATGAGGTCCTCGACGACCAGCTCGGTGGGTGCGCCGTGGTCGGGGAAATCGATCTCCGGCTTCTGCCGGTCGAATGTGCGCTGTCCGAATGACATGGGGACTCCTCGTGATGCGGTGGTGAGCTTCGGTACGGTGGGGCGGGCGGGACTACTCCGCGGAGGTCTTGCCGGTGATCTCGACGAAGAAGACGAGGGTGCCGGAGGGTCGGCCGTCCTGCGCGGTGTCGCCGTAGCCCATGGCACCGGGGATGACCAGCAGGACCTGGGAGCCGACCTTCTGACCGCTCAGACCCTTGGTCCACCCCTCGATGACCCCGCTCAGCGGGAATTCGCTGGGTTCGCCGCGCTCATAGCTCGAGTCGAACGACTCGCCGTCCTCCCAGCGCCATCCGGTGTAGTTCGCCGTGATGGTGTCGGCCTCGGTGACCTCCTCGCCGTCGCCCTCCTCGAGCACCTTGACGACGAGATCGTCGGAGGGCTCGTTGTCGGGGATGGTGATCTCGGGAGCGCCGTCGTCGTCGAAGGTGAAGGTGGGCAGCTGACCGTCGTCGTCGAGCTCCTGCACGCCCTCGGGGGACAGGATCTCGGGTTCGGGGGCGGGAGGCGGGGGTTCTTCCGCGGAGATGATCCGGAACACGATCAGTTGCTCCGGAGCTGCGGGCTGACCCTCCGCCGGCGCGTCCGTCGGCCCGGTGTAGGCGACCTGCGCCCCGACCTTCGACCCGACCAGGACCTCGTACAGCTCGGCGTCCTGCTCCGCGAGGGTGTCGTCCACCGGCAGGATCTGGGGTGCGCCACGGCTGTACGTGTCGCCGAGCACCTCCCCGCTCTCGGCATCGAGTGAGATCAGCTGGTACTCGATGGTGTCACCGGCCTCCACCTCGTCGCCATCGCCCTCCACGACCGCCTTCGCTGCGATCCCGGTGATGTCGAGGGGTTCGTCGAAGTCCACGGTCGGTGGCTCCTCGTCCGAGCCTCCACTCACGCTGACCGAATCGAGGATCTCGGTGGCGCCCGCCGCGTTCCCGGAACCGCTCATCACATCATCCGTGGTCATGCCGCCGCAGGCCGTCAGGGTCAGCAGCAGCGGCAGCAGGATTGCAGGTACTTTTCGCACAGAACTACTTTCAGATTGGTGACCGGCCACAGGGCCCGCGTACGAGGAACTCCGCCAAGCCTAACGGCTGGCGGGCAGCGGTTGTTTCCGCCCGAGGGTGGCGAACCGCACAGCGGGGCTTGATCCGCTCGTCACAGCTGCTCCAGCAGCGCATCGACCCGCGCATCCACCGCGGCGAAAGGATCCTTGCACAGGATGGTCTGCTGCGCGCGGTCGTTGAGCTTCAGGTGCACCCAGTCCACCGTGTAGTCGCGGTTCGCCTCCTTGGCCCGCCGTACGAACTCACCGCGCAGTCTGGCACGCGTGGTCTGCGGAGGAACGTCCACTGCCTCCTTGATCATGGTGTCGTCCACGACGCGCGCGGCTTCCCCCCTCGCCTGCAGCAGGAAGAACAGGCCGCGTGTGCGGGAGATGTCGTGGTAGGTCAGATCGAGCTGGGCTGCCCTCGCCGACTCCAGGGTCTCCCCCGATCGGGAGAGATAGCGATCGATGAGCTTCTTCTTGATCGCCCAGTCCACCTCCGTGTCGATGCGCGTGGTGTCTCCGGTCTCGACGGCGTCCAGAACCCGGTCCCACAGATCGAGGATGCGCGGTACGTACTCGTTGTGAGCGCCGTGCCGTTCCACGAAGGTGCTAGCACGTGCCAGGTACTCGCGCTGCATCTCGATGGCGGTCAGTTGCCTGCCGTTCGCCAGCTTCAGCAGATGCCGGCCCGTCCCGTCGTGGGAGATCTCCCGGATGCTGCGGATCGGGTTCTCCAGGCGGAAGTCACGCATCTGCTCGCCCGCCTCCACCATCCGCAGGAGCAGATCCACCGAGCCGATCTTCAGCAGCGTGGTGGTCTCGGACATGGTCGAGTCGCCGGCGATCACGTGCAGGCGCCGATAATGCTCGGCATCGGCGTGCGGTTCGTCGCGGGTGTTGATGATGGGCCGCGACCGGGTGGTGGCCGAGGAGATGCCCTCCCACAGGTGGTCCGCGCGCTGCGAGAAGGCGTAGATGGAGCCTGTCTGCGTTGCCAGCACCTTGCTGGCACCGACCAGCAGCTGCCGTGTGACCAGGAACGGGATGAGGATGTCGGCGAGGCGGGCGAACTCGACCCTGCGCGGAATGAGGTAGTTCTCGTGGCTGCCGTACGAATTGCCCGCGGAGTCGGTGTTGTTCTTGAACAGGTAGATCCGCCCGTCGTAGCCCTCCTGACCGAGCTTGCGCTGCGCTTCCAGGACGAGATCCTCGAGGATCAGCTCTCCCGCGCGGTCGTGGGCGATCAGCTGCGCCAGATCGTCGCACTCCGCCGTCGCGTACTCGGGATGCGAGCCGACGTCGAGGTACAGGCGGGACCCGTTGGTGAGGAAGACGTTCGAGGACCTGCCCCAGCTGACCACCCTGCGGAACAGGTACCGGGCAACCTCCTCGGGTGAGAGGGGTCGGGAGTTCGGGCCGGAGTAGGAGATCCCGAATTCTGTCTCCACCCCGAAGATGCGCCGATCCATCAGGAGTCCTGTTCGTGCTGCAGCAGCAGCGTGAGTTCGGGGTCGCCGACCCGGCGGAAGGCCCGGCGACTGCCCCTGGAGGTCTCCGGGTCGCGTTCGAGGAACGCGACCTCGAGGACGGAGGGATCCAGCAGCGGGCCGGAGGCGGGGTCGTCGTCGTGCGCTGCAGGGGCGGGAGCGGCCTTCCGCAGGGAGCGTGCCGAGGCCTGCACGGCAGCGCGGAGACTGAGCTCGGCCGACCACGATTCGCGCAGCGCCTCGATCACCGACTCGGCGGCGCCGCCCATGACGACGAAACCGGTCTCGTCCGCGATGGAGCCGTCGAACATCAGCCGGTACAGGTGGTCGGACTGCTGGGTGTGCCCCACCTCGGCCACCACGAGTTCCACCTCGAACGGCTTGCTCTCCGCGGTGAAGACCGCACCGAGACTCTGCGCGTAGACACTCGCCAGACCCCGTGCCGTGACGTCCTCGCGGGCGTAGGAGTATCCGCGGATGTCCGCGTACCGGACGCCGGCCTGCCGGAGGCTCTCGAACTCGTTGTACTTCCCGACCGCGGCGAACGCGATGCGATCATAGATCTCGCCGAGCTTGTGCAGCGAGGGCGAGGGATTCTCGGCGACGAGCGCGATCCCGTCGCGGCAGCTCATGACCACCACCGACCGCCCGCGGCTGATACCCTTCCGCGCGAAGTCCGCACGGTCCCTCGTCAGCTGTTCAGGAGACACGTAGAACTGCTGGGTCATGGTCTATGCCTCCCGGCCGGCAGCGGAGCGCGACGCGATGAGATCGTGGGCCACGGCTTCCAGATCCCGCTCAGGGATAGGGCGCGCACCTGCGCCGTCCACCACGTAGACCACGGGCCACAGCCCGCGGACCACGTCCGGTCCTCCCGTTGCGGAGTCGTCGTCGGCGGCGTCGTAGAGGGCCTCGACGCCCACCCTCACCGCCGAGGTCTCGTCGAGGCGCGGGTTCCAGAGCTTCTTGAGGGCACCGCGGGCGAAGACCGAACCGGAGCCCACCGAGTGATGCTCGTGCTCCTCGTAGCGTCCGCCCGTCGCGTCGAAGGAGAACAGCCGACCCACGTGACGGTCGAGGTCGAATCCGGCGAACAGGGGTACGACGGCCAGGCCCTGCATCGCGAGGGACAGATTCTGTCGCACCATCGCGGCCAGGCGGTTCGCCTTGCCGTCCAGGCTCATCATGGTGGCCTCGATCTTCTCGTAGTGCTCCAGCTCCACCTGGAACAGCCGGGCGAGATCCAGCCCGATCCCGGCGCTGCCTGCGATCCCGAGCACGGAGTACTGATCGGCCGGGAACACCTTCTCGATATGACGGCTCGCGATGACATTGCCCATCGTGGCACGCCGGTCCCCCGCCATGAGCACTCCTCCGGGAAAGGTGAGCGAGACGATCGTCGTCGCGTGCGGTGCCAGCTGCGCGGCGTCGTTGAATGCGGGTGCGGGTGCGGGATGCGGCGGCAGCAGCGACGGGTGGTGGGTACCGAGGTAGTGGGCGAAGGACGTGGCCGCGGCCCCGGAGATCGCTGATGCTGCTTCATCCGGGAGCATTCGCTACTGGCCGCCCTTCTGGACGAATCCGCGGACGAACTCCTCCGCGTTGGACTCCAGGACGCCGTCGATCTCGTCCAGCAGATCATCCACGCCCTGCGTCTGCGCAGAGTCCTGGCTTGCTGGCGCCGAACCGACGGGCTCAGGGATCTCTTCCTCCTCCGCCGAGGACGAGGAAGAAGAGGACGACGATGCGCTGCTACGGTCCTGTGCTGCCATGGGGGCACCCTTTCCGTGCTCGGAATCACCTCGGCCGTCCGAGGTGCTCAGGCTTCTATGGTGCCACGCGACGGTCGGGTCCGCTCAACAGCCGGGCGAGAAAATCCTCGGCATCGGTGGCCTGCTCGAACAGGTCCTCGGTGAGCTCCGCCGTGCCCCTGAGCGGCTCGCGTGTCTGCACGCGCTGGAGCCGGCGCTCACCGGCGAGTTCGAAGATGAGCGAGTCCCAGCTCGCCCCGACCACCTCTGCGGGGTACTCGGCGATGCAGCGCCCACGGAAGTACGCGCGTGTATCGCGCGGCGGTTCCACCGCGGCCCGCGCCACGTCCGCGGGATCGACGAGCGTATCGACGTCGCCGCGACGGGCCAGCCTGCCGTAGATTCCCCGCTCCGGACGGAGATCGGCGTACTGCAGGTCCACGAGCGCGAGCCGGGGGTCATCCCAGGCCATGCCGTCCCGGGCCCGGTACGCCTCGAGCACCTTCAGCTTGGCGATCCAGTCCACCTGGCGTGAGGCCTCCCGCGGCTCGCGCCGCAGGGTGGTGAGCAGCGTTTGCCAGCGCTCGACGACGTCGCGTGTCTGCAGATCCGCGTCCGCCGGAAGGGCACGCGTCACCGCGTCGCAGTACAGGTCCTGGAGGTCGAGGCCGGTCAGGGTCCTGCCGTCGCTGAGCCGGACGCGTGCCGTCAGGGACGGGTCGTGACTGATGATCCTGAGGGCCCCCACCGGATCCTCCAGCGTTGGAACGGGCGCCAGGGACTGCTCGATGAGGGACAGGACGAGTGCCGTCGACCCGGTCTTGAGGTAGTTGGACACCTCGTTCAGATTCGCATCGCCGATGATGACGTGGAGCCTGCGGTATTTCTCTGCGACGGCGTGCGGCTCGTCCCGGGTGTTGATGATGGGACGCCGCACGGTGGTCTCGAGGCCGATCTCGTTCTCGAAGAAGTCGGCGCGCTGACTGAGCTGGAAACCCGGCTCCTGATTCAGCGGCCCGAGTCCCACGCGGCCCGCTCCGCAGATGACCTGGCGCGAGACGAAGAAGGGGATCAGCGCCTCGGCGAGTTTGACGAACGGGACGCTGCGGGGCACGAGGTAGTTCTCGTGCGAGCCGTAGGAGACACTCTTGTTGTCCGTGTTGTTCTTGTAGAGGATCACCGGGGAGAAGCCCGGGGTGGCCCTGATCCTGTCCATCGCCGCGACGGCGACGTGATCCCCGGCCCTGTCCCAGAGGACGGCGTCGAGCGGATTGGTCACCTCGGGTGAGGAGTACTCGGGATGTGCGTGGTCGACGTAGAGCCGGGCGCCGTTGTTCAGCACGAGATTCATGAGGACGGCGGTCTCCGGTGAGCCGTCCCGCTCCAGGGCGATCTGCTCGGCGCCGAGGACGGGGGGCTCATCGGTGAGCTGACTCGGGTGGGCCTCGGCGCGGTCCATCCGGAAACCTCGTGCATCCGTCAGCGGTGTCTCGTCGGTGTAGTCCCACCGGGTTCCGGCAAGATTGCCGAGCCCCTCACGCAGGGTGGCCGCGTAGGCATTGACCACCTGGGACGACAGCAGTGTCGGATTCGCGGACGGCAGCTCGGGCGCGATGATGCCGTACTCCGTCTCCGTGCCCATGACACGGTGCACGGAGATCCCTTCGCCGACCTCGGGTGTCCCGCCCCGCGGGCCGGTCGATCGTCCTGGTGAGTCGATCACAGATACTGGCCGGTGTTCGCCGTCGTCTCGAGCGACTTGCCGGGCTCCTGCCCCGCCTTGCCCTGCACGATCGTGCGGATGTAGGTGATGCGCTCGCCCTTCTTGCCCGAGATGCGCGCCCAGTCGTCGGGATTGGTGGTGTTCGGCATGTCCTCGTGCTCGCGGAACTCGTCGACCACCGCCCGCATGAGATGCTCTATCCGCAGTCCCCTGCTGCCGTCCAGGAGCAGATCCTTGATGGCGTACTTCTTGGCGCGGTCGACGACGTTCTGGATCACGGCACCGGAGTTGAAGTCCTTGAAGTAGAGCATCTCTGTGTCGCCGTTGGCGTAGGTCACCTCGAGGTACTCGTTGGACTTGTCCGTCGAGTACATCTGCTCGACGGTCCGCCGGATCATTTCGGAGATGGTGGTCTGCGGGTCGTCGCCGTTCTCCGCGAGATCATCTGCGTGCAGGGGCAGATCCGCCGTGACGTACTTCGCGAAGATCTCTGCGGCGCCCTCGGCGTCGGGCCGCTGGATCTTGATCTTCACATCGAGGCGACCGGGGCGCAGGATGGCCGGATCGATCATGTCCTCGCGGTTCGAGGCACCGATGACGATCACGTTCTCCAGCTTCTCGACCCCGTCGATCTCGCTCAGCAGCTGAGGCACGATCGTGGTCTCGACGTCGGAGGAGACCCCGGTACCACGCGTGCGGAACAGCGAGTCCATCTCGTCGAAGAACACGACGACGGGGCTGCCGTCGGAGGCCTTCTCCCGCGCCCGGGCGAAGATGAGCCTGATGTGACGCTCGGTCTCCCCCACGTACTTGTCGAGCAGCTCGGGTCCCTTGATGTTGAGGAAGTAGCTGCGGATCTGCTCGACGCCGGCGCGCTCGGCCGCGCGGGCGGCGAGCGAATTGGCGACGGCCTTCGCGATCAGGGTCTTCCCGCAGCCCGGGGGGCCGTACAGCAGGATCCCCTTGGGCGGTTTGAGACCGTGCTCGCGGTACAGATCGGGGTGCAGGAAGGGTAGCTCGACGGCGTCCCTGATCTGCTCGATCTGCGGGCCTAGTCCGCCGATGTCACCGTAGGCGATGTCGGGGACGTCCTCCAGGACCAGATTCTCCACCTCACTACGCGGCACCTTCTCCAGCCCGTAGCCCGATCGGGCGTCGACGGCCAGGGCGTCGCCCACGCGGATCTTCTCCGCCTGCAGCGGCCCGGAGAGTTTGATGAGCCGTTCGTCGTCGGTCCGGCCCACCACCAGTGCGCGGTCCGTGCCCACGACCTCCTTGACCGTGACGAGTTCACCTGCTCGTTCGAAACCGAGCGCCGCGACGATCGTGAGTGACTCGTTCAGCAGCACCTCCTGCCCCGGCGCGAGCCGGCTCACGTTGATGAGGGGGCTCACGCTCACACGGAGTTTCCGGCCGGATTGCAGGATGTCCGCGGTGTCCTGCACCGTCGCATCGGTTGTCACGCCCGGCTCCGAGGCCCGCCGGGGGTTCACCTGCATGACGGTCGCGAAGCTGAAGGGTGCTGCTCCCTCCTTCTCGAGGGCCGCCTTGAGCCGGACGATCTCCGCGCGCGCGGCTTCCAGCGCACCCACGAGCTTCCCGTTGTTCTGCGTGGCTGCCGCCAACTGGCGGTCGATGCTGCGCAGCTTGTCGCGCACCAGGCTCAGCTGGCGCTGCGCCACCGAGTTCTCGGCGGGCGGGACAGTACCCCGCTGCTCCTCGGAGGGAACGTTGTCCTGGGACTCCGTCATGGGGATCGCCACCTTTGGATCGGTTCGTCGGGTGTCTTTCGACTGTAGCGCAGACCCCTGACGGTCATGCCTGGGCGATCCCGCCGTCGTCGGCGATGGCGTCGCGGCGTGCCTGCGCCTCCTCGGGGGGAAGTGAACCGCGCTGGATGGTCGACGCCGCGTCGCGCGCCACCCGGCGCAGACGCTTGTCGGACACCTCACGCTCACCGACGGCCTGGGGCGTCCACGCGTTCAGGTCCTCCTCGCTGAACCCGGTCTTGGACGGGCGGCGCTTCGGGGTGAAGCCCACGGCACCGTCGGCGAGCCTGCGCGCGGTGAGCAGGAAGCCGGTGTGTGCCACCATGCGGTGGTCCGGCCGTACCGCCAGACCCTCCAGGTGCCACCCGCGCACCATCGACTCCCACCCCTCCGGTTCCGTGAACCGGCCGTCCGCCCTGATGGCCTCGGCCGTACGGGAGAGCTGCGTGACCGTGGCGACGTAGCTGATCCACACTCCTCCGGGAGCCAGGACGGTCGCGACGGCGTCGAGGCATTCCCAGGGAGCGAGCATGTCGAGGACCACCCGATCCACCGACCCGGGCTCCTCGTGCTCCACGACCTGGTCCTGGAAATCCCCGAGCGTGATCCGCCATGCCGGGTGGGCTCCGCCGAAGATCGTCTCGACGTTGCCCCGGGCTATGTCGGCGAACTCGGAGCGCCGCTCGAAGGAGTGGAGGTACCCGGCGTCGCCCACGGCACGCAGGAGCGAGATGGAAAGTGCTCCGGAGCCGACGCCCGCCTCCACCACGCGAGCACCGGGATAGATGTCGGCCATGGTGACGATCTGACCGGCGTCCTTCGGGTAGACGACGGCGGCGCCGCGCGGCATGGACAGGACGAAGTCCGACAGGAGCGGCCGGAGGGTCTGGTACAGCTGGCCGCTGGTGCTCTCGAGGATCGTGCCCTCGTCGGCGCCGATGATCGCGTCGTGCTGCAGGAAGCCCTTGTGGGTATGGAAAGCGCCGTCGGGCGTGAGGGTGATGGTGTTCATCCGGCCCTTCTCGTCGGTCAGTTGCACTCGTTCGCCGGCGCGGAACGGTCCCCGGCGGGCCGCAGCCCCGTGCGGCCCGCCGGGGACGTGCTGATCGGCTCCGGGCGGACCGGCGGATACTGCGGGGTCGAGCGGGTTGGTTGTCATGCGTGGTCCTTCGGCGGGGGCCGGGCGTGCCGGCGTGGAAATGAGGCGGGGTCCTGCGGGGTCCTGCGGGGTCCTGCGTGGTCCTACCTGATCCGAGCCTGCAGGCTCAGGGATCGGGGGTGCTCCTGCCGGTGATGGCCTGCACCACGGTGCGCTGGTGCAGCACCCCGGTGACGATCCCCCGGCGATCGACGACGGCGTACTCACTGCCCTCGAGCCGTGCCAGGAACTGCACGAGCTCCTGGCCCTCGGCGTCCTCGGGGACGTAGGCGCCCGCTCCGAGGCGGCGTGCGGCGGAGGAGACCGGCGTCGTGGCGGCGGCATCCTCGGGCACGGCCAGGAGCGCACTCCGGTCGACCACCGCCTCCGGCACGCCCGCCGGACCGGTCAGCACGATGCTGGTGGTCGGGTTCTCGCGCAGCAGGCGCCGGGCCGCGAGCACGGTCGTGCCCGCAGGGAGCCCCACGGCGCGGTGCTGGAGGCGCCCGGCGCTGATGTCCGGGAGCCGCAGGCGCACACGCGCGCCCTCGATCACGGCCGAGGCGCCCATCCACAGGAACGCGCCCATGACGACGACGAGGAGGATGATCGTCAGATCGGGGGATCTTCCCTGGAGCAGGGGCGGCCCGATGACGGCGAGGAGCAGGAGGATCACGATGATCCGCCCCGCCCAGCCGGCGGCGATCGTTCCCTTCTCCTGACTGCCGGTCGCCTTCCACACCGCGCTCTCGACCAGACGGCCGCCGTCGAGCGGCAACCCGGGCAGCACGTTGAAGACCGCGAGGAGAAGATTCGCCCAGACGAGGATGGTCGCCAGGAGAGCAGGGACCGATCCGGTGCTCATGAGCTGCAGGGCGCCCCAGCCGACCGCAGCGAGGACGAAGTTGGCGGCAGGCCCGGCGAGCGCGACGAGGAGTGAGCGTCCGGGCGAGGCGTTGTAGGTGGCGAACTGGGTGTGACCACCCCACAGGTTCAGGACGATGCGCGTGGTCGGCCAGCCGAAGGCCCGTGCCGTGAGGGCATGGGCCAGCTCGTGCAGGAGGACGGACACGGCGAGCAGGAGCGCGTACCCGAGTGCGACGGCGTAGGCTCCGGCGCCGAGACCGGGGAACGCGGCAGCGACCCGCGGTCCGAAGAGGATGGCGATGAAGACCGTGATGACGAACCAGGACCAGGCCAGGACCACCGGGATGCCCGCGATGCGGCCCAGCGACAGTCCCGGTGCCGGCCGGGTGCGGACGGGTTCCGGCGTGGTGCTCACGGGCGCACGGGCACGACGTCGGAAGCGTCGGAGGCGGGCAGCAGTGCCGCCAGGTCGGCGGGTGTGCGCCCGGCGAGGCTGTCCCAGTCCGTCCGCCGCTCATCGGGCGGAAGGGTGCCGATGTGCGGTACGGCGAGCGTGACCACACCGGCCGCGAGTGCCGAGGTGACCCCGGGCAGTGAGTCCTCGATGGCGACCACGCGGTCCTTGCGCAATCCGGGATGGTCCCCGGCGAGGAGATCGAAGCCGAGCTGGTACGCCTCGGGGTCCGGCTTGCCGGAGCCCACCCGGTCGCCGGTGACCAGATGCGAGAAGGTGCCGGCCGGGAGGTGGTGCGCGACGGCGTCGGCCAGGAGGGGCTCGGACATGGTGACCAGGGCACACGGGACGCCCTCCTCGCGCAGCGCCGCCAGGAGCTGTCGTGCACCTGGCCGCCAGGGTACGGCGGCCCGGACATCGGCGGCGACCCGTTCGGTGAGGTGGTCGATGATGGTCCGGATGTCGAGGCGGACGCCGGCCTGCTGGAGCTGTGCGGCCGAGAATTCGAGGGCCTGGCCCACGAGCGCCAGCGCCTGCTCATGACTCCAGGATCCGCCGTGGGCCTCCACCAGGTCCTTCTCGGCCCGGATCCAGGAGGGCTCGGTGTCGACGATGGTCCCGTCCATGTCCCAGAGCACGCCCTGCAGCTCGGCCCTGCCGGTGTCCCCACCGATGCTGCCGCCGGTGCTGCGAGGATCTGGTCGGGTCAGGGTCTGGACGCCGGCGGTGGAGTGGGTTGCCATGGGTCCAAGTCTACGGCGGGCACCCGGCCGGGCTGTCCGTCTGCTCTGCGCGAAGCCGCGGCGGAAGGCCTGACATGCCTCCTCGCCGGGGACTAGGGTGAGATGCGTGGACAGCTTCGAGGAGAATCAGCAAGGCGGGGTACAGGATCTTTTCCAGGATGCCGGTGCACCCGAGCGCCGCATCACGATCATGCTCGCGGCCTTCGAGGGCTGGAACGACGCCGGCGACGCGGCCAGCGACGCACTGAAGTATCTGGGGCGCTTCTTCGGCAGTGACCTGATCTCGACCCTCGATGCCGACGAGTTCTACGACTTCCAGTTCACCCGGCCCATGGTGTCGCGCAACTCCTCGGGGCAGCGGCGCATCACCTGGCCCACTACGCGCATCAGCAAGACCGAGGTGCCCGGGTCGAATGTCGATCTGATCCTCGTCAACGGCGTCGAGCCCTCCTACAAGTGGCGTGCGTACACGGCCGAACTCGTGGCGCTCGCCAAGGAACTCGGTGTCGACTGCATCGTGCTGGTCGGGGCACTGCTGGCCGATGTACCCCACTCGCGTCCCATCCCGGTGACGGTCACCTCGGACGACGCCATGGTCAGGAAGAGTCTCGACGTGGAACCGTCCACCTACGAGGGCCCGATCGGGATCGTGGGGGTCCTGGCGGAGATGGGTCTGCTCGCAGACATCCCCACCATGTCGCTCTGGGCCGCCGTTCCGCACTACGTGGGACAGTCCCCCTCCCCCAAGGCGCAGCTCGCGGTGCTCAACAAACTCGAGGAGGTCCTGCAGATCACGATGGACTCGCAGGTGCTGACCGAGGAGGCCGAGGCGTGGGAGCGCGGCGTCGACGAGCTCGCCGTCGAGGACCCCGAGGTCGCCGCGTACGTGCGCCAGCTCGAGGAGGCCAAGGACACCGTGGATCTTCCCGAGGCGAGCGGGGAATCGATTGCGCGGGAATTCGAGCGCTACCTCAAGAAGCGCCGTCGGGAGCAGTAGCTCTCGCCACACGGCTTCCTCGAGTGTGTAGCGTGTCCAGCGTGTCCTGGGTGTCCCGCGCATCCAGGGGCCTCCCCTGGATCGCTCGTCGGGCTCGGGGTTTGCTCAGGCACGCAGCTTCACGCCGAGCAGGGCGTCGAGGACGTCACTGAGCTGCTGCGCAGCGGCGCCGGTCGCTGCGTCCGCAGCAGGCGCCGCTGCGCGGTCGCGCGTCGAGTCCGCCCAGGCGTCGACCGCAGCGAGGGCGGAGGGCGCATCGAGATCATGTGAGAGATGCTCGCGGATCCGATCGCGGACCAGGCCGACGTCGGCCGACGTCGCGAGTTCCGCCGCCTCACGCCAGGCCGCGAGCCGCGCGAGCGCCTCCGGCAGCACCTCGGCCGTCCAGGACCAGTCGGAGCGGTAGTGGTGGGCAAGGATGGCGAGGCGGATGGCTGCAGGATCGGTCCCCGACCGGCGCAGCGTCGACACGAGCACCAGATTGCCGCGTGACTTGCTCATCTTCTCGCCGTCGTAGCCCACCATGCCGGTATGCGCATAGTGCTCCGCGAGCGGTGTGCCCCCCGAGGCCCACGCGTGGGCAGCGCTCATCTCGTGGTGCGGGAAGATCAGGTCGGACCCGCCGCCCTGCACGGTGAATGGTGCCGGCAGGAAGCGGTGGGCGATCACCGCACACTCGATGTGCCATCCGGGCCGGCCCTCCCCGAGCCGACCGCCCTCCCACGAGGGTTCT
The DNA here is from genome assembly GCA_029257465.1 of Arthrobacter sp. Taxonomy (GTDB): domain Bacteria; phylum Actinomycetota; class Actinomycetes; order Actinomycetales; family Micrococcaceae; genus Arthrobacter_D. The sequence goes on along the minus strand of JARIBG010000163.1, from coordinate 5,391 downwards.
CCGACTCGTGCGGCCCGCCACAGCAGCGGATCGAGTGCGTTGTGCTTGTTCGGGCGGGTCGGGTCCCCGCCGCGCTCGGCGGAGAGCTCGAGCATCGCGTCCGCGTCCAGGTGTGAGACCTGGCCGAGGAACCAGCGTGCGTCGTCGTCCTCCTGCAGCGAGGCGACGGCGTCGAGGGAGAAGTAGATGTCGCCGTCGGGCTCCCCTGCCCCTCCCGGGACGGCGTAGGCAAGACCGCGGTCCACCAGGTCCTCGACCACGGGGACGATCCAGGCGATCGACTCGACCGCACCGATGTAGTGATCCGGCGGCAGGACGTTGAGGGCTGCCATGTCCTCGCGGAACAGCTCGATCTGCTCGGCGGCCAGATCCTGCCACGCAACGCCCGTCGCGTCCGCCCGCGCGAGCAGCGGATCGTCGACGTCGGTCACGTTCTGGACGTAGGAGACGCTCGATCCGGCGTCGCGCCAGAGCCGGTTCAGCAGATCGAAGGCGACGTAGGTCGAGGCGTGCCCCAGATGGGTCGCGTCATACGGCGTGATGCCGCAGACGTACAGGCTGCGCTCTTCGCGCGTCGGCAGGAGGACGCTCTCCTGCCGGCCCGTGTCGAACAGCTCGAGGTCCGCTTGGCCGCCGTCGAGTTCTGGGACAGGAGTCGAATTCCACGCAATCACACCTTCCACCTTACGGGCAGGTGTCAGGCGCTGATGACTCCAGCACCCAGGAGCGCATAGAGCGTCACGCCGAGCAGAACCCGGTACCAGACGAAGAGGCCGTATCCGCGCGTACTGACGAATCTCAGGAACCAGCCGATGATGGCGAAGCCCACACCGAAGGCGACCACGGTGGCCACGGCGGTCTCGGGCAGCGCGTACGGGCCGGTCTCGTCCCAGCTCTTGACGAGCTGGAACACCCCGCTGCCGAACACCGCCGGGATCGCCAGGAGGAAGGAGTACCGGGCGGCCGCCTCCCGGGTGTAGCCCATGAGCAGACCCGCTGTGATGGTGCCGCCGGAGCGAGAGACGCCCGGGACGAGGGCCAGCGCCTGGGCGAGGCCGAACAGGATGCCGTGTCGGTACGTGAGCTGAGTCAGGTCGCGCCGCTGACGTCCCACGCGGTCGGCGACGGCGAGGATCAGACCGAAGACGATCAGCATCGTGGCGACGATCCACATGCTCCGGAACGTGCTCTCGATCTGATCCTGGAAGAGGAGCCCGAGCACCACGATGGGCAGACTGCCGATGATCACCAGCCAGCCCATGCGGGCGTCCGGATCATCACGCGGCACCGTGCCCCGCAGGGCACCGAACCAGGCCTTCACGATGCGCACGATGTCCCGCCAGAAGAACACGATGACAGCCGTCTCGGTGCCCAGCTGCGTGATCGCCGTGAACGCCGCTCCGGGATCCTGCGCATTCGGCAGCAGTTCCCCGACCACGCGCAGGTGGGCGCTCGATGAAATGGGTAGGAATTCGGTGAGGCCCTGGACGAACCCCAGGATGATCGCTTCTATCCAGTTCACGCTTCCGACCCTAGACCATCGCCCTCGGCCCCGGCCTCTCAGGTCGATACATCTAGGGTGGGTGGTATGCAACACCGACATGTGGGAGCGAGCGGCCTGTCCGTGTCGGCCCTGGGACTCGGCACCATGGACTGGGGCCAGGCGGTCACGGAGGAAGCCGCGCGTGAGCAGCTCCGCCTCTTCGCCGACGCCGGCGGCACCCTCGTCGAAACCGCGGCCCGCTACGGCGAGGGTCAGGCGGAGGCCGTGCTCGGCGGCTTGATCGGTGACACCGTCGCCCGCTCGGACCTGGTCCTCGTGGTCCAGGGTGGAACCACACGCTCCGGCAGCAGGCGGCTCGACAGCTCCCGGAGAGGCCTCCTGGATTCGCTCGACAGGTCGCTGTCCCTGCTCGGCACCGACCACGTGGACCTCTGGCTCGCGCCCTCACCGGATCCTGCCGTCCCGGTGCAGGAGATCCTCAGTGCGCTCGAGACCGCCCACATCAGCGGTCGTGCACGCTACATCGGCCTGTCCAACTACTCGGGCTGGGAATTCGCCCGCGCTGCCGCCGCGGCGTCGTTCCCGGTACTGGTGGACGACGTCGAGTACTCCCTCGTGAACCGCGCAGCCGAACGCGATGTCCTGCCGGCGACCGCGGCCTTCGGAGCGGCCGTCCTGGCCTGGGCCCCGCTGGGCCGCGGCGTCCTGACGGGCAAGTACCGGGGCAGGACCCCCTCGGGCTCGCGCGGCGCCTCGGACACCTGGGCACCCTACGTGGAGCCGTATCTATCCGGGAAGCCGCAGCGCATCACCGAGGCACTGTGCACGGCCGCACGCGGTCTGGACCTCCGGCCGCACGAACTCGCCCTGCGCTGGCTGCTGCACCGCCCGCACGTGGCCTCCGCGATCATCGGTGCCAGGACACCGCAGCAGCTCGAGGAGATCCTCCGGGCGGGCGAGGCGCCCGTGGCGGGGCCGATCGCCGCAGTCCTCGACGAGGTGTCGGCGCTGGGCGACTGAGCGCGCCGTGTGCCTGCTCGTCGGGCGGGGCTACTTCTCCTCCGGCTCTACCTCCGCGTCGATCAGTTCCGCGACGTAGCCGGACTCGTCGTCGTCCTCGTCACGCCCGTCGTCCTCGTCACGCTCGTCGTCCTCGTCACGCTCGACTGAGTCACTGTCAGGATCATCCTCGTCGTCGTCGGATTCCTCATAGATCTCGAGCGGGGTGACTTCCCCGTGCGCGTCGTACAGGGCTTCCTCGTAGACCTCGAAGGCAGCCGCAATGCTGCGATACGCTGCTTCCACCGCCGGGTCGTCGTCCTGTCGCCGGGACGCCGAAGACGCAAGATGCTCTTCGAGCGCCGTCACGAGGGACTCGAGCGCGACACGTGGATCTAAGCTCATGGCCTAGACGTTAGCGGTAATGAGAGCACAATTGGAGGGTTATGCGAGAACAATTCCAGAATGCGACAGCCGTCCGGAAGCGCGACTACGGTCGCCAGTACGAGTACCTGGTCCTGACGGTCCAGGCCAACGAGTCCCTACCCGCGGCGCGGAGCCTCGTCACCGAGCACGCCGAGTACGGTAAATGGGAACTGGAGCGCAGCTGCATCTACCTCGGCGGTGGACGGCGCTACTGGCTGCGACGGAAGGTGCTGCGGGTGGAACGCACGGCATGACCGGTTGAAGAGCGGCCGCCGTTCAGCAGGCCGGGTTCACGGGCTCGGCGGGTACACCAGGTCGATCGGTCCGCCCGCACAACCGCTTGATGGACTCGGTAGTTCCGCTGGCTGAGCCGGTCCACTAGCTCGACGGCGGCCCGAGCAGCCCAGTTGCCACGGTGGACCGGGCAGACTCCTCGGTGGACGGGTGGAACTGCCCGGCGAGCGCGTCACGGTGAAGTCTGACCACCTCCGAGGTCGCGGAGAAGCCCGAGCCGCCGCCCACGTGCAGGGCGGCGGCTGTGGCTTCACCGGCAGCCTGGACGGCGTGGGTCTTCAGCGTCACCAGGCGAGGGAACCAGTCAGGTCCGGCGTCGGTTCTGTTGTCCAGATCGTGGACCACTCCCCTGAGCTCGGCCTCCGCCCCGGTGCGTCGCATCGCGGCTCCCGCGAGAAGATTACGCAGCACCGGGTCGTCGGAGAGTGGCCGCCCCGCCACGTGGCTGCTGCGTCCGGTCAGAGCCTGGGCCGCGAGCTCGAGTGCCCGGTCGGCGATGCCCAGATAGACCGAGGCGATGAGGGTCTCGAAGGCCGAGAAAATCGCGAAGATCAGCGGTTCCCTGTTCGGACCGACCGGCACGCGGCGGAAGACGGCGTCGGCGGGCACACGGACGTCGGCGAGCCGCGTGGTGTTCGACTGCGTGGCCCGCATGCCGAGGGGATTCCAGTCCTGCAGGATCTCCACACCAGGGGTGCCCCTGGGCACGAAGGCGTGGAGGATCGCGTCGTCGCCCCCGTCATGACCGGCGAGCTTTCCGAAGATTCCCAGCCGCGTCCAGACCGGGGACAGGCTCGTGAAGACCTTGGTCCCGGTGTAGCTGTACGCGCCGCCGTCGAGCGGTTCCACGCGGGTCAGCGAGTCGAAGAGGACGGCGTCGTTCCCGGGCTCTGAGACGCCGAAGGCGAAGATCTCGCCCTGCAGGGCCTCCTCGAGGACGAAGAGGAGGGAATCGTCGCCGCGGTCGGCCAGTATCCCTGCCACCGCGGTCCAGATCAGGTGCATGTTCACACCCAGGGCCGTCGCGGGAGCGGCCGCGGCCAGTCGGCGCTGGGCGGACGCTGCATGCTGCATCCCTCCTGAGGCTCCGGGTCTGGTGTGCGCCAGCATGCGCAGATACCCCGTGTCCTGGAGGTCGGCGAAGTCCTCGGTGAAGAAGGAGTTCTCGGCGTCGTAGCCCGCGGCCCGTCCCCTGAAGCGCTGGAGCAGCTCATCGGGCAGGAGTTGGTCGGAGGTAGCGGCAGCGTCGGGGGTGTACGTCGTCATGTCCGGGATCCTGTCTTCGAGCGGTGCTCAGTAGGTGGTCAGCAGCCGGGCGAGGACCTTCGCGCCGAACCGCAGGGAATCCGCGGGAACCCGCTCGTCGACACCGTGGAACATACCCGTGAAGTCGAGCTCGTCCGGCAACTGCAGGGGCGCGAAGCCGTAGCCCGTGATCCCGAGGCGGCTCAGTGACTTGTTGTCCGTCCCACCGGAGAGCGTGTAGGGCAGCACCCTGGCGCCCGGGTCCTCGGCGTGCAGGGCGTCGATCATCGAGTCGACGAGATTGCCGGCGAACGGCACCTCGAGCGAGGTGTCCTTGTGCTCGTAGCTCACGTCCACGCCCTCCCCGGCGAGTCCGCGGATGATCTCGAGGACCTGGTCCTGCTGGCCCGGCAGGGTGCGCACGTCGATCAGTGCCTCAGCCGTGCCGGGAATCACGTTGTGCTTGTAGCCGCCCTTGAGGACGGTCGGGTTCGCCGTGTTCTGCAGGGTCGCACCCACGAAGCGGGCCACCGTCCCGAGCTCGCGCAGCAGGATCTCGGGATTGTCGGCGTCGAACTCCACACCTGTGAGCTCCGTGACGCCGTCCAGGAACTGGCGTGTGGTGGGGGTGAGTTCGATGGGCCAGGAGTACTCGCCGATGCGGGTCACTGCGCGGGCAAGGGCCGTGACGGCGTTGTCGGTGTTGATCTGCGAGCCGTGCCCCGCGCGGCCATGGGCCACCAGTCGCAGCCAGGAGATGCCTTTCTCGGCTGTCTGCAGCAGGTACGTACGCTGCCCGCCGATGGTTGCGGAGAACCCGCCGACCTCCGAGATGGCCTCCGTGGCGCCCTCGAAGACCTCGGGCTTGTTGTCCACGAGCCAGGACGCGCCATAGGCACCGCCGGCTTCCTCATCGGCGAAGA
>JARIBG010000155.1 GCA_029257465.1 Arthrobacter sp. | reverse complement strand
GAGCCGGGGGAGCACTCCACCACGCCGCCGCGGGCGTCCGGCGGCGGCAACATCGACTGCCGCGAGCTGACCGCAGGCTCCACCCTGTTCCTGCCGGTCACGGTGCCCGGGGCACTGCTGCATCTCGGGGACGGGCACGCGGCCCAGGGCGACGGCGAGGTGGGCGGCACCGCGATCGAGTGCGGCATGACGACGACGCTGACGGTCGACGTCGTCCACGACGCCCCGCTGGAGAGCATCCACGCGATCACACCCACCGCGCGCATCACCTTCGGCTTCGACGCCGACCTGAACCGGGCGACGGCGGAAGCGCTCGGAGCGATGCTTTCCTGGCTGCAGCAGCTGTACGGTCTGGAGCGCAGGACCGCACTGGCGCTGGCGAGCTCCGTGGTGGATCTTCGCATCACGCAGATCGCCAACCGGACCTGGGGCGTCCATGCCGTGCTCGGGCTCGACGCCGTCGGCCTCACCTGACCGGCGGACTTGGGCGAATGCGCACCGGGCGGGGTAATTTCGTAGGGTGACCTCCCCAGCTGAGACGAAGCCCCCGTACTACCTCACCACATCCATCTCCTACCCCAATGGCGCCCCGCACATCGGGCACGCCTACGAGACGATCGCGGCCGACGCCCTGGCACGCTTCAAGCGGCTCGACGGGTACGACGTGAGGTATCTGACGGGTACGGACGAGCACGGCCTGAAGATGCAGCAGACGGCCGATCGCGAGGGTGTCCCGGTGCGGGACCTGGCCAAGCGCAACTCAGCGGCGTTCCAGGCCATGAACGACACGCTCGGCACCTCCTACGATCGGTTCATCCGCACCACGGACGAGGACCACTATGCGGCCGTCGCGGAGATCTGGAAGCGTATGGAGGCCGCCGGGGATCTCTACCTCGACACGTACGCCGGGTGGTACTCCGTCCGGGACGAGGCGTTCTGGGGCGAGGACGAGACGGAGGTCAGGGACGACGGCGTCCGGTACGCGAGCCAGACCGACACCGAGGTCACCTGGACCGAGGAGGAGAGCTACTTCTTCCGCCTCTCGGCCTACCAGCAGAAGCTCCTCGATCTCTACGAGGCGCGCCCGGACTTCGGCGCACCGCAGTCCCGCTTCAACGAGGTCATCTCCTTCGTGCAGAGCGGCCTCGAGGATCTCTCCGTCAGCCGCACCACGTTCGACTGGGGCGTTCCCGTGCCGGGGAACGAGCGGCACGTGATCTACGTCTGGGTGGATGCGCTCACCAACTACCTGACCGGCGTCGGCTTCCCCGACACGGACTCGGACGCGTTCTCCAGGTTCTGGCCCGCCGACGTACACGTGATCGGCAAGGACATCTCGCGCTTCCACGCCATCTACTGGCCCGCCTTTCTGATGTCGGCCGGGCTCGAGGTCCCCAGGCGTGTCATGATCCACGGCTTCCTGCACAACCGCGGAGTCAAGATGTCCAAGTCGCTCGGCAATACCGTCTCACCGGCCGACTGGGTGGAGCAGTACGGCCTGGACCAGGTGCGCTTCTTCCTGCTCCGCGAGATCCCGTTCGGGGCGGACGGCTCCTACAGCCACGAGGCGATCACCGGCCGCATGAACGCCGATCTCGCGAACAACTTCGGCAATCTGGCGCAGCGCTCGCTGTCGATGGTCGCCAAGAACTGCGACGGCGTGGTGCCCGGCCCCGGGGAGCTGACCCCGGCCGACACAGGCATCCTCGATCAGGCACACGCGCTGCTGGATGCGACCCGCACCGCGTACGATCGCCAGGAGTTCTCCCGTGCCCTCGAGGCCGTGTGGCTCGTGCTCGGCGACACCAACGCGTACTTCGCCGAGCAGCAGCCCTGGGTGTTGCGCAAGACCGACCCCGAGCGCATGTCCACGGTCCTCTACGTGACGCTGGAAGTCCTCAGGGTCGTGGCGATCCTCACGCAGCCGGTCATGCCGGGCGGCGCGGGTCGGATCCTCACCATGCTGGGGCAGGGGAGTGGGGACGACGACGCCCGGCGGGAATTCGATGCACTGGATCAGCGCATCGCACCGGGAACGCCCCTGCCCGCACCGAGCCCGGTGTTCCCGAAGTACGAGGAACCCGCCGGATCCTGAACCCGGACTCGGGCGTGGCTCAGCGCAGGGCGAACCGCTCGACGGCGGTGTCGGTCATGATCCGTGCCACCAGCTTCTGCTGGTCCCTGCAGTCGGAGAGCGATTGCTCGAGGGCCGGGCGGTCCGGGACGCCGTCGCCCGCCCTCGCCCAGTGCTCGAGCGGCAGGGCGAGCAGGGTCAACCACAGGGCCTCCTTGCCCTTCAGGACGGAGAGCAGGGCTTCGAGCTCGAGTTGCGCTCCGGTGGTCGCCGTCCGCCGCCGGGGGTTCAGTGGATTGCGGGCGGAGAGCAGCGCCACCACGCGCGCAAGAGACTGCTTCGGCAGGCTCGGCCGGTGTCCCAGCGCCCTGATGAGCCGCTTGAGCATTGCCCGCTCCTCGCGGACGGTCATCCGCAGCCGGCGGAAATCCGCTTCGTACTGCGTACCCGTCCACGAGCTGTGGGCGGCCTCGAACAAGCGGATGCCGTTCGAGGCACCCATGAGGTGCAGATCGAGATACGGATGGAGCGTCGAGGGGTCGAACCGTGATGCTGGCGTGCGATTCGTGTCCGGCGTCATCGCGGGTTCCTTCCGTTCGTACCCAGCGCCGGGGTCGGCGGGAACCCGCAACGATACCGGGCGGCCTCACTCGGTCGCCAGTCCCGCGACGGGTGAGAGCCGCGCGGCGCGTCGGGCGGGGAGTACCGATGCGAGCAGGCCCGCAGCAACGGCCACCCCGAGGACCGCGGCGATCTGGCCCAGCGGCACCGACACACTCACCGCCGCGATCCCGCCCAGCGCCGACTGCGTC
>JARIBG010000046.1 GCA_029257465.1 Arthrobacter sp. | reverse complement strand
CGAGGCTGTTGACTTGCCATTGACGCCCGCTCTGCCCCGTCTGCCGGTCCTGCTGCCGAAGCGGCACCGGGATCTTCCCGAGTTGCCCTTGCAGTAGTAAAGCATCTCATCGGGTCGCCCCGTCGGTACAACCGCCACATCCGTCGTCGCGTAGCCTTGCAGAGATGTCTATGCACTCGAGACCGGTGATCCCCGTCCACGTCGTCTGGGACGAGTCCATGCTGGCCTACGACTTCGGGGGACAGCACCCCATGAACCCCGAGCGGCTCCACCTCACGGCCCGGCTCGCCCGCGAGTGCGGCCTGCTGGATCTCGACGGGGTGAGCGTGAGCGCCCCTTTCGTGGCCTCCGACGGCGACCTCGCCACGGTCCACAGCACCGACTACATCGGTGCGGTCCGGCACATCAGCAGCAATCCCGAGAGCTCCGATGCCTCCCACGGTCTGGGGACCGAGGACACTCCTGCATTTGCCGGGATGCACGAGGCCAGTGCGCGGCTCGCGGGCGGTTCCCTCGGGGCAGCGGACGCGATCCTGCAGGGCCAGGCCGTGCGGGCGGTGAACTTCGGCGGCGGCATGCACCACGCGGCGCGTTCCCGTGCCAGTGGCTTCTGCATCTACAATGACGCCGCAGCCTCCATCCAGCGTCTGCTCGATCGCGGGATGCAGCGCGTGCTGTACATCGACGTGGACGCGCACCACGGCGATGGGACGCAGAGCATCTTCTGGGACGACCCCCGTGTCATGACCATCTCCCTGCACGAGACGGGCATGAGCCTGTTCCCGGGCACGGGGTTCTGCAACGAGATGGGCGGACCGGCGGCCGAAGGTTATGCGGTGAACGTGGCCCTGCCCACGGTCGCCGGCGACGCGGCCTTCCTGCGTGCATTCCACGCCGTCGTGCCGCAGCTCGCCGAGGCCTTCGCGCCCGAGGTGATCGTCAGCCAGCACGGCTGCGACTCGCACCGCGAGGACCCACTGACCAATCTGCGGCTCAGCATCGATGCGCAGCACACCCTGATGCTCAGTGTGCGGGATCTGGCGGACCGCCTGTGTGAGGGCCGGTGGATCGCGACCGGCGGCGGGGGCTACGCCCTGGCAACCGTGGTACCCCGGTCCTGGACGCTCCTCGTCGGGGTGGCTGCCGGTGCGAAGCTTTCACCCAGGACCGCTGTGCCGGAGGCGTGGCGGGACTACGTGCGCGAACGCCACGGCATCGACGCACCGGCACGGTTCGGTGACGACGCCGACATCTGGTGGCGTTCGTGGGAGGTCGGGTACGACCCGAACGACGATCTCGACCGGACCGTGATGGCCACCCGGAAGGCGCTCTTCCCGCTGCACGGCCTGGATCCCTGGTTCGACTGATCTTCGCCCGTGGCGGATGATGCCGTGCGGGGTATATGTCGTTAGGGTGGGCGCATGGGATTCGACGATGTCTTCGCCGTCATTGCTGAACGTACACGCCGGCAGATCCTCGAGAATCTCCGGCACGGCGACAAAGCGGTGGGGGAGCTCGTGGTCGCGTTGCAGGTGAGTCAGCCGACGGTCTCGAAGCACCTGAAAGTCCTCAGGGAAGCCGGACTCGTCAGCATGAGGGCGCAGGGACAGAAGCGCTACTACTCGCTCGAGCGTGAGCCGCTCGGGCGTGTGGGAGGCTGGCTCACCTCCCTGGGGGCGCCGGACGGCGAGCTGCCTGCTCTCGAGTCCAGCGCGAACACGGCGGATGCAGCAGATGCAGTAGCTACAGCGGTCACCGCAGTTCCGGCGGCCGCGGAGCGGCTCAGCGAAGGCGGGGAGCGGTCACGTGGTACCGCGGCTCCGGCTGCACCGGATCTCCCGGTGGTGGATCTGCAGAGGGAACAAGATCTTTCGACGGAACTGGATCTGCAGTCGGCACCGGAGACGTCGATGGCGCCCGATATCGTTCGTCCGCAGTCCGGATGGACATCCTCCGGTGTGGGTCGGGCCGCCGGTCGGGCCGCCGATCTCCTGGCGCAACTGAGGCGTCGGCGCGGACCGTCGACCTAGGGCGGTCCGGGACCGACGACAAACGGATGTACCCTGTAGAGGAGCGTTTCAGGTGGGCCATGGCCCTCCTCCGTATCATCCGGGCAACTGCCACCAGGTACGCGCCGTCAACCTCAGCAGCGGTCTCCCGAGCCGGAGCCCGTGCTGGCAACGACCAAGTCTGTGAGGACTCTATGGGTTCAGTCATCAAGAAGCGCCGCAAGCGGATGGCGAAGAAGAAGCACCGCAAACTGCTTCGTAAGACGCGCCACCAGCGCCGCAACAAGAAGTAGGCGAGTCCCCCGGTCCCAGGACCGAGACGAGCCGACCGGTCCGGACCCCGTCCTCGAGACAGGGGCTCCGGGCCGTCGTCGTTCCTGCCGCGGAGCAGGTGCGCGCGGACAGCTCATCCGGTGACGCGTGTGCCGCGCGGAGGCTCAGCTGCTGCGGAAGCGCGCGAAACCACGCCAGAGCCCGTAGACGAAGCCGATGACCGTCGCCGCACGCAGGCCCACGGTCGCAGCCCGGCGACCACTGCGGAAGTGGTAGACGGGCCAATTGTTCGCCCTGGCGTGACGACGGAGTCTGCTGTCCGGGTTGATGGCCACCGGGTGCCCCACGACAGTCAGGAGCGGCAGATCGTTGTAGGAGTCGCTGTACCCCCAGCACCGTGAAAGGTCCAGCTTCTCCCGCTCCGCGAGGGCGAGCACCGCGGCCGCCTTCGCGGGCCCGTGGAGGAAATCGCCGACCAGGCGGCCCGTGTACAGACCCTCGGCGACCTCACCGACCGTACCCAGGGCGCCGGTCAGCCCCAGTCGGCTCGAGATGACACCGGCGACTTCGACGGGACTTCCGGTGACGAGCCAAACCTGCCGGTCGGAGGACAGGTGCTGCTCGGCGAGGGCCTTGGCCCCGGGCCAGATCTTCGAGGCGATCATCTCGTCGTAGACCTCCTCGCCGAGGGCGAGGATGTCCTCGTGGGCTATGCCGATGGCGAAGGCCAGAGCGGCATCGCGCACGGAGTTGACGTCGGTCATCGTCTCGCCGCGCATGATGAACCGCATTTGCTTCCAGGCCAGCCCGGCGGCGAAGCGCAGCGTGAAGGCCTTGCGCTGGTACATCTTCCGGGCCACATGGAACAGGCTCGCGCCACGCATGAGGGTGTTGTCGACATCGAAGAAGGCCGCTTCACCTCTGACCGGGTCCGGAGGCTCTGGAAGGGGCTCCACGGCCCCGGTCGCGTCCGGCATGCTCCGATCCTAGTTCGTCGCACCCCCATCCGTGCTGCCGTCCCTGGTGCACCGCCGCAGTACCCTCATGGAATGGAAGCTCTTGTGCCGGCACCTGGTTCCGGCGTCGTCCTCCTCACGCGGCCCGCGTGTCACCTGTGCGACGACGCCAGATCGGTGGTGGAGCGGGTGACGGCGGAGCTCGGGCTTTCCTGGCAGGAGCTGTCCGTGGACGAGGCGCCCGTACTCGGCGCGCGTTTCGCCGAGGAGTTGCCCGTCCTGTTCATCGACGGCGTCCAGCGTGACTTCTGGTCCATCGACGAGGCGCGGCTGCGCAGATTGCTGATCGGAGGCTGAGCCCGCTGGTGGAATCGGCGGTCCACCGGGGGCGCTCCGCGTTGCGGACCCTGGACGCTCACGCAGAGGGCGCAGGAGCCGGATCTCAGATCCGATTTCCTGCGCCCTGTGAAGACCTGCAGAGAAGCTATGGCAGTGCGGTTGAGCTGCGTGCTTCGGCTCAGTAGCCGATCTTCTGCGGTGCGAAGTAGGGCCGCGCCGGCTTCAGGTAGGTCATGACGACGCCGGCTACACCGAGCACCATCACGACGAGACCGAGGACCGTCGCAAGCCCCGAGGTTTCGGTGGCCTGCTGGCCGCTGGCCTCGATTGCCTCATTGGCCAGCGGCAGGAGCAGCAGACTCCCGAGAGAGAGCACAACGTTGAGCGCGGCGAACACTGTGGCAGTGATCCGAGCCCAGTTCTGGCCCCTCCTGATGAAGACTGCCAACAGGATGTAGATTGCAGCGCCGATCACGGCGAACACCAGACCGAGCCCGGCGCCGAGCGCCGCCCCAGCCATGTCGGGCACCTCGGTGGTCAGCGCCGAGAAGATCGAGCTCAGCAGATACAGGATGCCCGCGGCGAGGATCAGGTAGTAGGCCGTCATGACCTCCTTGGGCGCCGGTCCCTTCTCTGTTGCTGCGGCGTCGACCCCCGAGGTGGGGTAGGCATACCCTGAGGGCTGTGTCCCTTGGTAGCCGTACGGGCTGGTGCCATCGGTCGGCTGGTCGTACGGGCTGGTGCCGGCGGCCTGCTGACCCGACTGGTCGAAGGCGCCGGTTCCGCTGGTCCCCGGTGTGGTCCAGCCCGGGGTGGTGCCCTGGTCCGGGTACTGATCGTTCGGTCCGGTGTTCGGATTGTCCTGTGGCGTACTCATTGCGGCGTCCTCCGTCGTGGTGGTCTCTCGATCCGCGACGGTGCCCCCATGGACGTTCCCGGCACGGATCCGGTCCTGATCAGCGTAGTTCGTCGTCGCGTGAAAGGGGTGTACGCGCGCCGACGGCCGGTGTCGTCCTGGGAGACACCGGCCGTCCGGACCGAGCGGTTGCGATGAGGCGGTTGCGACTAGACGGACACCTCGGCGGGAGCGACGAACGCCGCATCCAGGCTGATGGTCACCTTGTCACCCACGAGGACTCCGCCGGCCTCGAGAGCGGCGTTCCAGGTGAGACCGAACTCCTTGCGGGAGATGACGGTCGAGGCGGAGATGCCTGCACGCGTGGCACCGAAGGGGTCCACGGCCACGCCGTTGAACTCGGCGTCGAGCACCACGGACTTGGTGATGCCGCGGATGGTCAGGTTGCCCGTGATGGAGTAGGTCTCCCCCGAGCCCTCGTGGGAGGTCGAAACGAAGGTCATCTCGGGGAACTGCTCGACGTCGAAGAAGTCGGCGCCCCTGACGTGGGCGTCGCGGTTCTCGTCGCCCGAGCTGAAGGAGGCGGTCTTGATGGTCGCGATGATGGTGGAGTCCTCCAGGGTCGAGCCGACCGTGAGGGAGGCGTCGACGTCCGTGAAGGAACCGCGGACCTTGCTGATGCCCGCGTGGCGGACGGTGAAGCCGACCTCGCTGTGCGCGGGGTCGAAGGACCAGGTACCGGTGGTGAGGCCTGTCGGGACTGCCATGATGATCTCCTGAAGTAGTACTGGCGAATGCTTACGAGGTAGAGAAGCATGCGTTTGCATGTTTTATTCCGGGCTCCAGCATAACCCCTGCGACGAGCGGAGGAGCACAACTCTGGTCCGGATTGGCCGATGCGCACGGGCATGCGGGAAACTAGGGGTATGCAACGATCAACCGTCCACCTGGTGCGCCACGGTGAGGTCTACAACCCCGAGGGGATCCTCTACGGACGACTCCCGGAGTTCCACCTCTCCGACCTGGGTCAGCGCATGGCCAGGCGGGCCGCAGACCACTTCGAGCAGCAGCGCGACGAGGGCGCGCGGCTCGTCCACCTGGTGGCATCGCCCTTGACCCGGGCGCAGGAAACGGCTCAGCCCATCGCCGAGGCGCTCGGGCTCGAGGTCGCAACCGACGAGCGCGTCATCGAGGCCGGGAACCAGTTCGAGGGGATGTCGAAGATCAAGAGTCGGCTCCGTCAGCCGAAGTACTGGCCCCTGCTGATCAATCCGTTCAAGCCGTCCTGGGGCGAGCCCTACCACCAGCAGGTGGAGCGTGTGATGGCCGCCGTCGAGGACGCGCGACTCCGGGCGATCGAGCTCGCCGACACCGGGACCGACCGCCCTGCGGAGGCGATCATCGTCAGTCATCAACTTCCCATCTGGGTCACGCGGCTCGCGGCCGAACGGCGTCGGCTCTGGCACGACCCGCGTCAGCGTGAGTGCACGCTCACCTCAATCACCTCCTTGGACTTCGACGGCACCAGTATTCAGCGGGTGCGCTACGCGGAGCCGTCGGCGGACCTGCTACCCGGTGCAGCGAATGTCCCCGGGGCGTAATAGAATTACTACACGCCGTAGAAATCAATGGAAGAAGCCGTGACCGCAACCATTCGCTTCGCACTACGCCGTCCCCTGTCGAGGCTGGGGATGGTGCTGGCTCTCGCGGTGCCGGTCTGCCTCGTGGGCACGTCCTGCGCAGCGGAGGATCCGCTGGCGCAGCAGGCCGCGGCGGGGGACGGCAAGAACTACATTGCAGGGGACGGTTCGGTCACCGAGTACGCGGCCTCCGAACGGGGAGAACCCGTCGAGGTCGCCGGAACCCTGTTCGACGGAACACAGGTCTCCAGCGCCGACTGGGACGACCAGGTCACGGTCCTCAATTTCTGGTACGCCTCGTGTGCCCCGTGCCGCGAGGAGGCGCTTGATCTCGTGGGACTGCACGAGGAGTACGCGCCACAGGGCGCCGTCTTCTACGGCGTCAACATCCGCGACGAGCAAGCCACCGCAGAGGCGTTCGAGCGGAGTTTCGGTATCCCCTACGAGAGCTTCGACGACGCCGACGGCACGGTGCTCCTCGAGATGACGCAGTTCGTCCCACCCCAGGCTGTTCCCACGACCATCGTGCTCGACCGGGAGGGCCGGGTCTCGGCGCGCATCCTCGGGCTCGCGGACCGCAGCACCCTGGATGCCCTGATCCGCGATGTCCTGTAGCGCCTGCGCGCCGGCCGGCCGATGACGCTCCTCATGACCGGGCCGCCGGCCTCCCTTCTTCCCTTCGTCACAGGGAACGCTTTCGCCGATGCCGTGCTCAACGGATCCGTGCTTCTCGCCCTGCCGGTCGCTCTCCTGGCAGGTCTCGTCTCCTTCGTCTCGCCGTGTGTGCTACCCCTGGTACCCGGATATCTCGGCTATGTCACGGGGTTGACCGGGATCGATCTGGAGAAGCAGCGGAAAGGGCGGATGATCGCCGGGATAGGACTGTTCGTCCTGGGTTTCTCGGTGGTGTTCATGGCCTACGGCACCCTCTTCGGGCAGCTCGGTGCCTTCCTGCGTGTCTCCCAGGACTGGCTGATCCAGGTCTTCGGCGTCGTCGTGATCCTCCTCGGCGTCGTCTTCATGGGAGGGCTGTCCTGGTTCCAGCGCGAGAGCAGGATCCACGCTCGGGTTCCGGCCGGTTTGCTGGGCGCTCCGCTGCTGGGAGTCACTTTCGGGCTGGGCTGGGCTCCCTGCATCGGCCCCACCCTCGGGGCCGTACAGCTGTTGGCCATCTCGGGCAATGATGCGACGGCGCTCAAGGGTGCGGTCCTGACCTTCGCCTATTGTCTGGGGCTCGGCGTGCCCTTCCTGCTGATCGCCCTCGGGGTGCAGCGCGGTATGGGTGCGCTCGCGTTCTTCCGGAAGCACCGGCTCGTGCTCCAGCGGGCCGGCGGTGGCCTCCTGGTACTCGTCGGCGTCCTCATGGTGACCGGTGTCTGGAACTTCTGGATCACGCGTCTCCAGGACGCATTGATCAGTGGTGTGGTGCTGCCGATATGACCGGAGCCAAGCCCGCCGACGACGTGGTCGTGCCCGCGCTCGGACTGGTCGGCACGCTGCGCTGGGCCTGGACCCAGCTCACCAGCATGCGCACGGCGCTCTTCCTGCTTCTGCTGCTCGCCGTCGGCGCCGTTCCCGGATCCCTGTTCCCGCAGCGCCCGGCGAATCCCGCGGTCGTCACGCAGTACCTCCAGGACAACCCCGACACGGGACCCATCCTCGACTGGTTCCAGCTGTTCGATGTCTACTCCTCGGTGTGGTTCTCCGCGATCTACCTCCTGCTGTTCATCTCACTCATCGGGTGTGTGGTGCCGCGGGCGCGCGCTCACTTCAGGGCCGTACGATCCACTCCGCCCCGGACGCCCAAGCGGCTCTCGCGTCTTCCCGTCCACGGGACGCTGGAGATCCCGGCCGACAACGCCCGGGCTGCGGGTCTGACGCCGTGGTCCGCAGCCCGGGAGGCCGCCGCCGTCCTGAAGAAGCGCGGTTACCGCGTGGATGTGCGCGACGCGGGCGCGGGCGAGGCTTCGGTCGGAGCGGAGCGGGGCCTGGCCAAGGAACTCGGCAACCTCGTCTTCCACATCTCGCTCATCGGAGTCCTCGTGGCGGTCGCGGCCGGCGGGTTGTTCGGCTACACCGGTCAGAAGATCATCGTGGAGGGTGACAGCTTCGTGAACACGCTGATCGGCTACGACAGCTTCAGCCCCGGCTCCAACTTCGCCGACGACAAACTCGAGCCCTACTCGATCCGCCTGGATGACTTCGACGTGCGCTTCGACCGCGAGCAGGAGAGCAACTACGGTCAGCCGCTCGACTTCACCGCGAATCTCACCACGCAGGACGGCCCCGGGGCGGAGGAGGAGCAGCAGGTCCTCAAGGTCAATGCACCGGTCACCATCGGCGGCACCAGCGTGTATCTGGTCGGCAACGGCTACGCACCGGAGGTGACCGTGCGCGACGCGGAGGGCAACATCGCCTCACAGGGGCCCGTGGTGGCGATTCCGTCGGACGGTCTCTACACCTCGCTGATCGTCATCAAGGCTCCCGATGCCCAGCCCGACCAGCTCGGCTTCGTGGGCTTCTTCCTTCCCACGGCGTTCCTCGACGAGGAGGGTGTCGCCTTCTCGCGGGATCCGGATCCGTTCAATCCCCAGTTGAACCTGAACTCGTACTACGGTGACCTGGGGCTCGACGACGGTACCCCCGAGAACGTCTTCGTACTGGATACCGAGAATCTCACGGAGTTGAACAGCCGCAACAACGACGACGGCGGGATCGTACTCGGGGTCGGCCAGACGTACGATCTCCCCGGGGGCAAGGGCTCGATCACGTTCGACGGGTTGAAGCGGTACATCGCCCTCGACATCCACCACGACCCGGCGAAGATCGGAGCTTTCACCTTCGCCACGCTGGCTCTGCTCGGTCTGGCTGCGTCCCTGTTCATCGCGCGGCGCAGACTCTGGATCAAGACCAGCGAGCACGAGGACGGGCGCATCCTGGTCGAGTACGGGCTCCTGGCCCGGGGCGAGGATCACCGGCTCGCGGACGAGGGGTCGGCGGTGCAGAAGTTGCTGACCGACCGCTGGTTGGTGGCCGGTGGCACCACGGAGGAACATAGGGTGCAGGAGGCCGCGTCGTCGGTCGCCGGCACAGGGCAGTCGCAGCACACTACGAAGGACAACTGATGCCACAACCAGTCAATGCAGAGCTAGGGCAGCTCAGCGAGCTGCTGATGCTGCTCGCCTCCATCGCCTACGTGGTGGCGTTCATCTTCTTCGTGCTTGACCTCGTGAGGTCCAGCACCACCATCAATGCCGTCGAGGCGCGCCTGGCGAGCGAGCAGGCTGCCTCGACGCGCACCCTGGCGACCGTCGGAGCCGGTGGGGGAGGATCGAGGGCCGCACAGGCTCCTGCGGCGCCGGTCACGGCCGATGATTCGATGGACTACGGCTCCGGGGCCCGGCGGGGGGCCGCCCGCATCGCCGTCGCCCTGACAGTGGTCGCCGCCGTCATCCACGGCGCCGCGGTCGTGAGTCGGGCCTTCGCCGCCCACCGCGTGCCGTGGGGCAACATGTACGAGTTCTGCACCACCGGCGCGTTCCTGGTGGCCGTGATCTTCCTCATCACCCTCACCCGGAAGGACCTGCGCTTCGTCGGCTCGTTCGTGGTGGGACTCGTCGTCATCATGCTGTGTGCGGCCACGGTCGGCTTCCCCACGCCCGTCTCCCGGCTCATCCCGGCGCTGCAGAGCTACTGGCTCGTGGTGCACGTCTCCATCGCCGTGGCCTCGTCGGCACTGTTCACCATCACCTTCGCGATGTCCGTACTGCAGTTGCTGCAGACCTCCCGGGAAACGAAGCTTCTCGCGGGGAGGGCTGATACTGCGAAGTGCCTCCGCCTCGTGCCCTCTGCGCTGAGCCTCGAGAATCTTGCCTACCGGCTCAACGCCATCGCCTTCATCGGCTGGACCTTCACCCTGATGGCGGGCGCCATCTGGGCCGAGCAGGCCTGGGGACGCTACTGGGGTTGGGACACCAAGGAGGTCTGGACCTTCGTGATCTGGACCGTCTACGCCGGCTACCTGCACGCCCGTGCTACGCGGGGTTGGACGGGGACGCGCGCCGCGTGGCTGTCGATCGTCGGCTACCTGTGCATCGTCTTCAACTTCACCATCGTCAACATCTACTTCTCAGGCCTGCACAGCTACGCCGGGGTCTAGTTCCGACTCTAGTTCGCCAGGGCCCTCAGGGTCTGACTCAGATAGAGATCGGCGCCCTCGTTCCGTCCTGACGGCGTGAAGGAGGGCGCCGTCACGTGTAGACCAGGGCCGAGCGCTCGTGTCGTCGCGTAAGGGTCTTCCTGATGACGATGAACGCGACACCGCACAGTGCAATATGCACGAGGACCAGCGCAATGACGTCAGGGTTGGCGAAGCGGACAGTCACACCGGAGTCGATCCAGCCCATACCACCCAGGAGAATCCTGGTGATGGTGAGTTGGGTGACATGGAAGGCGATCGCGGTACCGAGAACACCTGGAAGCGGAATGCGCCGTGCTGCGCCCAACGCCAGACCGAACGCAGCGATCTGAAGGACATACGCCACCGGGTCGGTGCCGCTCGGTGCAAAAGACGGACCGGATGACTCCATCCCGAGCAGCAGTGCACTGCCAGCGTGGGCGACGCTGATGACCAGTGCGCTGAAACAGAAGAGCAGTGTGACCAGCACGGTAGCGGCGAAGGGGTGCCAGCTGTCACGGACGTTCGTCCAGGCATAGCCACGCAGCGCCAGTTCCTCGGGGAGCGCTTCGTAGAAGAACAGCACGATCGAGTTCACGACCAGAAACACCACCAGCGTTGCGGGATCGATGCGCTCGACGGCGATCCAGCCCATACCGAGTGCTGGAAGCCACGTCACGGCACCCCTGAGCACCCCTACGGCCACTCCGAGCAGCACAGGGCCACCCATGCGGGGAGAAAGCCCCAAGCCTGTCAGCGATCGCCGGTCGAGCGTGCGGCGCAGCAGAAGAAGTGCCGGGACAACGAGACTTGTGACGAGGACGGCCTGGACAACGGGGACGAACGCGGGAGGAGCCGCGAACGCCTCCCCGAGAAGACGGGCAATGCTGATTCCCAGACCGATCCCCGCACAGAGCACGAGCCAACCGAGCAGAGCCCGACCTATCGATGCCAATCTGCCTGAGACCCTGGGCTTCTGGCGAGCAGCGTTCTCGCCGTTTCTCTCCACGGTGTCCGGCGAGTGGTTCCTCCAGCGTGCGACGGCGTAGGTATGGCCCCCTGCTGATCTCTGCCTTCGACGGCCGTTCACGCGACATCGCGGCGTGCTGTCCGCCATAGACCGAAGGCGAGTGGAAGCCCCACCCAGATGCCGACCGATACCGCCAGCCGCGCCCATCCGATGCCTGCCATCTCACCCGTCATCAGAGGGAAGAGGGTCTCATTGATATCGAGCCATTTCGCCGGTCCCTGGAGCGAGGAGATCATCAGCGTGAGGATGGGCCACACGCTCGGCAGCACGAGGTAGGCGACGATCGCGACCGGTGTGCTGAGGAACGCCAGCCCGAACGCCACTCCTTGTGCCACCAGCAGTATCAGGGCCAGGACCATCCCGGTCAGGACGGGCCAGTCCATGGCCCAGGATCCATCGCCGTCACGCCACAGGAGTCCGGCAATGTTGAACACCGCGGCGGCGGCAAGCGCCACGACCATGACGCCCAGTCCCAGCACGCCTGCGGACACCAGTTTCGCCAGATTGACGCGGGTGCGGCGTGGTTCGAGGGCGAAGGTGGTCAGCGCGGTCCGCTGCGACCACTCGCTGGTTGCTGCCATGATGCCGATGAGCGGCAACAGCAACATCTGGCCCAGGGAAGCCGCCGAGGTCAGTGACCCCCAGGTGAGGCCGAGCGGTTCTGCGGTGAACAGCAACAGGGCGATCAGCCCCACGTTGACCAGAGCGATGATGCCCAGTAGCCAGATGCCGGCACGGGTATCGACTTGCTTGCGGAGTTCTACGCGACACAGCCGGACGAAGGAGACAGCTGTCCCGGGATCGGAAGGGAGGAGTACTCGCCCGGCGGCGGAAGCACTGGTGGTGGCGGTCGTGTTCGATGAGCTCACGCGGAGATCTCCTCTCGCCCGTGGCGGGCGGTTGCGCTGAAGAACAGCTCTTCGAGCCCGGCTCTGGATGCCGGGTGAAGATCGATGAGGACGATGGCGGCCGAAAGCGCCAACCGGCCGACGTCCTCGAGCGAAGCGCTGGTGGACAATCCATCGGGAGAGCGGGTGACGTCGTGGCCGGCTTCAGTCAGCGCGCGCAGTAAGGCGTCGTCGTCGAGGCTACGTGCCAAGGTTCCGCTTTTGGCGAGTAGCTCGGCGGTGGGCCCCTGAGCCAGGATGCGACCACCCCCGATGATGACGAGGTCATCCGCCAAGGCCTCAACCTCGAGCAGCAGGTGCGACGAGAGCAGGACGGTCCCGCCGCCGTCGGCGAAGCTGCGGAGCAACCCGCGCATCCATCTGATCCCCGCCGGATCGAGCCCGTTGACAGGCTCATCGAGGATCAGCACCTCCGGGTCGCCGAGCAGGGCGTGCGCGAGACCGAGGCGCTGACGCATTCCCAGCGAGTAGGTGCGAGTGCGCGCAGCTGCCTCCCGCAGGCTCAGACCGACCTGGTCGAGAACCTCGCGCACGCGGCTCGTGGGGAGGTCCATCAGCCGAGCCGAGAGAGCTAGCGTCTCATGACCGGTGCGGCCCGCATGCTGGGCGCTCGCATCCAGAAGGACGCCCACATGACGGCCGGGATTGGACAGTTCCCGGAAGGGCCGGCTCAGTACCGTGCATTCTCCCGCTGTCGGTGTGGTGAGGGCACACACCATGCGCATCGTGGTGGACTTGCCGGCTCCGTTCGGGCCGAGGAAGCCGGTGACACGACCGGGACGGGCCGTGAAGGAGACGTCGTCGACCACCGTCCGGGAACCGTATCGTTTCGTGAGGTGCTCTGCTGTGATCATGGATCCCATGCTTCTACCGGTGTCGGTTCAAGCGGATCGGCCGCCGGTATCGAGGAGGTCAGTCTTTGGTAGGAGACACGAGAGCCGAAGGACCGAGGTTCGTCGGGCACGCTCTACCTACACTGGGGAACGTGACAGCCCAGCCCGCAGCCGAGGTCCGCCGCGTATTCCACGCGGTCAGCACGAGGACGGCGAACCGCTCGAGCAGAACTCCGCCGCCGAGGCTTCGACCCTGGTCGCGGATATGGCGCTACCTGGTGGCGGTCGGTGTCGGTTTCGTGTTGTGGATATTCGTCTCCGTCGACTACCTGACCACGACTCCTGACGGCGTTCCGCCGACTGCCGACGCTGCCATTGGCGGGCTGTTGGTTCTGGACTTCGTGGTTGGCCTTCTCGCGCTGAGCCTTCTTCCCCTGCGGCGTCGAGTGCCTGTCCTCGCGGCGACCCTGACGGGGTCCTTGTCGGCCGTGTCGGCGTCTTCGATCGGTGCAGCGGCAGTGGCTGCGGTCTCGATGAGTACGCGTCGTCGCTGGCGCGACGTCATCCCCGTCGGTGCGTTGTGGGGCGGTGCCACTGTCGTCTACGAGCTTCTCGTGCGGCCCAGCGTTCCGGGAGTCAGCTTTCACGCGGGTCAGGCATGGGCCGCAGGTGGTACGGCGATCGCCGTCTACGGGATCTGCGTGGCCACCGGTTTCTACATCGGTGCGCGGCGCGAGTTGCTCGTCTCGCTGCAGGAGCGGGCGGAGAACGCAGAACGGGAGCAAGCGTTGAGGGCCGAGTCCGCGCGGGAGGCCGAACGGACGCGGATCGCGAGGGAGATGCACGATGTGCTCGCCCACCGCATCTCCCTGGTCGCGCTGCATGCAGGAGCGCTGACCTACCGGACGGATCTCACGCAGCAGGAGACGGCTCAGGCGGCCGGGATCATTCAGGACAATGCCCATCTCGCACTGATCGAGCTGCGTCAGGTACTTGGAGTATTGCGCGACGTGCAGCACCCCGACGCCGAGGCCGAGCCGCCCCAGCCATCGCTCGCGGAAGTACCGGTACTGCTGGCCACCGCCGAGGACGCCGGAACGGCTGTGGTGTTCGACGTCGCGGCGCTGCCAGGCTGGGATCCGTCGAGACCTGACGGTCTGTTGCCCCGACTCGGAGAAGCGGATATGAGTGGTCTCTCCGAGACGGTCTCGCGCACCGCCTACCGCATCATCCAGGAAGCCCTGACCAACGCGCGAAAGCATGCCCCCGGTGAGCAGGTGCGGATTCGTCTCGGACGTGGTGGCCAGCGGCTGCAGATCGAGGTGAGCAATGCCGTTCCTGAAACCATCGCTGGAACACCCGGCGCCGGACTGGGGCTGACCGGTCTGCAGGAACGCGCGGAACTCGCCGGGGGTGCCCTTGACCACGCTCATGCTCCGGACGGTGCGTTCGTGCTGAGAGCATGGTTGCCATGGAGTTGATCGTGCGTGTGGCGTTGGTCGATGACGATCCGCTCGTGCGGGCGGGGCTGCGCATGATCCTCGGCGGCGATCCCCTTCTCGAAATCGTCGGTGAGGCCGGAGACGGCCGCGAAGCCCTGATTCTGATTGCCCAGAAGGACCCCGACGTCGTGCTCATGGACATCAGGATGCCGATCATGGACGGACTTGCAGCGACCCGAGCGCTGCACGATCGCGGCGACCGCACGCGGGTGATCGTCCTGACGACCTTCGATACCGACGACATGGTCCTCACCGCACTGCGGCACGGCGCTGCGGGGTTCCTCCTCAAGGACACACCTCCGGTCGACCTCGTTGCGGCCGTCCGTCGCGTCGCGAACGGCGAACCCATGCTCTCACCGAGTGTGACTGCCCAACTCATCGCCGTGGTAACCCGAGCCCCCGATGCCCACCGCAGACGCGCAGCTGAGAGGCTGACACGCCTCACCGAACGCGAGCAGGAAGTAGCGGTGGCGATCGGCCGCGGGTTGACGAATGCCCAGATCGGGGCCGAGCTCTACATGAGTGTCCCGACGGTCAAGACCCACACAGGAAGCATCTTCACCAAACTCGGCGTCACCAACAGGGTCCAGATCGCGCGCTATGTGCACGATGCGGAGCACAGCTGAGAGTGGTGCTGACTACTGCTGGTCGCTGCCTTCGCCGTCGAGCTTCTCGTCCGCCGGTGCGCTGTCGCGGGTCTTCGCATCACGGTCGGCCTGCTCGCGGCGGCGCCGTTCCTGCTCGCGTGCTTGCTGGCGGCGTTGCGTCTCGAGATTCTGCAGGAAAGCCGGATCGTCGTCGGGCGCCAGGGGCTTCCGCGGGGCGGGGCGCTGCGGTCCGGAGGGACCCTCGCTGCGCGGCCTTCCGAACAGGAACCACATTCCCGCACCGATGAGGGGAAGGATCAGGATGATGAGGAACCACGCGGTTTTCGAGATGCTCCGGACTTCGTGCTTCTTGCTCATGACGCAGTCGATCAGCGAATAGATGATGACGGCGACCCCCAGGATCGCGGCGAAGAGCAGGAGACGGGGCATCCTCCAATTGTAGGCGAGTAAACTTGGCCCGTGGCTTTCCTGAAATTCTCCGCCCTCCGTTTGCTCCTGATCGTCGTCTTCTACGTGGCGGGCGTGCAACTCGGTCTCGGACTCTTCATGTCCGCGATCGTGGCGGCCATCCTCGCGTGGTGCGTGACCTATCTTTTCGCACGCAAGCTGCGCGACGACGCCGCGGCGACGCTGCAGCGTCGGTTCACGCCCGGCGCCCCACCGGTCCGCTCGGCCGTCGAGCTCGACGACGCCGCGGCCGAGGACGCGCTCGATCCGAACATGCCCGTGAACGCGGATCGGAAGCCACGCAACGACGCGAGGCAGAAAGACACCGAATAGCACGGCGAGGCGCGCGGGTCCGCAGTCAGGCGAGGTTGACGGTGATGACGATGCCCGCGGCGAACAGGACGCTGAACGCCAGGTTGATGAGACCGGTTTGCTTGAGTACGGGAATCAGGCTTCCGCGCTCCTTCCCGGTGAGCATCAGCCAGCTGGGCCTGAGGCACGCAGGGACGAGCAGTAGGACCAGCAGCACCCACGGGTAGTCGTAGGCGAGGAAGAGCGGCAGCAGAATCGCCGCGGCGAGCATCATCACGTAGGTCAGGCGGGCCGCCGTGTCCCCGAGCCGGACGGCGAGGGTCTTCTTCCCCACCACGCTGTCCGTGGGGATGTCGCGCACATTGTTGGCCATCAGCAGCGCCATGGCGATCAGGCCGGTCCCCACTGCGCCGATCCACGCTGCCGCGCTGAGCTGATTCGCCTGGGTGTAGGTGGTACCGAGCGTGGCCACGAGCCCGAAGAACACGAACACGAAAAGGTCGCCCAGTCCCCGGTAGCCGTATGGGTTCTTCCCCCCGGTGTAGCCCCAGGCCGCAGCGATGCAGCCGGCTCCGACGAGGAGCAGCACCCAGGTCTGGGCGAGGATCACCAGGGCCAGGCCGGCGAGCATCGCGAGGCCGAAGCACGCGAAGGCCGCCAGTTTCACCTGCTGCGGGCGTGCGGCGCCAGAGCCGGTGAGCCGCAGTGGTCCCACGCGATTGTTGTCCGTCCCCCGGATGCCATCCGAGTAGTCGTTCGCGTAGTTCACCCCGATCTGCAGCAGCACGGACACGATCGCGGCAAGGGCAGCATTGAGCGGTGCGAATGCGCCGAGCCCGAAGGCGGCGGCACTGCCGATGATCACGGGTGCGAACGCCATCGGCAGCGTGCGGGGGCGGGCTCCTTCAAGCCATTGAGCGGCGGTGGCCACAGTCAGTCCTTCTGATCGGATCGATGATGCTTCTTCGTACAGCCCACGTGGTCAGGCGTCTTCCAGCAGTGCCTTGATGGTGCGGCGATCGGGCTTACCGCCGGGCAGCACGGGGAAGGCCTCGAGGGGGAGGATGGTCTTCGGGACGGCATGCGCACCGAGTTCTACATGGACGGCCTGCCGGATGATCTCGGTGTCGACGTCACCAAGGACTGCAGCGGCAACGGCTGTACCCCACTCCTCGCTAGGGATTCCGAGCACCAGCACCTGTTCGACGCCGGGAAGGGACTGGATCACATCGGTGACCTTCGCCGCCGAGACCTTCAGCGCACCGGTGATGATGACGTCGTCGAGCCGCCCGTGCACGGTGACGGTGCCATCGGTGGCGATCTCGCCGGCGTCGTCCGTCATGAACCACCGCCGGCCCCCGTCGACGACGAACTTCTCCGCGCTCAGTACGGGGTCACCGAGATAGCCCTCGGCGAGGACGGTGCCACCGATGCGCAGTCGACCGTCCAGGGAGGTCAGCTGCACGCCGTCGAGCGGAATCCCGTCGTAGACGCACCCGCCGCATGTCTCACTCATGCCGTACGTCTCGACGATCGTCAGATCGTGGCTCCGCGCGACGGTGCGCAGAGCGGGTCCGGCCGCCGCGCCGCCGAGCAGGATCGCGTCGAAGCGACGCAGGAGACGCAGGGTCTCGTCCGAAGGATCCGCAAGGAGACGATGGAGCTGGGTCGGTACGAGCGAGGTGAAGCGGACGCGATCGGTCATGTCGGCTGCCGCGGCGGTGAACGCCTCCGGGGTGAAGCCGGCAGCGCTGTCCACGACCGTCGGCTGGGTTCCGGCGAAGAGCGAGCGGACCAGGACCTGGAAGCCCGCGACGTAGTGCACGGGCAGGGTGAGGAGCCACTGGCCCTCGGCCCTGAGGGCGAACGCGGTGCCCATGGCGGAGGCGGCGAGGGCTTCGACGCTGAGCATCGTCTGTTTCGGGGTCCCCGTGGACCCCGAGGTGCTGATGACCGCCGCGATGTCGCCGTCGGGCAGCCTCGCGAACCCCTGGTCAGGAGCGGCGTAGGGCGCGACGGCGGGTCCCTCACCGCCGAGGGCCGCGGCGAGGGGCTTGAGGAGCCCGAGGGGATCGAAGTCCCCGGGAGTGTGGACGGGCAGGAGTTCCACGCGGCTCCTAGAAGTAGTAGGGGAACGAGGACCAGTCCGGAGCGCGTTTCTCGAGGAACGCCTCCTTGCCCTCCACCGCCTCGTCCGTCATGTAGGCAAGGCGGGTGGCTTCACCCGCGAAGACCTGCTGGCCTGCGAGGCCGTCGTCGGCGAGGTTGAACGCGAATTTCAGCATCCTGATGGCTTGCGGACTCTGCGCCGCGACATCGGCGGCGTAGGCGAGCGCCGTCGTCTCCAGCTCTGCGTGGTCGACGGCCTCGTTCACAGCCCCCATGTCCACCATCTCCTGGGCGGAGTACTCGCGGGCGAGGAAGAAGATCTCCCGCGCCTTCTTCTGCCCGATCTGCCGCGCGAGCAGCGCCGAACCGTAGCCGGCGTCGAAGCTGCCCACGCTCGCATCGGTCTGCTTGAACCTGCCGTGCTGGACGGAGGCCAGGGTCAGATCCGCGACCACGTGCAGGCTGTGTCCGCCGCCCGCCGCCCACCCGTTGACGACGGCAATGACCACCTTGGGCATGGTGCGGATGAGCCGCTGCACCTCGAGGATGTGCAGGCGCCCGGCCCGGGCGGGATCGATCGTCTCGGTGGTCTCACCGTCCGCGTACCTGTAGCCGTCGCGGCCGCGGATGCGCTGGTCGCCGCCCGAGCAGAACGAGTGGCCGCCGTCGCGGGGGCTGGGTCCGTTGCCGGTCAGGAGCACGGTGGCCACGTCGGGTGTCATGCGGGCGTGGTCCAGGGCCCGGTACAGCTCGTCCACGGTGCCGGGACGGAAGGCGTTGCGCACCTCGGGTCGATCGAACGCGATGCGGACGGTGGGGAGGTCCCGGACGACGGCGCCCGCGGCGTCGCGTTCCACCTGGCGGTGGTAGGTCAGATCCGTGAGGTCCTCGAAGCCCGTGACCGTGCGCCAGCGGGTGGGGTCGAAGATGTCGGATACCGTGCGGGGAGGCTCTGAAGTCACCCGTCGAGTCTAGCCGCGCCCACCTGCCTGGGCGTCGGTGAGCGTTGCTAGGCTGCGGGCATGGACGCCGTACCCTCATCCCTGCCCGCCTCCCGCACCGTCGACGTCGTGGAATCTCCTGTGCACGCCCTATGGGACGGCGCGGTGAACGCGAGGGATCTCGGCGGGAGCGGCGGCGTGCAGCCCGGCCGGCTCTACCGCATGGGCCGGCACGAGTGGGTCACGCAGGCGGGCTGGGCGCAGGCCTGGGACCACGGGGTGCGCACCGTCATCGATCTGCGCAATCCCTTCGAACTCGGTCGACGCCCCACCGACCCGGCCGTTGCACCCGAGGTCCTCGACGGGTTCGTGGTCCGCAATCTGCCTACGGAGGACCAGTCGGACGAGGAGTTCATGGCGCTGACAGGGCCTTACCTGAACACCCCGGAGCACTACGGCGAGAACCTGACCCGCTGGCCCGAGAAATTCGCCGCGATAGCCCGCGCGTTCGTCTCCGCCCCTCCCGGAGGTGTCGTGGTGCACTGCGCCGCCGGGCGGGATCGCACCGGCATGGTCGTGGCCCTGCTCCTGAGCGCCGCAGGGGTTCCGCACGCCGTCATCACCGCCGACTACGCAGCGGCCGTGACCGCCATCAACGACCGCTACAGGGCGCAGGAGGTTCCACACGAGACGCCCCGCTCAGACGCGGAACTTGCCTCCTGGCTCGAGGACGCCCAGGGACACCTGCACGAACTGCTGTCCTCGCTGGACGCGGCGGAACTGCTCCGCTCCGGCGGCCTGGGTGAGGAAGAGCTGCATCTGCTGAGGGCCAGACTGACGGACCCGGACTGGGTTGGCTGACCGGCCCGGCGCCGTCCGGTCCGGTCCGATCTTCTCCCCGGTCCAGGGGACAGCCGGCCCAGGACGCGGCGTCCGGTTCGGTGTCAGGTGGTGGCCGTCCCCGGGATCGGCCTGTCGAGGAGCACGTTGGTGATCCGCAGCGTGCAGATGCGCTGACCGGCCTCGTTGCTGAGCAGCACCTCGTGCGTGGTCACCGTCCCACCGAGGTGGAGGGGGGTCGCGGTGATCGTGATCAGCCCCTCGCGCGCCCCCTTGTGGTGCGTGGCCGAGACGTCGACGCCGACCGCCGTCTTGCCCAGCGTGGAGGCATGGATCACGGCAGCCCAGGAGCCCACAGCTTCCCCCACCGCCAGGGACGCGCCCCCGTGGAGGAGAC
>JARIBG010000022.1 GCA_029257465.1 Arthrobacter sp. | reverse complement strand
CGCCGGCGCGGGTACCGCCGATCGCCTTCGCGTAGGACAGCGCGAGCTCCCGGGCCGTGCCCGAGGGGTTCTGCTCGACGGCGATGAGATCGGGGACCCCGCGCCCGGCCTCGAACTCGCGACGGACGATGTGCCCGGGTCCCTTCGGTGCCACGAGGGCGACGTCGACGTCGGCTGGTGGCTTGATGTAGCCGAAGCGGATGTTGAAGCCGTGGCCGAAGAACAGGGCGTCGCCGGCCTGCAGATTCGGGGCGATGTCCTCCTTGTACACGTGGCGCTGCACCTGATCCGGGGTGAGCACCATGATCAGATCGGCTTCGGCGGTGGCCTCGGCCACCGAGAGCACCCTGAGACCCTCGGCCTCGGCCTTGGCGCGCGACGCCGATCCTTCCTTGAGCCCCACCCGCACGTCGACACCGGAGTCCCGCAGACTCAGCGCATGGGCGTGGCCCTGGCTGCCGTAGCCGATGACGGCCACGGTGCGGGCCTGGATGATGGACAGATCAGCGTCGTCGTCATAGAACAACTCGGTCACGGGTGTTTCTCCTCTATTGAGTGGCATCGGGTGGTACGGGGTGGTCTGGAGGACGTGGGGCGCTAGGCGCTGCGGAGGGCGCGTTCGCTCATCGACTTTGCGCCGCGCCCGATCGCGAGGGTGCCCGACTGGACGATCTCGCGGACACCGAACGGCTCGAGTACGGACAGGAGCGCCGAGAGCTTCTCGGCGGTTCCGGTGGCCTCGATGATCAGCGAATCGATGGCCACGTCGACGACGGAGGCGCGGAACAGGTCAGCGGCCTGGGTCACCTGCAGGCGGGTCGCGGCATCGGCCTTGACCTTGATGAGCACGTGGTCGCGCTGCACCGACTGCTCGGTGGTCAGCTCGACGATCTTCAGGACGTTGATGAGCTTGTTGAGCTGCTTGGTGACCTGCTCCAGGAGGTCACCCTCCGCCTCGACCACCACGGTGATGCGGGACATGCCCGCCACCTCGGTGGGTCCGACGGCGAGGGAGTTGATGTTGAACGCGCGACGGGCGAACAGGCTCGCGACGCGGGTCAGGACCCCGGGGACGTCCTCCACGAGGACGGAGAGAGTGTGTCTGGCCATGATCAGTCGTCCTCTTCCCAGATCGGGGTCATGCCGCGGGCTATCTGGATGAGATCGTTGCTCACGCCCGAGGGGACCATGGGCCACACCATCGAGTCCCGGCTCACCACGAAGTCGATCACCACGGGCCGATCGTTGATGGCCAGCGCTTGCTCGATGGTCGCGTCGATGTCCTCGTCGCGCTCGCAGCGCAGACCGGCGCACCCGTAGGCGTCGGCGAGTTTCACGAAGTCCGGAACGCGCACCGTGTCATGACCGGTGTTCAGATCCGTGTTGGAGTAACGGCCCTCGTAGAACAGGGTCTGCCACTGCCGCACCATGCCGAGGGAGGAGTTGTTGATCACGGCCACCTTGATCGGGATCTTGTTGATCACGCAGGTGGCGAGCTCCTGATTGGTCATCTGGAAGCAGCCGTCACCGTCGATCGCCCAGACCACGCGGTCCGGGTTGCCGACCTTCGCGCCCATCGCTGCGGGGACGGAGTACCCCATGGTGCCCAGGCCACCGGAGTTGAGCCAGGCGTGCGGGCGCTCGTACTTGATGAACTGCGCGGCCCACATCTGGTGCTGCCCCACACCGGAGACGAAGACTCCCTCCGGGCCGGTGAGCTCACCGATACGCGTGATGACCTGCTGCGGTGCCGACAGGCCGTCGTCGGGCTGGGTGAAACCGACCGGGTAGGTCTCCCTCAGGCGGTTCAGGGTCTTCCACCAGGCGGAGATCTCGGGCCGGCCGTTCGCGTCGAAGGCACTGCGGACCGCGGACGTGAGCTCGGGGATGATCTCCTTCACGGAGCCGACGATCGGCACGTCGGCGAGGCGGTTCTTCGAGATCTCCGCGGGGTCTATGTCCGCGTGGATGACCAACGCGTTCGGGGCGAAGCTGGAGAGCACCCCGGTGACGCGGTCGTCGAAGCGGGCCCCGAGGGTGATCAGCAGATCCGACTGCTGGAGTGCGGTCACGGCCGAGACCGCGCCGTGCATGCCGGGCATGCCCACGTGCTGCTCGTGCGAATCGGGGAACACGCCGCGCGCCATCAGGGTGGTGACCACGGGAGCGCCGACGAGTTCGGCCAGTTCCATGAGCTCCGCCGACGCGTGCGCCTTGAGGCAGCCGCCCCCCACGTAGAGCACGGGACGCTGGGCGTCCGCGATGAGCCGGGCGGCCTCGCGGACCTGCTTGGCATGACCGCGCAGCACCGGACGGTAGCCCGGGAGTTCGATCCTCGGCGGCCAGGAGAACGTCATCTGGGCCTGCTGGGCGTCCTTGGCGACGTCGACGAGGACGGGCCCGGGACGCCCCGTGGTGGCGATATGGAAAGCTTCGGCGAGCACCCGGGGGATGTCCCGCGCGTCGGTCACCAGATAGGAGTGCTTGGTGATCGGCATGGTGATACCGACGATGTCCGCCTCCTGGAACGCGTCGGAGCCGATGAACGCGCTGGAGACCTGGCCGGTGATGGCGACCATCGGGACGGAGTCCATATGGGCGTCCGCCAGTGCCGTCACGAGATTCGTGGCACCCGGGCCCGAGGTCACGATGCACACACCCGGACGGCCCGTGACCATGGCATAGCCCTGGGCCGCATGGCCGGCTCCCTGTTCGTGCCGCACGAGGATGTGGCGCAGCTTCGTCGAGGCCATGAGCGGATCGTAGGTCGGGAGGATGGCTCCTCCCGGCAGACCGAAGACGTCGTCCACCCCGAGCTCTTCGAGGGATCTGACGATTGCGGCGGAGCCGAGCATCTGTGTAGGGGCGACGACGGTGTTCGGGCCCCGCACGGCACTGACCGGCACTGAGGTCGTCGTGTCGCGCTCGGTACTCGCATTCCGCGACGGGGCAGCCGGCGATACTGCCGGTGTCGGCCGCACGGGCCGTGCTGCCAGCAGCGCTGGACTGATGGGCGATCCCTTGGACATCGGGACCTTCCTTCGAAAAAAGGGTGCTGCCTTGCTGCTGCACTGACTGGACTCGTACATCCACGCGGTGGGGATTCGGGACAGGTCATGTCAACAAAAAAACCCCTCAGCCCGATAGGGCTCCGTGAGGGGTTGCGCGTGGGTCGAGTCGTCTATCGGACGGGCTTCAGACCACGCGCTTGGTAAGAATGACGACTACGGGTGCGAGCTGCATATCTGTAGTGTCCCCGCCCCCGGGAAGGAGTGTCAATCGCACCCCTCCCCGTCTCACATCGTGGACGCTACTGTCCGGTTAGTGGACACTAACCGGACGACAGCCCCTACCCGCAGTAGGCGCCGGTCGACGCCGAGTGGACGAGCTTGGCGTACTTGCCGAGGACTCCCTTGGTGTAGCGCGCGGGTAGCGGCTCCCAGTCCGCCCTCCGCCGATCGAGTTCGGCGTCGTCCACCAGGAGGTCGAAGCTCTTGGCGGCGATGTCCACCCTGATGCTGTCGCCGTCGTGCACGAGGGCGATGGGTCCGCCGTCGACGGCCTCGGGTGCCACGTGCCCGATGCACAGACCCGTGGTTCCGCCTGAGAAGCGCCCGTCGGTGAGGAGGAGGACGTCCTTGCCGAGGCCGGCGCCCTTGATGGCTCCGGTGATGGCGAGCATCTCGCGCATGCCGGGCCCGCCCTTGGGTCCCTCGTAGCGGATGACGACCACGTCGCCGGCCCGGATGCTCCCGGCGTCCAAGGCGTCGAGGGCACCCTGCTCACGCTCGAAGACGCGGGCCGTTCCCTCGAAGACGTCGGCGTCGAAGCCTGCACTCTTGACGACGGCGCCCTCGGGAGCGAGCGAGCCGTGGAGGATGGTGATGCCACCGGTCCTGTGCAGCGGGTTGTCGAGGGCCCGCAGGATCTTCCCGTCGAGATCCGGCGGGTCGATCTCCTCGAGGTTCTCCGCGACCGTCTTCCCGGTCACGGTGAGGCAGTCCCCGTGGATCAGCCCGGCGTCGAGCAGGGCCTTCATGATCACGGGGACCCCGCCCACCTTGTCGACGTCGAACATCACGTAGCGGCCGAACGGCTTGAGATCACCCAGGTGCGGGATGCGGTCGCCGATGCGGGTGAAGTCCTCGAGCGTGAGGTCCACCTCGGCCTCGCGGGCGATGGCGAGCAGGTGCAGGACGGCGTTCGTGGAGCCGCCGAAGGCCATGGTGACGGCGATGGCGTTCTCGAAGGCCTTCTTGGTCATGATGTCGCGAGCGGTGATGCCCAGGCGCAGCAGATTCACCACGGCCTCACCCGACTTGCGCGCGAACATGTCGCGGCGGCGGTCGGCGGAGGGTGGCGCGGCCGAGCCCGGCAGGGACATCCCGAGTGCCTCGCCGATGCACGCCATGGTGTTCGCCGTGTACATGCCGCCGCAGGCTCCCTCGCCGGGGCAGATGGCGCGCTCGATGCTGTCGAGGTCCTTCAGGCTCATCGTGCCCGCAGCACACGCGCCGACGGCCTCGAAGGCGTCGATCAGCGTGACCTCCTTCTCGGTACCGTCCTCGAGCTTGGCGAACCCGGGCATGATGGTCCCGGCATAGAGGAACACCGAGGCCAGATCGAGGCGCGCTGCAGCCATCAGCATGCCCGGCAGCGACTTGTCGCATCCGGCCAGCAGCACGGAACCGTCGATGCGCTCGGCCTCCATCACCGTCTCCACCGAATCTGCGATGACTTCCCGGGAGACGAGGGAGAAGTGCATGCCCTCGTGTCCCATGGAGATGCCGTCGGACACCGAGATGGTGCCGAACTGCATGGGGAACCCTCCCCCGGCGTGCACACCCTCCTTCGCACCCTGCGCGAGGCGGTTGAGCGAGAGATTGCACGGCGTGATCTCGTTCCAGGAGCTCGCCACACCGACCTGCGGCTTCGCGAAGTCGTCGTCGCCCATGCCCACCGCTCGGAACATGCCACGGGCCGGGGCCGCGTGGATTCCGTCGGTGACGGTACGGCTTCTGGGCTTGATATCCGGGGTGGTCTCGGCAGTCATGAGGGAGAGTCTAGGCGTACGCGGCAGGGCCGTTCGGCAGTGTGTCCGTCCTGTTACAGCCCGTACCTGCTCCGGTAGGGTGGGCAACGCGGGCGTCCCTCTGGGCCCGCCGGCCGGAGATACCGCGATCGGTTCCCCGACGGGACCAGACCGACAGCCTCCTAGCGAAGCGGCGTGATATGACTCCCGAAGAGCACGACGGATCCCCCGCACCACTCGAGGGCGGACAGCTGCTCAAGGACGCCTTCCGCCGCGTCTTCGACGGGCAGATCCCGAACTACGGTGACTACAATCTGGTCGTCGCTTCCAGACACGGCGGCAGCGCCGGGGACGAGGCGGGGACGGCGTTCGTCGTCGGCTACCGGTGGAAACCCGCGGAACTGATGATCGCCCCGACGCACCTCTCGGGGATCACGGGGACGGCAGTGCCCTCCGAGGTGAACATGACCAATCTGGCCCATGCCCTCCAGTGGGAGGACGGCAGCTACGAGGTGGGCACGAGCGTAGGGCGCATCTTCCGCTTCGGCCTTCAGTCCGCACCCGTGCTCGACGTCGGACCCGGTTCACCCATGCGCCTCGACCAGGCCGACGACGTCGTGGACTTCATGGCATTCATGGAGTCGTTCATCGCCATGGCCTGAGCCTCGATCCACCGATCGGTGATGGGTGGCGCTACGCCCAGGGACCCCGCTGGACCAGATTCACCGGTTCTCCACCCTCTCCGAGGACCTGGATCTGACGGCGGAGCAGCGCGCGGATCCGCGGCGGGAAGGCCTCCGTGTTACCGCCGTTGTGCGGGGTGATAAGAGCGCCCGGAGCGCTCCACAGCGGGTGGTCCTCCGGCAGCGGCTCCGGATCGACGACGTCCAGGGCGGCCCGGAGCCTCCCGGCGACGACCTCACGGGTCAGGGCCTCGGTGTCGACGACCGCTCCACGCGCCACATTGATCACGAGTGCGCCGTCGGGCAGTGCCGCGAGCACCTCCTGGCCGATCAGTCCGCGCGTCGCATCGGTCAGCGGGGTGATGACGATGACGACGTCATGGCGCGGCGCGAGCTCCACCAGCTCGCTGCTCGCATGGACGTGGCCCTGGTCGTCGTCGCGGGCCTCGCTGCCCACGCGCGTGATCTCGGTCTCGAAGGTCTCCAACCGCCGTCGAATTTGCTCACCGATGCCACCGACGCCCACGAGCAGCACCCGTCGGTCCGCCAGTCCGGGGTAGCGGGCGCTGCGCCAGAGACCCTGTGCCTGCTGCCGGACGGCGTCGTCGATGCCGCGCAGTGACGCCAGGGCCAGTCCCACGGCCAGCTCCGCCGTGGCTGCGGCGTGGACCCCCGCGGCAGTGGCGATGGCGACGTCGGGCCCTGCCAGGTCGACGACGCCGTCGTAGCCGGTGGACTGCGTCTGGACGAGCTTCAGCCCCGTCGCCGTGGCGAAAGCGCCGGTCAGATCGGCCTGTCCCGTGTACGGGAGGACGGCGGCATCGAGCTTTGCGGGGTCCACGCCGTCGGGTGCGTCCTCGAAGTCCCACAACACCACCTCGACGTTCGGTGAGGCGTCCGCGAGCGTATCCCGGAGCTCGCTGGTCGGAACGCTGAGGGTGCGGATCACGCGATGGTCGTCGGCCGGCTCGGGAGTCGTCATGCCGCCAGCCTAGTGCGCGGCCCCCGCGGCAGCCCTGCCCGCGATCCTGCGCCGCACCCCCTCCCCGGCTTGCGGGTTTCATGATCCGGCGCAGATGCTGGTAATGTTCAGTGCTGTTGCGGATTGCCGACCGGGTGAAAACGGGAGGGAAAGCGCTTCGCACCTCTAGCTCAATTGGCAGAGCAATTGACTCTTAATCAATGGGTTTCGGGTTCAAGTCCCGAGGGGTGCACTTCGATTCCCCGTCCGTCAGGTCTCGCCGCCTGGGGGGCGGGGTTTCGTTTCGTCCGGTCTCTACGTGTTGCTGGGGGCCTACGAAGCCTACGATGGTCCCGTGAACGCACTCCTGGTCTTCGTCGCAGAATTCTGGTGGCTCGTCTTCCCGCTGTCGGGACTCGTGTTCGCCTTCGGGTCCTCCTGGTCCGACGCTGCGGAAAAGCGTCACCGGCGCAAGATGGAGCTCTACCGCCTCAAGCACCCGGACCGCGCCCATGCTCCCATCGGGCAGCAGCAGAGCGGGCCGTCGGGGAAGAAGGGCGCGAAGAAGTCCGCCGGCGAACGCGATGTCCGCTTCATCGAGAAGATGCACGACGACGTCGACCGCAAATGGCTCTCGTACGAGTTGGACGCCGCGAAGCTGATCGACTACCCCACCATGACCGACGTCCGTGAGCCCCTCACCGTCGCCTTCCTCCGCGCCAAGCGCGAGGCCGACGCCCTCAGGCCGCAGGATGCAGCACACGTGGACCCCGCAGACCTCGCCGCCTACCGCTCGGCCGTCACCTCGTACGACATCGCCTTCCAGATCGCCGAGACCGAGGCCCGTCGCGTCCGCGCCAGCGGCTTCACCGCGGACGAGCGGGCCCGGCTGGACACCGCCCGCAAGCTCGTCACCGTGGCCGTCGACGACGCCGCCACCGCAGCCGAACGGCAGGCCGCGTACCGCCGGGCACGGCGTGAGCTCGACGGGCTGATCGTCCTGCCCGATGCCACCATCGACTCCCTCGAGCAGAGCGTCGCCGGTGCCCTCGATGCGCGTCGGGGTTCTTCGTCGGCGTGAGGCAGGCAGCTGGTGCTGTTCCCCACGGGGGCGTGGCGGGGGATGGTGCTTTCCGGGAGACTTCAGGTGCGGGGACCCCCGAGGTCGCAGTTTCGTCTCAGCTGCCGGCAGTGCACCTGCTGTGTGGTCTCAACGGTGCAGGCAAGACGACGCTTGCTCGTCGGCTGGAGCAGGAACTGCCGGGTGTGCGGTTCAGCCTCGACGAGTGGATGCTGCGCTGTTTTCCTGGCCTGCCGTACGACAGCACGCCGTACGCCAGGAGGGCAGAGGTGTGCAAGGACCTGATGTGGGAGACAGCGCTGCAGGTCCTGTATACCGGTTCTGCTGTCATCCTGGACTGGAACCAGTGGACCCGGCAGCATCGCGCCTTCTGGAAGGGCCGAGCCGTTGACGCCGGTTATCCGGTGTACCTGCATTACGTGCGAAGGTCCCTGGAGGTAGCGGTCCAGCAGGCGGAGGACCGGTCAGCTCGGGGGCGCCCTGGGCTCATCGGCTCGATCCCGCTCATGTGCGACAGTTGGCAAACATGTTCGAAGAGCCGACGGACGACGAGGGAATCCAGGTGATTCTCTCGTGAAGTACGCCTATCCCTTCGAGGGGTGCGCTGTGCTGTGCGTGCCGCTCGACGGTCTGCGACGGCCTTTACCGCTACGATCTGACACCCACGGCGTGCCGTCAATCGGTCGAATCCGCTGTGTTGCGCACGAGGACGAAGGCTGTCGCGGCGCTCAGCAGCGCGAGCCCCGCGCCCACCCAGGCTGCTGTGGCGAAGCCCGCCAGGAGGTTGTCGGCCGAGCCGATCAGCACCAGTCCGAGGAAAGCCGTGGCCACCAGGCCCGCTACACGTGAAATCGCGTTGTTCACTCCCGAGGCGACCCCGGTGTAGCGCTGCCCCACACTGTTGAGCACCGCCGTGGTCAACGGAGCCACGGAGGTGGCCATCCCGAGCGCGAGAACGACGAGACCCGGCAGCAGGTGCAGCCAATAGTTCACGCCCGTCGAAGGGACGGTCGAGAACAGCAGGAAGCCTGCGGCGACCAGGCCGGACCCGACCGACAGCAGTGTCCTTGTGCCGAAGCGTTCGGACAGAGTGCCACCGGCGAAACGTGAGAGCAGGAACATCAGCAGCGGGAAGGGAAGGATCGCCGCTCCGGCCTGCGTGGCGGAGTAGCCGACCTCCTCGATCAACACGTAGGGCAGGAGCACCAGGAGCCCGCCGAGGGCTGCATAGAGGAAGAACGTCAGGATCGACAGCCCGGAGAATGTGGGGTTGGTGAACAGCACGAGCGGGGTCATGGCTGCATCCCCGAGGTGGTGTTCGACGACGACGAACCCGGCAAGGAGGACAAGCCCCGCTCCCAGTGCGAACCAGACCAGGCCCGTCATGCCGCGGTCCGGAAGGGCGATCAGCGCCCAGATCACCGCGAACAGGCCGCCGCCGGACAGGACAGCACCGGTCCAGTCCAGGGATGCGGTCTCGTCGGCGTCGGCCCGGCTCTCCCGCACCGACCGGTAGGCGACGCCCAGGGCGATCAGCGAGAGCGGAACCATCAGGACGAACGCCCACCGCCACCCGGCGACGTCGACGATCAGCCCACCGAGGAGGGGTGCCACGGCGCCCGCTGCGGCCCCTGCGGCAGCCCACGTGCCGATGGCCGCACCTCGTTCTCGTCCCGAGAAACCGTCGGCGAGGATCGCCAGGGAGGTCGGTGCCAGCATCGCTGCGCCCACGCCTTCCAGAACCCGCCCGAGCAGCAGCACCGGGAAGCTCCACGCCACCGCGCACAGGATGCACGCGACGGCGAAGATCACGAGCCCGGCCAGGAAGATCCGCCGGCGCCCGTATTTGTCGCCCAGAGCACCACCGATGAGCACCAGCGCACCCAGCGGCAACAGGTAGGCATTGACCACCCACTGCGCCCCTGTCACCCCGGCGCCGAAGTCCTGCTGGATCTGCGGCAGCGCCACGTTGATGATCGATCCGACGACGAACGCCAGGCTCGAACCCAGGATCGTGGAGATCAGGGTTCCCCGCTTGTTCAGACGCTCCGGCTGCTCGACCTTCGCGGCGACGGCGCCTCCGGTGCACGGGAGGGGAAGCGTGTTGCTCATGTCAGAGACCCACTGCAACCGCCGAGGTAGAAGCCACCGTCACGGGCGAGCAGCTTGCTGGATGCCCGGCGGACGACCATGGAACTCTCCACCGTCGCGCACGCGGGCCTGGTCTGATGGGCGTGGTCACCGAGTATCACTGTTCCGTCCGATCTGTGAGGTCCTCTCACTGTTCAGCCCTCCGATCACCGGCTTCGATCACCGGCTTCGATCACCGCTCGAGCGACGACGGGCACCAGACGCTGCACGGGTGCGAGAACAAGGTTTCCGGGTCGACCACCCAGCGCTGCACGTCAGGCACAACGAACGCGCCGAGGCGGGAGTATCCGGATCGACAGGGTGGGAGATCACAGCACCGTGATCGACCCGAGCTCACCCATGATCGGCCCGGAGTGGGCCGCGGTTCTCATTGTCCTCGGCGGCAGCGGAGACCACAACGTCAGCCGTTTGGCCGTCGTAGAGTTTCGCCATCGTTCCATGTGCCCGAGGTCTTGCGACCAGTACTCGACTACGGCAGGCTTGCGCGCATGAGTGATGATCCCAAGGCAAACCTGCACCGGTATCTGCAGGAGGGTCCTGTACCCAGCCCTCTAACCTCACAGCCGGATTCGCGCCGCATGTGGATCCGGCTACCGAAACAGGTCAGGTAATCACGTCGAACGAGCATCGGGGCCCGTTGGCCCTGGCAAGCTTTCCATCGCAGGTAACCAGGGTGCCGTCGAGCCGTTCAGCCAAGGCGACGTACGCGGCGTCGTAAGCGGTGAGGTTGTCGCGCAATTCCCAAATCCGCTGTAGCAGCGGCGCGAGTGGCATGCGCCGGATCGGGAAGCCTGCCAGATGCCGCAATGCCTCCGGCACGGCCGCTCGAAGCGTCGTGTTGGGCCGGCTCAGTCCGCGCAACGCGGATACGATCTCTACGTCCAGGTGAGCCGGCGCGAACAGAGCGTCACCGGACGCCAGTCGAGCGACTACTGTGTCGCGCCGCGGATCTTCGGCGGC
>JARIBG010000159.1 GCA_029257465.1 Arthrobacter sp. | reverse complement strand
CGGCTGAAGGGAGCTTTTTGCCCCTTGAGGTCGTGCGAAGAGTGGAAGTGATTACCTGTGCGCGGCCGTGCCCACTCGTGGGCCACCAGCAGTGGGAACGAACGGAGGAGACCCCGACGCCCCCCGTCCTGCCCACTCGTCGGCTCCCAGCAGTGGGAACGAACAGCCGTGCCCACTTTCCGACCCTGGACAGTGGGAACGAGCGGACCGTGCCGGTAAATCGCCCGTCACGCCCACTTGTCGGACCCGAACAGTGGGAACGGCCGTAGGGGACCACGAGGCCACTCGGCACTCCCACTCTCCGGCCCCCATCAGTGGGAACGACCGGCCGTGCCCATTATCCGACCCCGAACAGTGGGAACGAGCGGACCGTGCTGGCAAATCGCCCGTCACGCCCACTCATCGGCCCCAAACAGTGGGAACGAACGGAGGAGACCGCGACGCCGCCCACTACCCCCACTCTCCGGCCCCGAACAGTGGGAACGAACGGAAAGTAGCGGCAAAGGCCGGCGCCTTGGCCAACGTTCCCGACGCTGCCGGAGGGGGTCTGCGAGAGGTCAGCGCGTATCGCTAGGGTTGTCTTCACACCCGGCACCTCGACCGCTCCAAGGAGACCCATGCGCCGTCCTCCGATCCTCGGCCCGATCACGGTGGGCTGTGCCCTGCTGTTCGGCGTGACCGGTTGCTCGGCAGGCTCTGTGATCGACGTCCTGCAGGAGGACCAGACGGACCAGGACATCCTGACCATCCAGACGGACCTCGACGGCATAGACCTCGCGAGTACGCGCTTCCTGGCCGAGCGCGACGGCGTGGAGTACTTCGTGGCACGACCCCTGGCCGACAGTGGATCCGCGGATACGGTGTGCCTGCTCGTCGAGGAAGGGATCGGGGTCGGACTCGAGTGCGGACCGCTCGAACCCGGAGTCGCAGGCCCGACCATCCGCGACAGCAGAATTACGGCGGTCCTCCTCCCGGACGACATCGACAGGAACGATCTCGCCGATCAGGGTTTCGAACTGCTGCACCCCAATCTGGCGATACGCCCGGCCGACCCCGGCTAGACCTGCACCCTTCCCGAGGACGACCTGGGGGTGCATTCTCTGCCGGACGAGGCAGATCTGCGCTCTCGCGAGGACGTCGTCCATCGCGAAGCTGTTGAGTGCGCAGGCCACCGCGACGCTGGAGTGAGGAGACCCGCCCCTACGGTCGACTATGGCGCTTGAGCAAGGGCCGCCAGCAGGGACTCCCTGAGCCACGCCGGCTCCGGTGCCTATAATCGGGGGTGCTCACAGCCGGAGTGGACCTCGCCGCCGAATCGAAGGGCACCGCCCTCGCCGTCCTCGATTGGTCAGAACCCACGGTCGGCCTGGAGGTGCGCCTCGGGGTGTCCGACGTCGACATCGCCTCGACGGCACCGGACGTTGCCAGTCTTGGCATCGACTGCGCTTTCGGATGGCCTGACGACTTCGTCACCTTCATCACGCGCCATGCCCGGGGCGACCGCGTCGACAGCACAGTCGACGAGGGTATGGCCTGGCGCCGACGCCTGGCATACCGTGCCACGGATCGTGCCACCCGGAACCTCACCGGCCGTTGGCCCCTGAGCGTCGCCACCGACCGGCTGGGGCTGACGGCCATGCACTGCGCCGTCCTGCTCGACGCCATCTCGGACACACTCGGCAGACCGGTGGACCGCTCGGGCGCAGGCGTAGCCGTGGAGGTGTACCCGTCGGCGACCCTGCGCGGCTGGCACTTCGACACCCGCGGGTACAAGACCGACGTCGGCATCCGAGGCGCTCTTATCGCCCAGCTCCTCGAGCGCGCACCGTGGCTCCGGCTCGACGACGCGGCCCGGGCACTCGTGACGTCCTCCGACGATGCGTTCGACGCCGTCGTCGCCGCCCTCGCGGCTCGCGCCCACGCTCTGGGTCTGACGCATCCCGTACCCACCGGGTATCACGAGCAGGCGCGCCGCGAAGGCTGGATCGCCCTACCCGTGGGTCCGCTGGAGGACCTGGCGCCCTGATCGGAATGCTCCAGGAGCCACCGACGGGAAGATGCAGGGAAGAAGAACGGCACAGCGGAAGGACGGCGTCCATGGATCTGGCTGACCACGCAGCTGACCTGTATGCGCTTCCGCTGGATCGCTTCGTCGCGGCCCGGAATGCCATCGCGAGAGAGGCCATGCAGTGCGGTGACAGGGAGTTGTCCGCCGACCTCCGGGCGCTGCCCAAACCGTCGTCGGCCGCGTGGCTCGTGAACGTGCTCGCGGCGCGGCGGCGCGAGCGTCTGGAGGAAGTGCTGGAACTCGGCACCAGTCTCCGGGAAGCTCAGACCAGCGCCGACCGCGCGCGACTTCACGCGCTCGGCCAGCAACGCCAGCATCTCCTCGCCGCCGTCGCGGGTGAGTCCCTCGAGGCAGCAGCGGATCTCGGGTACGACGTCGGCGCTCATACGCACGCTGCGACCGAGCAGTGCATCGTCGAGGCAAGGCACGACGTCGACGCGGCCGAGGTTGCGGTTCGCACAGTGGACGCGGTCCGAGCCCCAGCAGACCACGATGACGCGCCATGACACCGCTATGTGACGGCCGAGGCAGCGGCACGGCAGATCTGCTGGTCCGCACCGATCCGGCACAGCATGACGCCCTGCCGACCGGGAGGTGAACCGGCCCATATGGGGAGGGATCGACCCACGGGACCTGGATGGATCACCGTGCCCAGCCACCCCGTCCAGGAAACCGCCGATCTCGGGTTCTGGGTCAGGGTCGGTCGTGATTCGCGCGAAGCGCAGAGATAGGTATCGCGCCTGAACGCGCCGGGAAGGAACCTCGGACGCTCGTGAAGGGACGCCCGATGGCAGACTCGACCTATGACGTTCAGAAAGAAGATCCAGCGGTATCTGGGACTCGACCAGCCACCGGTCCTCGAGCAGTATCGGACATCGCAACGCGACGCTTATCTGATCTGCACGACCTGCGGAGCATTCGTCGACGCCGAAGGTCAGGAACTCCATTCGGACTGGCATCGTACGACCAGAAGATGACCCAAGGATCGGCGAAGACCGTGACCGGAGCGATGACGGGCCTACTCCCAGCTCAGCATCTTTCGTAGAGTCATTTGTATGACGTGGTGTCGACCTGTTCATCAGGTGCTCTTCATCGCGGCGTTCCTTCCCCTGATCCTCGGTCTGGGCCCGTGGTATTTCACGCTTCTGGTGCCGTTCGCGCTGCTGGTGCCCTACGGCATCAACGAAGGGGTCATCGAGCAGCGGGAGCGCTCAGCCGCTCTCCACGCGGCGCACCGGCTGAGCGACGTCGAGCATGCGTACCGGGAATCGTGGCGGTAGCACTGATGCACAGGCGCGTGATCGCCGGCGTCAGGCGACGTCGTTCAGCTCGAGCTCCGCTTCCTGCGCCAGGCATCGGAGCAGAGTGTGGTCCTCGTGTTCCAGGCTGCGCGGTTCGGTGTCGAGGATGCACATGCTGCCCACGAACCATCCTCCCGGTCCACGAAGCGGTACGCCCGCGTAGAAGCGGAGGAAAGGAGGTCCGACGACGAAGGGATTGTCCCGGAAACGCACATCAGAGCGGAGATCGGGCACCACGAGGCCGCCTTCGGTCCGAAGAGCCGTATCGCAGACGGAGAACTCTCTGGCGACATTGCGTGGCAGTGGTCCCACGAACGACTTGAGGAACTGCCGATCCTCCCCGATGAGGGAGATGACCGCCGTCAGAACGCCGAAGGATCGCTGGGCAAGGCGGGTCAACCGGTCGAATCGTTCTTCGTCGGCGGAATCGAGCAGACGGGTCCTGTCCACCGCCCGCAGTCTTTGCCGCTCCTTCGCCCGAGCTGCGACGGAGGAGCCCTGTGGCAGGGCTGACATCGGCGTGCCGTGCCGAAGGGGCAGTGTCAAGAAGATCCGCTCGGAGGATAAGAAGTGCAGATAAGTTCGCTACGGCAACCGTATGCCGCTCTCCCGGGGATCGACAAAAGGCCATCGCAGAAGCCCGGACGATGCACTCCTGCCCAGGTGCACGCCAGGAGGGTCGAGGAATAACCAGGATTTCAGGTCGTTGTGCTGGGCATGAGTGAGAACACGACAACCACGCCAGGCACGACGCGCAGCACGATCGGTTTCATCGGCAGCGGCAACATCGGCTCGCAACTCGCGCGCCTCGCCGTCGCCCGGGACTACCCGGTGATCATGAGCAACTCCCGCGGCCCCGCAACACTGCAGGACCTCGTCGACGAGCTCGGCGCCGGTGCCGGCGCCGGAACCACTCAGGACGCCGCGAGCAAGGGCGATATCGTCGTCGTCACCATTCCGCTGAAGAACCTGGACTCGGTCCCGGCCCAGCCGCTCGCCGGGAAGCTCGTGATCGACACGTGCAACTACTACCCACAGCGCGACGGCCAGATCCCGGAGCTCGACGACGAGACGACGACGACGAGCGAGCTGGTGCAGAACCACTTGCCGGGTTCTTCCGTGGTGAAGGTGTTCAACAACATCGAGTTCTCCCAGCTGACGACGGACGGCTCACCCGCAGGCACACCCGGTCGCCGGGCACTGCCGATCGCCGGGGACGACTCCGACGCCAAGCAGGCCGTCATCGAGCTGCTCGACGAGTTCGGGTTCGACGCCGTCGATGCGGGGTCCCTCGCGGAGGGCTGGCGTTTCCAGCGTGACACCGCAGCCTACGGCGCGGTGCTCGACGCCGACGGCATGCGCGAGGCGCTCGCAGCGGCCAAGCGTTACGCGGACATGGACTGACACCGCCATCGGCTGATACGGGCCAGCCGTATCAGCCGGAGCCGCGCAGGATGCGCCTCCAGAGTGGGACCTTCGCCGGTGGTGGCGGTGCGGCGGCCTCCGCCGCCCGCCTCGCGATATCCCGGCGTTCGCTCCAGCGCTCCAACTCCGCATCGACGTCGCGGAGCTTGGTGATCACGGGAGGTCCGCCGAGGAGCTGACGCCGCGCGTCGACGACGCGGTAGTTGAAATCCTCGAGGATCTCCCGCACCTGTGCCGCGGTGTACTGGCGGTCGAGCCGGGCGTCCAGCTCGGCGTCCTCCGTGCGCAGCAGAAACGCCTGCGGACCGAGGCCGGTGATCTTCTCCCGCTGGATCAGACCCTTGACCCACCAGTCCGGGTCATGGGCCTCCCCCAGGCCCGGTATGGGCTTGCCTGCAAGAGCCAGGCTGTCGAACTCCCCGCGCGCCACGGCACGGTCCACGATCAGGCGGGCCCGCTCGGCCTCGTCCTCGCCCGCCCGCAGCGGCGCCATCTCTCCGCTGACTGGCTCGCCGTCGTCCCTCTGGCGTTCCAGCTCGGCCAGCGCATCGGCCGGATCTCCCGCACCGTCACGCGCTGC
Organism: Arthrobacter sp.; assembly: GCA_029257465.1. Lineage (GTDB taxonomy): Bacteria > Actinomycetota > Actinomycetes > Actinomycetales > Micrococcaceae > Arthrobacter_D. Next base: position 18,474 of record JARIBG010000159.1, on the reverse strand, counting down.
GCGATACTGAGCCGCCTTCCGCAGTCTCTCCTGCTGCTCCCCTGACCTGCTGATGGTGCTGCCCTCCGCGTCGCTCGTGCCGGCCTCCCAAGTATTCCGACGACCGCGAACTGCGCGCAACCGATTCTCCCGTCGACGAACGGAGGTGGGACGGAAGCAGAGGCGGAACAGACGGGGCTAGCCGAGCCAGACGGTGGTGTCGGCGGGCAATCGTCCGTCCTCGAGGGGCGAGCTGCTCAGCAGCACCGGGCCCTCGGGTAGCTCCACCGGGGTCCGGCCGAAGTTGGTGATGCTGCGCCACCGGCCAGGACGTGAGAAGTGCAGGATCTCCGCCGATGACTCCTGGACCCACTCGAGGCTCTCCTCGCCCTGCAGCTGGTGCCGCAGCTCGAGCGCCCGGCGGTAGAAGCTGAGCGTGGAGGACGGGTCCTCCTCCTGCACCTGGACGGCGTACTCACCGAACCAGGCCGGCTGCGGCAGGTGCGCCCCGCCGTCACCGAAGCCGAACGACGTACCGGCGGCGGTCCACGGCAGCGGCACGCGGCACCCGTCACGGCCAACGTCCACACCGGCGTTCCGGAAGAACGTGGGGTCCTGTCGCGCGTCGTCGGGGATGTCCGCGACCTCGTGGAGGCCGAGTTCCTCGCCCTGGTAGAGATAGGCAGAGCCCGGCAGCGCGAGCATCAGCTGCGTGGCAGCCCGGGCCCGTCGCTCACCGAGGTCCCGGTCCAGCGCCGATTCGGTTCCGCCGCTGATCAACCATGCCGATCCGTCCTGGCCCGCACCGCTCTCCATCGCGGGCAGGCCGTAGCGCGTCGCGTGGCGGACGACGTCGTGATTGGAGAAGACCCAGGTCGACGACGCACCGGAGCCCGTGGCCTCCTTGAGATTCGCCGCGATGATGTCGCGGAACTGATCGGCGTCCCAGTCGGCCCTGAGGAGATCGAAGTTGAAGGCCTGCCCGAGTCCTTCGGGGCTGGCGTAGCGGGCGCGGCGATCGGCGTGCACCCAGGCCTCGGCCACGGCGGTACGCGGCGGCGTGTACTCGTTGAACACCGAGCGCCATTCCTCGAAGACCTCGTGGACCTCGTCGCGGTCCCAGAACGGGTGCCTGCCCTCGGCGTTCTCGCCCTCGGGAGCGAGCTCGGCCTTGGACGGGAGCGGCTCCGCCATGTCCTTCGTCAGCGCGTGCGCCACGTCCACCCGGAAACCGTCCACGCCGCGGTCGGACCAGAAGCGCAGGGTCCGCAGGAAGTCGTCGCGGACCTCGCGGGTGTCCCAGTTCAGATCCGGCTGCTCGCGGGCGAAAAGGTGCAGGTACCACTGGCCGTCCTGGGTCTGCTCCCACGCCGGACCGCCGAAGACCGAGTCCCAGTCCGACGGCGGCGAGGACCCGTCAGGGCCGGTGCCGTCGCGGAAGATGTAGCGATCGCGTGCTGCGGATCCCCTCGGTGACGCCAGGGCCTCCTGGAACCACACGTGGCGGTTCGAGGTGTGATTCGGAACGATGTCGACGATGCACTTGATGCCTGCGCCGTGCAGTGCGGTGATCATCTCGTCGAAGTCCTCGAGCGTCCCCAGCCGGGGATCGACATCGCGGTAGTCGTCGACGTCGTACCCGCCGTCCGCGAGCGCTGACGGGTAGAAGGGGCTGAGCCAGACGGCGTCGATGCCGAGCGCCGTCAGGTAGGAGACCCGCGAGGTGACGCCCCTGAGATCACCGATGCCGTCACCGTCGGAATCGGCGAAGCTCCTCGGGTAGATCTGGTAGACGGCCGCCTGCCGCCACCATGCGGGGTCCTGCATGGACTCGGTGCCTGATTCGGCACCGGTATCGGTCTGGGCAGCTGGGGGCACGGGCCGGGTTCCTCTCGCGACGTTGAAAGTGCGGTGTCGGCGGTGGGTCCCGGAGGGGATCTGCCGGCGCCGCCGACCTTCCTCTCTACGGCAGAAAGTGCGCTGCTGTCAAAGCATCGACGCCGGGCAGATGTGCGCAGCTAGATGTGCTCACCTCTGCTGCTCGCGCAGTACCGGACAAGCTCTCCTCCCGCCGAACCGGCACGTGCTGAGCTGGAGACGCCGGAGGGCACGGGCTAGCCTTGCAAGAGTGCTGTGAAGATCACGACCGCTCTGGAGGACCCATGAAGATCGCATTGCTCGGCGTCGGACGTATGGGGTACGAACTCGGTTCCCACCTGCTCTCGGCAGGACACGAGGTGACCGCGTGGAACAGGACGGCTGCCGCCGTCGAGCCCCTGAAGGACGCCGGCGCCACTCAGGCGGAGTCGCCCGAGGACGCCGTTCGCGGCGCCGACGTCGTGATGAGCGTCCTGTTCGGCCCGGACACGGTCAGGGACGTGGTCCTCTCCGGTCTGGAGATTCCGTCGGAAGCGGTCTGGCTCGATATCACCACCGTCTCGCCGGCCGATGCGCGCGAGTTCGCCGAGCACGCAGACGCAGCGGGAATCCGCTATGTCCACGGTCCCGTCATCGGGAGTCTCGCCCCCGCCCGGGCCGGCCAGCTGGGCGTCCTGCTCGGTGGCGCGGCAGAGGACCTCGACGTCGTCGAACCCCTGGCAGCGCTGTGGGCCGACGAGAAGCGATTGCGCCGCGTGGAAACGCCCGCCGCTGCAGCGACCGGAAAGCTGCTGGCGAATCTCGCACTGGGCGTCACGCTGCAGGGCGTGGTCGAGGCCCTGCGGCTCGGGAAGGCCAACGGGCTCGACGCCGCTGCCGTGATGGAGCACCTGCAGGGAACGGCGCTGTCGGTCATGGTGGACATGAAGGGCGACGTGATCACCGGCGGTAGCTTCGGCGACACGCAGTTCTCCGCCGATCTGCTCGCCAAGGACATCCGGCTCATGCTGCGTTCCTCCCAGGACCCGCTGCCCGCGGTGACCGCCGCCCTGGACTCCTTGATGGAGGCACAGCGCGCCGGCGACGGCGACGACGACATGTCCGTCATCGCGAAGCCCGAAGTGGGCTGAGGCAGGATCGCACTCGCATCGAGGCCGGTCACGCGGACGCACCCCTCACCGGTGCGTAGGAAGCCCCCCCACGTCCCGGCATCGTCGGATGATCTACCCGCGGCGCAAGCGGGATAACCTGAAATGCAGTTTGTTCTCGCGGTTTTGGTCGTCTCCGAGATCTTTCGTACGCTCCACATAATCGTCGCCGAACTTCTGCAGCAGGTAGTCATCGGCGGCTCGGACATGACCGGGCGGAAACTTGTACTCGATCCTTCGACGGATGAAGGTCCAATCGGCGGAGTCGAAGAGCTCGGTCGCGTCGCTGATGGTGGTGATGCCGTTGACTTCCAGGACCTCCGTCAACCAGCTGTAGTGCTCCGCCTTGCTTCGCGGATTGTCGGGGAGGACGCCTTCGAGTACCCCCTCCAATGCATCGGCTGTCAGCAGGGAGGCCGCCTCGCCTGTCCGTGCGAGGTCCTGGGTAGCGGCCGAACGACCCTGCGCCACGACATTGTCGATGGTCGAGAACTCTTTGTCGGCCAGTTCGATCAATCCCGACGCAAGTGTGAAAGCGCGATGGACCTCCGGAGGCAGGACGCTGTGTTCCTTGTACCGAATGTCGTGCTCGAACTCGGCCCAGGCATGCTGTAACACCGTTCTCAGTTGGACTTCGAACTTCAGACCGCGATGCTGCGCGCACCCGATCGGCGGTTCCGCATCCGGTACTTCGAGCACGAGATGCTGGCCAGAGTAACCAAAGCCTCCTGATGCCTTTTGCTCTGCCGTCTTGTCGATGTGCTCGATCTCCTGGAAGGAGGACGACAGAGCAGTTCGGGCCCTGCCGACATCGCGCTCGAGAAACGTGATGACGCGGACGCCCACGAGATCGTCGAGGTCGGGCAAACCGTTCGAGTACTTCGGTGAATCGTCGGCCATCCTCCGCTTCAACTTCATCTCGACGGATGGCACGGTCTTGACGCGCGCCGAAACGTGATGATAGTTCAGTCCGTCGTCCTTGAGCCTCGCCTCCACGGCACGACAGACCGCTCTGCTGCCGTCAGCAAACCGCTGCTGATCTCCCGTGTACTCTCGCAGCCACTGCGATACCCGCGCCTCGTGATCCATGGAACCCCCAGTCACCAATCGAAGACAACGCCTCGGACTGACCGACGTCGTCGAGTGGGCAGTAATCTATCAGCGAACGGCGTCGCCCGGGGGCGCAGAAACGCCCCCCGGGCGCCACACCGTCAATCGATCTGGGGGAAGCCGAGATCGATCTTCGACGTCGACGGATCGGGCCATCTGGTGGTCACGACCTTGCCGCGCGTATAGAACTTGATGCTCTCCGGCCCGTACATGTGCGTGTCTCCGAAGAGCGAGTCCTTCCAGCCACCGAAGGAGTAGGTTCCGACGGGCACGGGGATCGGCACGTTGACCCCGATCATCCCGGCCTCGGCCTCGAATTCGAACTGGCGAGCCGCACCGCCGTCGCGCGTGAAGATCGCCGCACCGTTGCCGTACTGGTTCTCGTTCACCACACGGACGGCGTCCGCGTAGGTCTCCACCCGGACCACCGAGAGCACCGGACCGAAGATCTCGTCGTCGTACACCTTCATCCCCGGTGACACATGATCCACGAGCGAGACACCGATGAAGAAGCCGTTCGAGTCGAACTGCTGCTCGGTGCCGTCCACCACCACGGTGGCACCCTCCGCGGCGGCATTCTTCACGTAGGAGGCCACGCGGTCGCGGTGCTCGGCGGAGATGAGCGGGCCCATTTCCGAGCTGGCGTCCGTTCCGGCGCCGATCTTCAGGGAACCCATCCGTGACTTCACGGCGTCCACGAGCTCGTCAGCGATGTCACCGACGGCGACGACGACGCTGACCGCCATGCACCGCTCCCCCGCCGACCCGTAGGCGGCGGACACCGCAGCGTCGGCGGCCATGTCGAGATCGGCGTCGGGCAGCACCACCATGTGGTTCTTCGCCCCTCCGAGGGCCTGCACCCGCTTGCCGTTGGCGGCGGCGCGCGCGTAGATGCTCTTGGCGATGGGCGTGGAGCCCACGAAGCTCACAGCCTTCACCTCGGGATGGTCGAGGATGTGCTCCACGGCCTCACGGTCTCCCTGCACCACGTTCAGGACGCCGTCGGGCAGCCCCGCCTCGGTGAAGATCTCGGCGATGAACAGGGACGAGGACGGATCCTTCTCGCTCGGTTTGAGCAGTACGGTGTTGCCGCAGGCTATCGCACTGCCGATCATCCACAGCGGCACCATGGCGGGGAAGTTGAACGGCGTGATGCACGCGACCACACCCACGGGTTGCCGGATGGAGTGGACGTCGACGCCGGTGGAGGCCTGCTCCGTCCGCTCGCCCTTGAGCATGTGGGACAGACCCGTGGCGAACTCGATGTTCTCGAGGCCGCGGGAGATCTCACCCTCGGCGTCCGAGAGCACCTTGCCGTGCTCACTGGTCAGGATCGCCGCGAGCTCGGACTTGCGCTCCGTGAGGAGCTGGCGAACCTTGTAGAAGACGGCGGAACGCTTGGCGAGACTTGCCGACCGCCAGGCCGGGAGTGCGGCTGCTGCTGCGGCGACGGCCTCGTCCACGCGCGCGGGGGACGCGAACGCCACCTCCTTCTCCTGCTCGCCCGTCGCCGGATCGTAGACCGGGCCGTAGCGCTCGGCGTCGGAGAGTCGCTTGCCGTTGATGTAGTGCGGAATCTGCTGCATGGTGGGCCTTTCAGGGAGGGGCTGGCTAGAGGGTGCCGTCGACGAGCTTGATGATCATGGAGCAGTCCTTGCCGCCCTGGTCGTCGTCGATGAGTCGCTGGAAGAGCTGCTGGACGTGTTCGCCGATCTCGAGCGGTGTATCGGTGTCGCGCGCCGCGGCAATGGCGAGGCCGATGTCCTTGTTGGCCAGTTCCGCGGTGAAGGTCGGCGCGAAGTCGTTGTTCGACGCCGCCGTGTCCACCACGCCGGGAACCGGGTACCAGGTGCGTAGCGCCCAGCTGTCACCGGAGGACACCGAGGCGATGTCCCAGAACACCTGCTTGTCGAGACCGAGCCGGTCCGCGAGTACCGCGCCCTCGGCCGTGGCCGCGAGATTGATGAACAGCATGAGATTGTTGCAGATCTTGGCTGCCTGGCCCGTCGTGGCGCCGCCGGTGGGGATGATGTTCCTGGCCATGGGCTCGATCATCGCGGTAGCGTCCCTCACGGCCCCCTCCTCGCCTCCGATCATGAAGGTCAGAGTGCCCGCCTTCGCCCCGCTGATACCGCCGGAGACCGGTGCATCGACGAAGCGGAAGCCCTTGTCCGCTGCCGCTTCGTGGAGTGCTGCTGCCGATTCGATGTCGATCGTCGAGGAATCCACGAGGAGCGTGGAGGTTTCCGCGTGCGCGAGGACGCCGTCGTCCCCGAGATACACAGCCCGAGCGTGCTCACCCTTGGGCAGCATGGTGAAGACCACGTCGACGCCGTGGATGGCCTCCGCGATCGAGGAGACCCCGATGAGTCCCCCGGCCTCTGCTGACGACACCGCCGCCGGGTTGAGATCGAAACCCCGCACCGTATGACCTGCCGCGACGAGATTCGCCGTCATGGGACCGCCCATGTTCCCGAGTCCGATCCAGCCGATCGTTGCCATGGTCAAGCTCCTTTGCTCGTGGGGATGACATCAGTACCACTTTCTCGCGCTGCTAGAGTGCGATCAAGGGAAGAATTCGAAGACGTACTGCGCGTTAATGCACAGTGCCCTGCGGAAGGGGCTCGATGGTCGACTTCAGGCGCCTGCCCAGCCCCGACGATCTGCTGATCCTTCTCACGGTGGCTCGGCTCGGTCGGTTCAACGCCGTCGCCGAAGCCCTCGGTACCACGCACACCACCATCTCCCGCCGGATCGTCGCCCTCGACAGGCAACTCGGCGGGCGGACCCTGGAGCGGACGCCGCAGGGCTGGGAACTGACGGCGCTCGGCGTCGATGCCGTCGCCGCAGCGGAGGCGATCGAGATCAGTCTGGGTGAACTGGATCTGCGCCTGTCCAACAGCGATACCCTGACCGGGCTCATGCGGATCAGCGCCCCGGACGGCTTCGGGGCCCGCTTCGTGATGCCCGCCCTGGTGCAGATCCAGCGGGAGAACCCGAGGCTTGACGTCGAGCTGCTCAGCGGCACCCGCAAGGCGAGCCAGAACCGCTCGGGCGTGGATCTGGAGATCGTGGTGGGTCGCATCGAGTCCGTCAACGCCGAGCCGATCTTCCTCACCAACTACTTCCTGCGCCTCTACGCCAGCGCCGCGTACGCGGATCGTCGGGGTCTGCCAGGTCGCCTCGAGGACATCCGCCACCACAGCTTCGTCTCCTACGTGGAGTCCGCCCTGCAGGTCCAGGAGCTGGGCCACCGCTCCTCCCAGCTGCCCATGCCTGTCACGTCCTTCCAGGCCACGAGCATCTTCGCGCAGGTGGACGCCGTCCACGCGGGCGCGGGAATCGGACTGCTGCCGAGCTTCATGGTCCCCACCTCGAGTGGTCTGGTCCCGGTGCTCCGCGAGGACTTCCACCGGCAGCTGCCCATCTGGGCCATCGCCCGTCCGGAATCGCTGCGCTCCACAGCGGTCCAGGGCGTCGTCGCAGCCATCCGGCAGCAGATCGTGGACCGGGCGGAGGAGCTCGACGCCTGACCAGGCCCGGTGCGCAGGCCCGGCCGGGCCTGCAGACGAGGCGACGACGACGCTGACCTGCCGCCGCCGTCGCCCCTTGGCCATGTGTGGTGTGACGGCCCTACTTCTGCTTGTCCGCGAGGAGCGCCGCTGTAGCGCGGGCGTCGGCCTCGTCGACGTCCAGCAGCGAGATGCCGCGGGTCTCGCGGAGCGCGAGCACGGCGACGATGGTCACACAGCACGCGAGCAAGAGGTAGATCGCCACCGGCGTCGATGAGCCGTAGTCCCGCAGGAGCGTCGCGGCGATGATCGGTGCAAGGGACCCTGCCACGATGGAGGTGACCTGGTAGCCGAGGGAGACGCCCGAGTAGCGCATACGGGTGGGGAACATCTCGGCCATGATGGCCGGCTGCCCCGCGTACATCAGCGCGTGGAACATCAGGCCTATGGTTACGGCCGCCAGGATGATGAGATCGTTGCCGGTGTCCATCATAGGGAACGCGAAGAACCCCCAGGTGGCCCCGAGGACGGCCCCGGCGAGGTAGACCGGCTTGCGCCCGAGCCTGTCCGAGAAGCGCCCCACGATCGGCACCGCGCAGAAGTGCAGGGCGTGGGCCACGAGCAGCAGCAGGAGGATCCTGGTGCGGTCCTCGCCGACCTCGGTGCTCAGGTACGTGATGCTGAAGGTGACCACCAGGTAGTACAGGATGTTCTCGGCGAAGCGCAGGCCCATGGCCGTGAAGACACCGCGTGGGTAGCGCTTGAAGACCTCGACGACGCCGTAGCCCTTGGCGCCCTCGACGACGTCCTTCTGCGCCTCGAGGAAGATCGGGGCGTCGCTGACCTTGGTGCGGATGTAGTAGCCGATGATGACGATCACGGCCGAGAGCCAGAACGCCACGCGCCAGCCCCACCCGAGGAACGCTGCCTCGTCGAGGACCGCCGACAGACCGAAGAGCACACCCGTGGCGAGCAGATTCCCCATCGGAACAGCGGACTGCGGCCAGCTCGACCAGAAACCGCGACTCTTGCTCGGGCTGTGCTCGGCGACCAGCAGAACGGCGCCGCCCCATTCACCGCCGACGGCGAAACCCTGGATGAACCGCAGCACCACCAGCATGCCCGGCGCCCAGTAACCCACGAGATCGAAGGTGGGCAGGCATCCCATGAGGAACGTGGAGGCACCGACGAGGATGATGCTGACCTGCAGCAGTTGCTTGCGGCCGTACTTGTCGCCGAAGTGCCCGAAGACGATGCCGCCGATGGGTCGGGCCACGAATCCGACGGCGTAGGTCAGGAAGCCCGCGATGATCGCGTCGAGCTCCGACTCGGCGTTGGGGAAGAAGACGCTCGCGAAGACGAGCGTGGCCGCCGCGGCATAGAGGAAGAACTCGTACCACTCGACCACCGTGCCGGCCATCGATGCTGCCACGACCTTCTTCAGCCCCGATCGCTCGACGTCGGGCTCCTGACGCTGCGGGGATGTGTGCTGCGTTGAACTCATCCTGGCTACTCCTTCGATGTCGTCGATGACTCGTGGTGGGCCCCGCCCGCTGAGCTTTTGACTGTGACCGAGCGCACACCGGGGCAGTACGAGTATGGGCGCGCGTGAGGGCGCGATCAACACTCATTAGCGCAGAGCAAGTGTGCGTTTACGCACCATCATGAACCCTTCCAGCGTCATGGGATGCTCCCCACGTCCGCCGGCCCGACCCACCAGCCGGAGGTATGGCACTGGCCGTCGTCGTTGGTACCGGCAGCCAGCACGCATCCGTCGGCGCGGACGCCGAGCGTGTGGGTCGAGCCGGCGGCGACGGCGACGACGTCACGCCAGGACGAGACCTCGCACTGCCCCTGGCTGTTCTCACCTGCGGCCAGCACCCGGCCGTCGGAGGTCACGGCGACCGTGTGGTGGCTGCCCGCCGAGACAGCGACGACGTCGCTCCAGGCAGCAGCACGGGATCCCCCCGCCGAGCGATCTCCGGTGACGAGCACGCGGCCCTCCTCCGTGAGCGCGACGGTGTGCAGGTAGCCGGCGTCTACCGCCCGGAGACCGCGCCAGCCTGCCACCTCGCACTGGCCGCGGCGATTGTTGCCCACTGCGACGGCCGTACCATCCGCTCGCAGTCCCACGGAATGCCAGTCCCCCGCCGCGACCGCGACCAGGTCCGTCCAGGGCTCGACGTCGCCGGCTCCGTCGCCGCGTCGACCCGCCGCTCGTGCTGTCCCGTCCTCCAGGACCGCGAGAGTCCTCCGCCATCCGGCGGCGACGCCGAGAACACCTCTCCAGTCGTCGACGTCGCACTGCCCGTCGTTGTTCCAGCCGCGCGCAACCACGGTGCCGTCCGCGCGGAGGCCCACGGTGTGTGAGCGGCCCGTGTTGGGCGCGGTGTGCACGTTCCCGACGGCCACCGCGACGATGCCGCTCCACTCCCCGACCCGGCACTCCTCCGCTTCCGGGTTGCCCGCAGTCAGTACCGAGCCATCGGGTGCCACACCGACGGAGTGGCGCCGGCCAGCAGCGACGACAGCACCACTTCGATCGTTCATCACCGACGAATTGTCCCAGGGATGGTGCAGTACCGCCCAGGGTCACGCTCGTCCGCGCTGATCGTGACGACGACGCAGCTCTGACTTCCGTCGCCACCGGGCCGTGGGACGCGGTCATCGATGTCGCCCGGCAACCTGTGCACGTCAGGCGGGCCGTGCGGGATCTCCGGGACGTCACCGACCGCTTCCGGGACGTCACCGACCGCTATCTCTTCGTCTCCACGGGTAACGTCTACGCCTCTCAGGAGGACGTGGGTGCTGATGAGGACGCACCGCGGATGGATCCACTCGTCGCGGACCGGATCAGTGGACCGGACGACTACGGGCCGGCGAAGGTCGCCTGTGAGAATGCGGTCCTGGAAGCGTTCGGGCCCGAGGGCAGTGTCATTGCTCGTGCCGGGCTGATCGGCGGGCCCGGAGATCCGACCGAACGCTCGACGTACTGGGTTCGGCGGTTCGCGCGGCCCTCCAACGACGACGGCGCCGTCCTCGTCCACGATGCTCCGGATCTGCCGACGGCACTGATCGATGTCCGCGACCTCGCCGGCCACCTCGTGCACCTGCACGTCATCATGGTGCCCGTCGAGCTGACTGTGCAGCGCGTCCTCGATCGTGTGCAGCGCGGTGGCCATGACGTACCTGAGCAGAAGATCCGGGACCGCTAGAAGCGGCTGTGGGGTCACCTCAGCATCGCGATTCGGGTCGCGGACAGGACTGAGGTGTTCGACAATGGCAGCGCTCGAACGCCGTTCCGCTTGTGCACGACGTGCCGGCACGGTGCAGTGGTCGACTCTCCGCACCGGCCCACATGGACGCCGGAGGTGATGCGAGGGTGAACAGGACCGTATGGTGCAGGACGGGGGGAGCGGTCGATCAGAACGGTGCGCCGAAGCGTCAGAATCCACCAGTAGACTTCGAGCATGCTGGCCGTTGACGTCCCGACTTCCGAAAAAGTGCTCCTGTGAGGCTGCAGGAGAAGAAGCTCGACGAGGAGGGAGCGCTGCTGGCACTGGCCGACCGGGCCGCTGCGGCCCGGGGTTCCGTAGCGGACGCCCTCACCCTCGCAGCCGACCTGGGAACCACGGCCCCGTTACCAGGCGCCGGAGGAACAGCTGAGCTCTGGCGGCTCCTGAGCGAGGTAGCCGCCGTCGATCTCTCGGTGGCGAGGGTTATCGAACCGCATCTCGACGCCCTCGCGATCCTCGATCAGGCCGGCCTGGCGGATCTGGCCGAGGACGGCGGGGCCGGCCCCCGGACCTGGGGTGTCTTCGCTGCGGAAGGACCGGGACTGGCCGTCTCGGCGTCGTCCGATCCCGGCGGCTGGAGCCTGACCGGGACGAAGCCCTGGTGCTCGCTCGCGGACCAGCTCGACCGCGCGATCGTCACGGCACACGTGGGCGACGGCGAGCGCCGCGCCTTCGCCGTCGACCTCCGCTCCACCGGGATCGTCATCGATCCGCCAGGGGCGTGGGTGAGCCGCGGCCTGCCGTCCGTGACGAGCTGCTCCGTCCACTTCGATGGGGCGCGGGCGACGCCGGTCGGTGGGACGAACTGGTATCTGCACCGGGACGGCTTCGCGTGGGGCGGCATCGGCGTGGCCGCGTGCTGGTACGGCGGCGCGCTCGGCGTCGCCCGGACCATGCTGGCCTCCGTGACGCGCCGCGCACCCGACCAGATCGCGCTGCTGCACCTGGGCCGGGTCGACGCCGCACTCCACGAGGCGCGGACCGTCCTGGCCGGGGCAGCTGACGCCGTCGACTCCGGCCGGGCCGCCGGACAGGACGGCGCACTGCTCGCCGCGCGGGCTCGCTCCACGGTCTTCCGCTGCGCCGAACTCGTGCTCGAGGCCGCAGCCCATGGGCTCGGACCCGCACCGCTCGCCTTCGACGAGAGCCATGCCGCACGCGTGGCGGATCTGACCCTGTACCTGCGGCAGCACCACGCGGAACGCGACGATGCCGCGCTCGGCAGTGGAGTCCTCGCCCGCGTCGCCGAGGGAGACGCCGGATGGTGAGCTTCACCCACGACGCCGAGAGCACACCTGAGAGCCACTGGAGGACCTGGGAGCAGGATCGCTCCGGCAAGGACCTCCAGATCGAGGCGCTCTTCGACGGTCGCCTGCCCGCCCGCTTCATCCTCCTCGCCGCCCATCCTGACGACGAAACGCTCGGCGCGGGCGGCCTGCTGGCCCGCCTGGCCCGCGAGGGGGTGCGGTGCGACGTCGTCGTCCTCACCGACGGTGAGGCCTCGCACCCCTCGTCCTCCACCCACTCGCCGGCGCAGCTGGCGGCCCTACGGCGCACAGAGGTGGCCAACGCCGTCCAGGTCCTGGCCCCGGCCGCGGCGCTGAGCTTCGAGGGCCTGCCCGACGGCGGGGTCACGGAGGAGGACGCCGCAGCGGTGCTCACGCGCACCCTCGCCGAGGGTGAGGCACCCCGCACGCTGGTCGCGGCGCCCTGGCGCCACGACGGCCATACGGATCACGACGCCGTCGGGCGGGCAGCGGCAGAGGTGTGCAACGCGCAGCAGAGCCCCCTGCTCGAGTACCCCATCTGGCTCTGGCACTGGGGCTCGAGCCAGGACCAGGCGGACCAGCTCGCGGAGCTGTCCCTGCATCCGCTCGGCGCCGACGACCACACCCGGAAGACCTCCGCCCTGGCCACCCATGCCTCGCAGGTGGCTCCGCTGTCCGCGGCCCCCGGCGACGAGGTGCTCCTGTCGGCGGACTTCCTGGCGCACTTCGAGCGCAATTACGAGTCCTTCTTCGTCTCCGAGGGGTCCTCGACCTTCGAGCGGCTCCATCAGGACAAGGCCGATCCGTGGGAGGTGGCGGAGCGCTTCTACGAACAGCGCAAGCGCGCGCTCACCATCGCGAGCCTGCCCCGAGCCCGGTTCTGCCGCACGCTCGAGATCGGGAGCTCCGTCGGTGCTCTGACGAGGGAGCTCGCGGCCGTCTCGGACAACCTGCTGGCTCTCGACACCAGCGAGACCGCCGTCCGCCGGACCGCGGAGGTACTGAGCACCAACGACGCCGCGGAGGCCAGGCTCGCCACGGTGCCCCGCGACTGGCCCCGGGACGACGGCCCGTTCGATCTGGTGGTGCTCTCGGAGACCGGGTACTTCCTGTCCTCGGACCAGCTCGACGAGGTGATCGCCCTGATCCTGGCCTCGCTGGACGACGACGGCGTGCTCGTCCTGTGCCACTGGAACCATCCGATCGAGGGCTGGGAGCTCGACGGCGTCGACGTCCACGAGCGCGTCCGCCAGGCCGACGGCCTCACGACCCTCGCACTGCACACCGAGGAGGACTTCCTCCTGGAGGTCTTCGTCCCGCCGCCCGCCGACTCCGTGGCGCGGCGCGAGGGTCTGCTGTGCTGACCGGTCAGCTCGCCGTCGTCGTGCCGGCACGCAACGAGGAGGACTGGCTGCCCGCGTGCCTCGCTGCCCTGGGCTCCGCCCGGGACCACCTCCTGAGCACCCTTGCCCGCACTCCGGTATCGATCACCGTGGTGCTGGATCGCTGCACCGACGGCTCGGCTCACGCGGCACGGAGCATCCCGGGCGTCGTGGTGCTCGCGGGGAACTTCGGCTCCGTCGGAGCTGCCCGTGACGCCGGCGTCCGTGTCGCACTGGCGCGCTCGCATGCCTTGCCGGGCCGCACCTGGATCGCCAACACCGACGCGGACACCCTCGTGCCCCAGGATTGGCTCGTGCAGCACCACCGGCTCGCCAGCCACCACGATCTCGTCCTCGGGACCGTCCGCCCCACACTCACCGCCGACAACGCCGAGCGGTGGCGGCTGTGGTCCAGCGACTACGTGCCCGACGACGGTCATCCTCATGTCCACGGCGCCAACCTCGGCATCAGAGGCAGTACGTACCAGGAGGTGGGCGGCTTCGCCCCGCTGACCGCGGACGAGGACGTCGACCTGGTGCGGCGCGCCAAGATCGGCGGCGCGGACTGGGTGTCCACGGGGCAGATGCAGGTGACGACGTCGTCGCGCACCATCGGTCGGGTCGAGGCAGGCTTCTCGACCTACCTGCGCATGCTCGGGTGAGTCCACACGCAGGATTCCCTGCTTTGTCCGAAGCACCTGTTAGACAGAGGATGTCACCTTTCGGACCTCGTGCACGGAGCAGGTCGCAGTGACGGCTCACAGGGGACGGGGACCACATGCGATTCGGGGACATGCTGCGTCAGGCACGCAACACCAAAGGTCTGAGCCAGGAGGAGTTGGGGGCGGGGACATATCCTCCCCACTTCGTGTCCCTACTGGAACGGGGTCAGCGCCAGCCCACGATCGAGATGGTGCAGCACTTCGCGACCGTCCTGGGCATGGAGGCGCAGACGCTCTCCTGGTGGGTCGAGCCGCCGTCCTCCGAGGACCAGCCCGCCCTCGCGACGGCCATGTCCGCCGCCAACTACGCCCGTGACATGCAGGACGCCGCCCTGGCCGCCTCGGAAGCCGAGTACGCCGCCAGTCTCGCCTACGACCAGCGCAATGCCCCCGCATGGTGGGACATGTCGCTGCTGCAGGCTCAGTCGCTGATCACCGTGCGCAGACCCGAGGAGGCGGAAACCGTCCTGCAGCGGATGGACAGATCCTCCCTGCTGGTGGCTACCCCGGAGCTCCGCTCGGTGGTCCTGGGTCGCCTGTCCACGATTGCCCGGTCCACCGGGCGACTCCTCGAGGCCCTCGATCTGGCCGAGCGGTCGATGGATTCCGCGTCGAGTCTCTCCGAGCAGTCCCCCACCCGCCTCCAGGCTGCGTTCATCCTCATTGCAGCGCTCTCGGTGAAGGGCCATCTCGACGCCGCCTGGGAGGTGGCGATGACTCTTGACATCAGCGAGGAGGTCCCTGCCGTACCGTCCCTGCTCGTGGCCCGTGGTGCCTGGGCCATCGGCAATGTCGCTTTCCGCCGCGGAGAGGTCGAGATCGGGCGGGAACAGCACGCGCTGGCGGCCCGATTGCTCTCACCGCGGGCTGATCTGGAGGCCTGGGCGGAGTTCCACCGGGCGAGCGCGATGTTCACCCTGCAGGCCGGCATCGCCGACGCCACCGTGCGGGACTCGCTCGACAAGGCGGACGCCGGTGCCCGGATTCTCCAGAATCCGCGGTACTGCCTGGAGGTGATGATCGCCCGCGCGGGACTGGCCCTGCTCAGCAAGGACAGCGACACCGCATGGGCGCTGCTGACGGAGGTGAACGGTCGACGCGATCTCCTCGATTTCGAGTCGACCCTGGACCTCGAGATCCTCCTGGGTAACTGCCTCGTGGCTCAGGGCTCGACCGCGCAGGGAGCACTCCACCTCGCGGCGGCCGCGCGTCTCTGCGGTGAGGCAGGCGCCGACGAGAAGGCCCGTGAGCTGACGGAACGGGTGGAGGAGCTCTCCGCCTGATCAGTGCCTGCTGACTCCGGGGTCGCTGTCGGGACCGGTCGCGGGCATGACCGGGGCCACTGTCGTAGGGCTGGCGCCGGGCGCAACGGGGGCCGCCGTCGTGGGGCTCGCGCCGCCCGCGACCGGGGCCGCCGTCGTGGGGCTGGCGCCGGGCGCGCTGGTGTCATCCGGGCCGAGCGCAGCCGCCGTGAGCGGGTCCGGCGTCGCCGGGTCCGCCCCGCGGAGGAAGAAGGCGCCGAGAGAGCCCGCGAGGGTGGCGAAGACCCCGACCGAGTAGACCGCCAGCAGAACCTGCAGAATGCGAGTGAAGGTGGTCGAGGACGTCAGCCCGGTGCCCGTGATCGTCGCCATGGCGGATTCGAAGAGAGCGTCCCCATAGGAATCGGTCACACCAGTAGCGTAGAGCAGCTGGCTCGAGGCGAGGATCACGACGGCGGTGACCGCGATCAGCCAGCCGATACGGCTCGAGAGCAGTCGTCCCGCGGACCGGGATCCACGGACACCGGCCGAGATGATCCCACCGAAGCGGGCCAGGCGCGCGAAGCGGACGAACCGGAGCGCCTGAAGCGCTCGGAAGAAGCGCAGGAACGGCACGAGGAGGAAGATCACCTGCCACCAGTTCTTCTTCCAGAACGCACCGCTGAAGTGGGCTATATAGGCCCTGAGGAGAAACTCCGCCACGAAGACGGCCCAGAAGACCCAGCCGATCACCGTGAAGGCGGTCGTCATGCCGGGTGTCGTGGCCAGAAGCTGCCCGAGGACCACGAAGAGGAAGATGATCCCCAGGATCCCCATGGGCTTGTCGAGGCGGGCGGCCAGAACCTCGGCCTTCCATTCGCCCGCCTCCACGGTCGACGTCGTGTCCTCCTCGATCACGAGCGGGGGCTGGGATACCCGATGACGCCGCGCAGTGCAGCCCCACTACCGAGCGAGTTGTTCGGGATGACGCTGAGCTTGCCGTTCGTCTCGAGGACCACCGCGCCGACGGTGGACAGATCGCCCGCTCCTGAGACACGGACGGCCTGGAAAACCTCGGACTCCGTGAGCCTGTTCCGCCGCAGTTCCTCACGCTGGAGTTTGCCGTCGACCACGAGGGCTGTCGGCCTGGCCGTGATCGTCTTCCGCGCAGCGGGCCACCG
The DNA here is from genome assembly GCA_029257465.1 of Arthrobacter sp. Lineage (GTDB taxonomy): Bacteria > Actinomycetota > Actinomycetes > Actinomycetales > Micrococcaceae > Arthrobacter_D. The sequence goes on along the minus strand of JARIBG010000159.1, from coordinate 1,757 downwards.
GGTCGAGATCCATGCGACGAGGAACTGGAGGCTCGCCAGAAGTAGGAGCGCTGCCAGCCCCTCGGTGTAGGCCACGTCGGAGCTGAGCAGGATGGTCGCCAGGGTGGAGCCCAGTGCCACCGTGATGACGAAATCAAAAGCGTTCAGTTGGCCGAGCGTTCTTTTGCCCGACACCCTCAGGAGCCCCACGAGGGTGACGTAGGAGACGGCCCCCACGATGAGGACGCGGAGGATGTCGGCCCAGGAGTCGAACCACACAGGCGGTTCCTAGCCCATCGAGGACAGGAGTGCGTCGCAGGCCTGCTCGCAGCGCCTGCAGGCCTCGGCGCAGATGCGGCAATGCTCATGCATCTCCGCGTGCTCGGTGCACTCGTCACCGCAGGCCCTGCATGCCGCACGGCACGCCTCGAGGACCGTCCGGCTGATGGTGGAGTTGTAGTCCGTCTGGCGGGAGAGCACCCGCCCGGTGCTGTCGCAGATGTCCGCGCAGTCGAGATTGAGACGGATGCATGCGCGCAGCTCGGCCACCATGTCCTCGGCGAGGCAGGCATCTGCACACGCGGTGCAGGTCTGAGCGCAGGCGAAGCACGCCTCGATGCATTCGGCCAGCAGATCGCGGTCGAAGCCGTCACGCTGCTTCGGGTAGGTGTCGAGCATGGCACCGGCATTCGTCATGATTGGCTCCTCGGGATCAGGCGTGCCCACCCGGACACATGATCGACAGTACGCTGAGTAGTTCGTGGGTTACCACCTGCTCCGGGGAGCGAAATCCTCTATCGTTGACATCATCGACGGCAACCCGCAGAGGCGCCGTTACGGCTCACATCCATTATTTCCCCCGCTCCGGCGGGTTCACCAGAAGGAAAATCCCATGATCGGTTTCATCGTCGCCGGGCTCATCATCGGCGCCCTCGCACGGCTCATCAAGCCCGGGAAGCAGAACCTCGGTCTTCTCGCCACGCTGCTGCTCGGGCTCGTCGGCTCCATCATCGGCGGTGTGATCGCGAGCCTGATCGGCACCGGACGCATCTTCGAACTCAATGTTTTCGGCTTCATCGTGGCCGTCATCGCGGCGGTCCTGCTGATCGGCGTGGCCGAGGGTATTGCCAGTCGGCGCAAGGTGACACGCTAGGTCTCGGTTCGTCTCCACGGATCCATTGGGAGGGGCGGCTGGGGTCGCCCCTTCTTCATGCCTACCGACCGCGTCCGGCCCCAAGGGTCTTACTCGATTGCAGGATGCGGCAAGCCCTGGGGGTGGAGCATCGCGTCGTTCCCACTACAAGAGCTCGGGCAGTGGGAAGGAGCACCCCGCAGCGCGTCGCTCCCAGGGAACGAACCTGAATGGTGGGACAGGACGCCCTTTCCCACTGATAGGGCTCGAAGACTGGGAGGGAGCGCCCGCATCCCATCGTTCCCAGTAGAAGAGTTCGGCCAGTGGGATAGAACGCTCTTTCCCACGGGCAGGACCTGACTACTGGGAGGGAGCACCCCTCATTGCATCGTTCCCGGTGAACGAACCCGAACGGTGGGGTAGAACGCCCGTTTCCACCGGCAGGGCCCGAACAGCGGGAGGGAGCACCTGCGGCCGGCGCGGCTACCGCAATCGACGACGCAGAAGCACCTCGATCCGAGGGTGGCGGCACGCCCTTGGCTCCCCGCTCGTTCACCAAGTAACCGTGCCCACGGAACTGTCAGAGTGCCGGTGTAGCGTTGATGCAACGTGGGGTACACATGCGTTCGAAAGGCTCAGTCATGAA
>JARIBG010000147.1 GCA_029257465.1 Arthrobacter sp. | reverse complement strand
GGCAGGTTCGCGGCGATCGCTTCGACCAGTCCCCTATGGGCGTCGGAGGTGACCAGGCGGACACCGGTGAGGCCGCGGGCGAAGAGATCGGCGAAGAACGTGTTCCATGCCGCGCCTGTTTCCGACGTCGCGACGCGCAGGCCGAGAACCTCCCGGCGCCCATCGGCGTTGACGCCGGTGGCGACCATGACGACCGCGTTGATGACCCGACCGCCTTCGCGGACCTTCATCGTGAGAGCATCGGCGGCGACGAACGTGAACGGGCCAGCATCGGTGAGGGGTCGGTGGCGGAACTGATCGACCTGCTCATCGAGCTCCGCAGCCATGCGGGAGACCTGCGACTTCGACAACGAGTGGACCCCGAGGGTCTTCACGAGCTTGTCCATCCGACGGGTCGAAACGCCGGCGAGGTAACAGTCCGCGATCACGGTGATCAGCGCGGTCTCTGCCCGTTTGCGGCGCTCGAGGAGCCATTCCGGGAAGTAGGTGCCCTGCCGCAGCTTAGGAATCGCCACGTCGATGGTGCCGATGCGGGTGTCCAGGTCGCGGTGCCGGTAGCCGTTGCGCTGGGCGGTCCGGTCAGGGTTGGGCTTGCCCCACTCGGCACCGGCCACGGCGTCGGCGTCCGCAGAGAGCAGGGCGTTGATCATGGTCTGCAGCAAGTTGCGCATCAGATCAGGGGACGCTTCGCCGAGGGCTTCAGTCAACAGGCGGGCAGGGTCGAGAATATGGGGAGCGGTCATCGTGTGTCCTTCTTCGAGTTTGGTTGTGAGAGATCACTCGAAGGATCACGCGGTGGCCGCCTTTATGTCCATCACGATGATGAACCCGGCAACCGCGCTACACCACTATGCGGGGCACAACTCAGTGGGAGGACTACACGCCGTAGTAGAGCTCGAACTCGTACGGGTTCGGCCGCAGGGCGAGCGGCAGGATCTCCATCTCGCGCTTGTACTCGATCCAGGTGTCGATCAGATCCTGCGTGAAGACGTCGCCCGCCTGCAGGAACTCGTTGTCCGCCTCGAGTGCCTCCAGTGCCTCGTCCAGGGACGCGGGGGCCTTCTGGATGTCCTTGGCCTCCTCGGGGGGCAGCTCGTAGAGATCCTTGTCGATCGGATCGGCGGGTTCGATGCGGTTCTTGATGCCGTCCAGGCCCGCCATGAGCTGCGCTGCGAACGCGAGGTAGGGGTTCGACGCCGCATCGGGTGCCCGGAACTCGAGGCGCTTGGCCTTGGGGTCGGATCCAGTGATGGGGATGCGGATGCCGGCGGAGCGGTTGCCCTGTGAATAGACCATGTTGATCGGCGCCTCGAAGCCCTTGACGAGCCGTCGGTAGGAGTTCACCGTCGGGTTCGTGAAGGCGAGGACGGCGGAGGCGTGCTTGAGCAGACCGCCGATGTACCAGCGGGCCGTGTCGGACAGGCCGGCGTAGCCGCGCTCGTCGTAGAAAAGCGGCTGGCCGCCGGTCCACAGCGACTGGTGGCAGTGCATTCCGGACCCGTTGTCGTTGAAGACCGGCTTCGGCATGAACGTCGCGGACTTGCCCCACGCCTGCGAGACGTTCTTCACGATGTACTTGAACTTCTGCAGGTCGTCTGCGGCGTGGGTCATGGTGGTGAACCTGTAGTTGATCTCGGCCTGGCCGGCGCCACCGACTTCGTGGTGGGAGCGCTCCACCTCGAGGCCGGCCCGGTCCAGCTCCACGCAGATCGCGTCGCGCAGGTCGGCCTGCTTGTCCACGGGAGCCACCGGGAAGTACCCGCCCTTGAAGGGTGTCTTGTTACCGAGGTTGCCGCCGACCTCCTCGCGCCCGCTGTTCCACGGTGCCTCGATGGAATCGACCTTGTAGAAGCTGCCCTGCGGGGACGATTCGTACTGGACGTTGTCGAAGATGAAGAACTCCGCCTCGGAGGCGAAGAAGGCGGTATCCGCGATGCCGGTCGAGGACAGGTACGCCTCGGCCCGCTCGGCGACGCTGCGTGGGTCCCGGTGGTAGGGGTCCCCGGTGCGCGGATTCACGATCGAGAAGTTCAGCGCAAGCGTCTTCTCGATCCGGAAGGGGTCCACGAAGGCCGTCGTCACGTCGGGGATGAGTTGCATGTCCGACTCGGCAATGCCCTGGAAACCCCGGATGGAGGACGCGTCGAACAGCTGGCCATGGATGAAGAAGTCGGCGTCGACCGTCTTCGCCGGAACATTGAAGTGCTGCTGCACCCCCGGAAGATCGGTGAACCGGATGTCGACGAAGCGGATGTCCTCGTCGGCGATGAACTTGAGGACCTCGTCCGCATTGGTGAACATCTGGGCGTGCTCCTTGAGCATGGATGGGAACGATACGGCGCCGGCGTGATGACGTCGATCCAGGACAGAATCGTTTCCCAGCCTAGCGCGTTCCCGATGCTCTCCTCATCCGCCGGCCCAGCGGCGGGTAGGCTGACGGGGTGGTCAACAGGAGTGATATCGGATCGTGGATGGACGGTCCACCGCCGTCGGGCAACCAGGACTGGCCCGGTCAGCGACTGGGGCGGCCGGAGTCGGGCCCCGGATCCATTGCACGCTTCGGGCCGAGGATAGGCGCGCTCCTGATCGACTGGGCCATCTGCTCGCTGGTCTCCGCAGCCTTCTTCGACTACGACGCGGTCGTCACTCTCGCCGTCTTCCTGGCGGAGCAGGTCCTGTTCATCGGCTTCTTCGGCTACAGCATCGGCCACCGGGTACTGCGCATGCAGGTCCAGACCCTCGACGGCAGACCTGCCGGGTACCTGACTGCTCTGATCCGCAGCGTCCTGGTCTGCCTGGTGATTCCGGTGTTCGTCACGGACATCGATCAGCGCGGTCTCCACGATCGCGTCCGCAACACGGCCCTGTTCCGCATCTGAGCTCTCAGCGGCCGCGCATGGCCTTCCGGTCCGGACGGGCCTTGAACGGGTCGACGCCCTTGGGGATGGGCAGCTTCGTGCCGAGTGCTGTCAGTCGCTTGTCGACCGCATGGACTTCCTGCTTCGTCAGGGTCTTCTTCAACTTCTGGACGGTCTTCGGGACCTTCGCGAGGGAGACCTGGCGGTCACCCCGGCCCGACTCGATCACGTGGACAGGGACATTGGGGATGATCCGCGTCATCTTGCGCTTCTCGCCGTCGACCAGTTGCTTGACCCTGGTGGAAGGACCCTCGGAGACGAGGATGACACCCGGACGCCCTATGACGCGGAACACCGCGTCCTGGGTCCGCGGATTGACGGCGACGGGCTGCTCCTTCAGGATCCAACCGCGTCGCAGGACGCTCAGAGCCGCCCCTGCCGCGCCTGGCTTGCCCTCGATCTGCGAGAACGCCGCCCGTTCTGCGCGTCTCGACAGGATGAAGATCGCAGCCAGGAAGGCCAGCGGGATCGCGATGATCAGCAGGGTGACGACGTTGCCGATGAGCAGTCCGATGAGCAGCCCGAGGGCGATGATGCCCACGAAGGCCAGCAGCATGAACCACACCACACCCGGGTCGCTGCGCCGGGTCATCTTGAAGACATCGATGATCTGCTTGGTGCGCCCGGGCTTCTTCGGTCCCTTTCCGGGTTTGGGCTTCCGGGAGAAAAGACGACGCTTGGGCTGAGGTGTTCCGGCTGGATCGATCGCGTGTGACATAGTTCTTCGATTCTACGACATGGCCGAACAGGTACGGCTGTGCCGCACCTCCTGGACCTCCTGCAGCGACGGGGTCAACCGGCCAGCAGGGAGGACGCCTCCTGGACAGCCGTTCCGGAGTCGTCCAGATGGGCCAGGTCCGGCGGGAGGGCCAGACCCTTCCGGCGCATGGCCCGTGCCCAGAGGCGTCCGGCCCGGTACGACGAACGCACGAGGGGTCCGCTCATCACACCCAGGAAACCGATCTCCTCGGCTTCCTGGCTGAGCTCGACGAACTCATCCGGTTTCACCCAGCGGTCGACCGGCAGATGGCGCTCGCTCGGCCGCAGGTACTGGGTGATCGTGATGAGATCGCATCCGGCAGCGTGGAGATCGCTCAGGGCCGCGGAGATCTCATCACGGGTCTCACCCATCCCGAGGATGAGATTCGACTTCGTCACCATGCCGAGGTCGCGGCCCTGCGTGATCACGTCGAGGGAGCGCTCGTAGCGGAACGCCGGACGGATTCGCTTGAAGATGCGCGGGACGGTCTCCACGTTGTGCGCGAACACCTCGGGCGCCGTGTCGCAGATCGCCGCGATGTGCTCGGGGCGGCCGGAGAAGTCGGGGATCAGGATCTCGACGCCGGTGCCGGGGTTCATGCTGTGGATCTGCCGGATCGTCTCCGCGTAGAGCCAGACGCCCTCGTCGGGGAGGTCGTCGCGGGCGACGCCGGTGACGGTGGCGTAGCGCAGGTTCATGGATTGCACGGACTGGGCCACCTTGAAGGGTTCGCTGCGGTCCAGCGGTTGTGGCTTGCCCGTGTCGATCTGGCAGAAGTCGCACCGTCTGGTGCACTCGGAACCGCCGATCAGGAAGGTGGCTTCCCGGTCCTCCCAGCACTCGAAGATGTTCGGGCACCCTGCTTCCTCGCAGACGGTGTGCAGTCCTTCCTTCTTCACGAGGTTCTTCATCGCGATGAACTCGGACCCGATGTTGACCTTCGCCTTCATCCAGTCCGGTTTGCGTTCGACGGGCGTCTGGGCGTTACGTGCTTCGACGCGCAGCAGACGGCGGCCCTCGGGTGCAAGGCTCACAGTAGAGCTCCTTCTGGGGTTGTGGTGACATGGCGGAGCGCGGGCCCGTCCGCGCGCACGAGCGCCGCGGCCTGCTCCCGCAGCGCGGCCTCGACGAGGGGGACGACGTCCGAGGGTGCGACGATGCGCCCGATCTCGGCGGAGATGGAGGTCACGCCGGCATCGGAGATTCCGCAGGGCACGATCTGCCCGAACGGGGCGAGGTCGTTGCTGCAGTTGAGGGCGAAACCGTGCAGGGTGACGCGGTTCTTCACCCTGACGCCGATGGCGGCGATCTTGCGCTCAGGTGCGCCGGCAGCAGCTGACAGCCACACCCCGGACCTACCCTCGATCCTCCTGCCCTCCAGGTCGAAGTGGCGCAGCGCCCTGATGATGACGTCCTCCAGGACCTGGACGTACTCGGCGACCCGCGTCGGTTCGCGGAGCGCGAGGATCGGATACCCCACGAGCTGCCCCGGACCGTGCCAGGTGAGCTTGCCACCGCGGTCCACCGGCACCACCGGGGTCCCGTCGACGGGCCGCTCGTGCTCCTCAGTGCGCTTGCCCGCCGTGTAGACGGGGGTATGTTCGAGCAGGAGGACGGTGCTGGGCTCTTCGTGGGCGACGACTCGGGCGTGGAGCGAGGTCTGCATCGCCAGGCCCTGCGTGTACTCGATGTAGTCCGGTGCCAGACCGACGCGTGACAGAACAAGAGTCATAGAGCAAGGGTAATCCTGTCGGAGGACGGATCGGGCGCGATCTGCCGTACCCGCTCCGGAGGCGGACCGTCCGTCGGGAAAAACGAAGGACCACCTGTGGATAACGCGTGAGGGGCCGCACTATGGCCTAGAACTGGTGCATGAGCGAGAGTGCGGGCGAGGACAGAGCCGGGGACAGGGGCGAGGAGGCGCGCCCGACGGTCCCCGGACTGAGCGTGGGGCGGCTGCTGGGCGTGGGCGGTTCGTCGACAGTGTGGCTCGTGGAGGCTCCCGATGGACAGCGCTTCGCGCTGAAGGTGCTCAACCACGACCAGGAGGACGCCGGGCGTCCGCCACCACACACCGTTCCCGCTGGTCCGCGTCACGGACGGCGCGCCGCCACCACAGGGGGTTCCCTTGCCGGCGGCGCCCCTGTGGCGCGCACAGGACACGACGGCGGCGACCCGCTCCTGCCCGGACCGGCGGGCACCTCCGTCATCGCGGACGAGCTCCGGCTCCTCCACCGCTTCACCCACGACCACCTCCTGCGGGTCCACCGCGTCATCCCTACCGATCTCGGTCCGGGCCTGCTCATGGAGCTGGCTCCGGGCGGGTCCCTCCTCGGTCTCCTCAGCAGCCGCGGTCCGCTTCCCCTCCCGGAGGTGGTGACCACTCTGGTGCCGATAGCGCAGGCGCTCGGATATCTGCATGCGGACGGAGTGATGCACGGCGACGTCACACCCGGGAACATCCTCTTCACGAGCGACGGGCGACCACTGCTCGGCGACTTCGGCACAGGGCGGCTCCTGGGCTCCGATCGGCAGGGTCGCGGCGGCACTCCTGGCTTCATCGATCCGACGCACCATGGGTCCTTCGATCCGGGTGCGGATGTCTTCGCCCTCTCGGCGGTGGCCTGGTTCGCTCTGACCGGACGGATTCCCGGTCCGACGGAGGAGAGGCCCCCACTGGCCCTGATCAATCCCGAGGTCCCGGTGCACCTCATGCAGCTCATCGAGGACGGCCTGAGCTCGAGGCGTGAGCGCCGGCCCTCCGCCGACGACGTCGCCCGCACACTGCTGCGCTCCGCGACACCGTCCCCGGTGGACCTGGTGCCGGCGGTCCACACCAGCGTGCTGCCCGAACTGCTGACGAGTCGCGTCGAGCCGTCCGCCTCAGCCCCCGGCTTGCGGGAGCGGATGAGGGAGGCCAGGGGATCCGGGGCCCGGTCCGGACCGATGGGGCGACGGCGAATCTCTTCCACCTCCGTCCGGGAGTCGCGCGGTGGCCGTCCGGGCCCCTCCCGAAGTTTTCTCGCACTCTTCGCGGCGGCCGTCGCGGTACTCCTGCTCACGCTCGGGCTCGCATACTCGATCGGCGGCGGTGGCGGTGAGGAGGAGGCGACCGGGCCCGGAGCGGTAGACCGCAGCCCGGCTCAGGCATCCGCCGGACCGGTCACACCCGTGGACGTGACGAGCGATCCGCTGACGGCACTCAGCGCACTCGTGGCCTTGCGGGCCGAGGCGTTCACGGCGGCCGATCCCGGTCTGCTGGCGGGGGTCGACGTCGAAGGCTCGCCTGCCCTGACGGCGGACACCGCAGCGGTCGAGGCTCTCGCCGGCGCAGGGCGGACCCTGGCGGATCTGTCGATCACCGTGCGCGACGCGGTTGTCCTGCCCGATGCCGACCGCGCGTCGATCCCCGCCCTCGAGGCGGTCCGGGCGGCGGAGGCCCGCCCGGCGACGGAGGTCTGCCTCGTCCGGGCCACCGCTGCTCTGTCCTCGTACACGTCCGTCCCGAGCAGACCGGACGAGGCCCTCCCGAGGGAGGGGACGGGCGTGGACCCGGTCATGGCCGCGGGTCACCAGGAGCTGATCTTCATCCTGTGGGACTCCGGTGAGGGCTGGCGCATCCATTCGGTCATCACTCCACCTCAGTGACCGCCACCAGCAGGACCCGGCCCTCACGCTAGGACGTGACGACCCTGTGCACCCACTGCGCGAGTGCTTCCGGTGTGGGCTCGTCGAAGGCGAATCCTGCCTCCTTCAGGGCCCGGGGCTCCATCCGTGCGCTGACCAGCAGGAGTTCGTACGCGAGCTGCCCGATCAGTGTCGTGAGGATGACCCCGGGTACCCGGAACCACACCGGACGCCCGAAGGCCTCACCGAGCTGGACGACGATGGAGTCGAGCGGCGCGGGGGACGGTGCACTGAGATTCACGGGACCGCTGACGGGTGCGGTGAGCAGGAACTCGAGCGCCCGGATCTCATCGTTCAGGCTGATCCAGGGCCACCACTGGCGTCCCGATCCCAGGCTGGTCCCGAGGAAGAGGCGGATGGGGATCAGCAGCTTCGAGAGTGCTCCGCCACGCCTGGACATCACGATGCCCGTGCGGGCGAGGACCACGCGTACCGACTCGGGCGCTTCGACCGCTTCGGCCTCCCACCGGCGGCAGATGTCCGCGAGCAGTGTGTCCCCCGAGGCGGACGTCTCGGTGAGGACCTCGTCGCCGCGGTCGCCGTAGTAGCCGGAGGCAGATTGGCTGATGAATACCTCGGGTGGGTTCTCGGCCCTCCTCATCGCCTGGACGAGTGTCCTCGTGGGCATGATGCGGGACGAATAGAGGGTCTCCTTGTAGCCGCGCGTCCACAGTCCGCCCGCAATGCCGGCACCGGAGAGATTGACGACGGCGTCGGCCTGCTCGACCGCCGAGACGTCGAGTTCACCCGCGGCCGGATTCCAGCGGATCTCCGCGGGGGACTTCGGGGCCCTCCGGACGAGTCTGATGACCTCGTGGTTCTTCTCGAGCTGGCGGGTCAGGGCTGTTCCGATGGTGCCGGACGCGCCGGCGATGAGGATGCGCATGCTTCCATCGAACCACTAGTCACCGACGATCGGTACCGGACCCGACTCCTCCGGCAGTACACGGCAGGAGCCGCCTCCCTGCGGGAGGCGGCTCCTGATTCTCGAAGAAACGGCTCGGCCTACTGCCCGAGGTCCGCCTCGAAGGCACCGGCCTCGAGGCGACCCTTGAGGGTCTGCAGGAAGCGTCCTGCGTCGGCACCGTCCACGAGGCGGTGATCGTACGTGAGGCTCAGGTACATCATCGAGCGGATGGCGATCGTATCGTCGCCGTCGGCGCCGGTGATGACCACGGGTCGCTTCACGATGATCCCCGTACCGAGGATGCCCACCTGTGGCTGGTTGATGATCGGGGTGTCGAACAGGGCTCCGGCCGAGCCGATGTTCGTGATCGTGAAGGTACCCCCGGAGAGCTCGTCCGGACCGATCTGCCCGTTGCGCGTGCGTGAACCGATGTCGGCGATCTTCTTCGCCAGTCCGCCGAGGTTGAGATCGCCGGCGTCCCGGATCACCGGAACCAGCAGGCCCCTGTCGGTGTCGACCGCGATCGCGAGGTGCTCGGCGTCGTGGTACGTGATCTCCTTCTTCTCCTCGTCGAAGGACGCGTTCAGCTTCGGGTGCTGCTTGAGCGCCTCGCTGACGGCCTTCGAGAGGAACGGGAGGAAGGTCAGCTTGGCGCCGTTCTGAGCCAGGAAGGCATCCTTCGCAGCTGTACGCAGCTTCGCGACACGGGTCATGTCGACCTCGATGACCTGGGTCAGTTGAGCCGAGACCTCGAGCGACTCCCGCATGCGCTTGGCGATGGTCTGCCGGATGCGGGGTGCCTTCTCGACGGTTCCGCGCAGCTTCGAGGGCTCGACCTTCGGAGCAGCGGGCTTGGCCGGCGCATCGCTCGCTGCGGCGGGCGCCGCCTCGGCAGCAGGTGCGTCCTGTTGGGACTGCTGGGCCTCGGCGGCCTCAGCCGCCTCGACGACGTCCTGCTTACGGATCCGTCCGCCCACTCCGGTGCCTTTGACCGTGGACAGATCGACGCCACTCTGGTTCGCCAACCGGCGAACCAGAGGAGTCACGTAGGCGCTCTGGCCCGAGGAATCATCGGACGACGACGACTGCCCTGCAGGCTTCGCTTCCGCCGCCGTACCGGAGGTCGCGCCGGTCGGGGCCTGCTTGTCCGCCGAGGACTCCTTCTTCGGTGCAGGCTCCGTGCCGGACGTGCCGGACGTGCCTGAGCCGGCGTCCTCCTTCTGCTCGGAGGTCTCCTCGTCGGGCCTGATCTTCTCCGCGGGAACGTCGGGGCGATCCTCCGACGGCGCTGCGGTCACCGGTTCACCGGAGGCCGCCTCGACCTTCTTCGGAGCGGCTGCGCCGGTCCCGATCAGAGCGAGGACGGCCCCGACCTCGGCGGTCTCGTCCTCATCGACGCGGATCTCCTGCAGCGTGCCCGCCACGGGGGAGGGGATCTCGGTGTCGACCTTGTCCGTGGAGACCTCCAGGAGGGGCTCGTCGACCTCGACGTCGTCACCGATGGCCTTCAGCCAACGGGTCACGGTGCCCTCCGTGACACTCTCACCGAGCGCGGGCAGGGTGACCTCGGTACCCTCGCCGTCGTCGGAGCCAGCGTCGTCGGAGCCAGCATCGTCGGAGGCGGCATCATCTGACGCGGCGGGCGCATCCTGGGCGTTTTCAGCAGCAGCGGGCGGTTCCTCAGCAGCGGCTGGCTCTTCCGACTCGGGCTCGGCTGCATCTCCTGCAGCTCCTGCATCACCGTCTGACTCGTCGGACGAGCCGTCGCCGATGCGCACGAGGGGATCGCCGACCTCGGCGGTCTCGTCCTCGCCGACCAGGATCTCCTCGATCACCCCGGCGATAGGGGAGGGAATCTCGGTGTCGACCTTGTCCGTGGAGACTTCCAGGAGTGGCTCGTCGACCTCGACGCGGTCGCCGACCGCCTTGAGCCAGCGGGTGACGGTGCCTTCGGTGACGCTTTCACCGAGAGCGGGCAAGTTCACGGATTCACTCATAGTGTTCCCGTTCCTCCTGAAGTAGATCGATCCTGACGGCTGGACGGCAGTGGCACGTCCAGCCGGACGTGCACGGAAAATCCTGCTTACGAGCTTAGTCCACGGCCCCGGGGTGTGGACCAGGCCCGGCGTGGTGTCACGGCCGGGCTCAGCCGTGCAGCGGCTTGCCCGCGAGTGCGAGGTGGGCCTCACCGAGGGCCTCGTTCTGCGTGGGGTGCGCGTGGATGAGAGGTGCGACGTCCTCCGGGTAGGCCTCCCAGTTGACGATCAGCTGTGCCTCACCGATCTGCTCGCCCATCCTGCTTCCGAGCATGTGGACCCCGACGATCGGGCCGTCCTTCTCCCGGACGAGCTTGACGAGGCCACCGGTGCCGATGATCGTGCTCTTGCCGTTGCCGGCCAGATTGTACTCGTGGGTCTCGACGCGGTCGTCGCCGAACTTCTCCCGCGCGGCCTTCTCCGTGTAGCCGACCGAGGCGATCTCAGGATCGCTGTAGGTCACCTTCGGGATATTGAGGTCCGCCACCACCACAGGCTTCAGGCCTCCGATCTCCTCGGCCACGAAGATGCCCTGCTGGAAGCCGCGGTGCGCCAGCTGCAGGCCGGGCACGATGTCGCCGACGGCGTAGATGGAGCCGACACCCGTGTGGAGTCGCTCGTCGGTGATGACGTACCCGCGGTCCATCGTGAGTCCGGCGTCCTCGTAGCCGAGGTCCGAGGTCACGGGTCCGCGTCCGACGGCGACGAGCATGATGTCCGCCTCGAAGGTCTTGCCGTCCTCGAGGGTGACGACCACGCCGTCGTCGTTCTGCTCGACGGAGGTGAAGCGCGTGCCCGTGTTGAACGCGATGCCACGCTTCTTGAAGGCGCGCTCGAAGGCCTTGACGATCGTCGCGTCCTCGTTCGGCACGAGGGAGGGCAGCGCCTCGATGATGGTGACGTCGACGCCGAAGGACTTCCAGACGGACGCGAACTCGCACCCGATGACGCCTCCGCCGAGGATGATCGCCGTCTTGGGCACGTAGTCCATGGTGAGCGCCTGATCGGAGGTCATGACCTTCCCGCCGATCTCCAGACCCGGGAGGCTGCGTGAGTAGGATCCGGTGGCGAGGATGATGTGCTTGCCCGTGTAGACGGTGCCGTCGACGTCGACGGTGTTCTGCGACGCGAGCTTCCCGGAACCCTCGATGGTCGTGATGCCCCTGGACTTGATGAGCCCCAGGAGTCCACGGTACTTGCCGGCGATCACGCCGTCCTTGTACTTGTTCACGGCGTCCATGTCGATCGCCTCGAAGGTGGCCTTCACGCCGTACTTCTCCGAGTCGCGCGCACCGTCGGCGATCTCCGCGGTGTGGAGCAGCGCCTTAGTGGGGATGCAGCCGTTGTGCAGGCAGGTGCCACCGATCTTGCCCTTGTCGATCAGAGCCACGCTCAGTCCCAGCTGCACTGCCCGGAGAGCGGCGGCGTACCCGGCGCTGCCCCCACCGAGTACCAGGATGTCGAACTCTGTTCCGGTTGCCGATTCGGCCACGTGGACGCTCCTCGCGTGTTCTGGTGACGCGGCATGCGCGTCGGTTGACGGATCGATGACTCATGCGGTCGTCGCGCGGTCGCAGTCGTCGGGAAAACTCGCCTTTCAGCCTATCCCCAGAAGTAGCCCGCATCCACCCGAGGGCGACGCCGGGCAGGCGGGTCAGCCCCGGACGGTGCGTGCCAGGACGTCCTCGACGTAGGCGAGCAGCGTGCGCACGCCGACCCCGGTGCCGGCCTTCGGCGTGTAACCGTAGGCCGAACCCTCGTTGAACGCCGGACCGGCGATGTCCAGGTGTGCCCAGGGGATCTTCTCGCCGTCGACCTGACCGACGAACTCGCGCAGGAACACGGCCGCGGTCATCATGCCGCCATTGCGCTCACCGATGTTCGCGATGTCCGCCACCTGCGATTCCAGACTCGGTCGCAGCTCCTCGGGCAACGGCATGGGCCAGAACTGCTCGCCGGCGCGATCCGCGGCGGCCTTCACGGCGTCGCGGACGCCGTCGTCGCCCATCACACCGGAGACCCGGGTGCCGAGCGCGATCATCTGGGCCCCGGTGAGGGTGGCGATGTCGATGATCGCATCGGGTGCTTCCTCGCTGGCCGCGGCCAGACCGTCGGCCAGGACGAGGCGACCCTCGGCGTCGGTGTTGAGAACCTCGACGGTACGACCGCCGTAGATGGACATGACGTCCTCGGGCCGCTGGGCCGTTCCCGACGGCATGTTCTCGGCGAGGCACAGCCACGCCGTGACCTTCGCGGGCAGGCCCAGCTCGGCGACGGCGAGGAGGGTGCTGAGCACGACGGCGGCGCCGGCCATGTCGAGCTTCATGGTCTGCATGCCGGCGGGGGGCTTGAGCGAGAGTCCGCCGGAGTCGAAGGTGATCCCCTTGCCCACGAGCGCCAGGTGCACCGCGGACTTCGCGGGGGAGTATTCGACCTTGACCATGCGCGGCGGACGCGAGGAACCCTTGCCGACTCCGAGGATGCCGCCGTAGCCGTCGCGCTCGAGGCGCTTCTCGTCCATGACGGTGACCTTGATGGGCAGGCCGCGGGTGAGGTCCTTCGCGGCCTGCGCGAAGGTCTCGGGGTAGAGGTGGCTCGGGGGCTGATTCACGAGCGAGCGCGTGGTGTTGACGTTCTTCCCGAGGACGGCCGCGCGCTTGAAGGCCGGGGTCAGGGAGGACTCGTCAGCGGCATCGGTGTGGACGATGACGGTGTTCACCGCGGTCTTCTCCGGCGTGCTCGACACCGAGCCGTCGGCCTTCAGCCTCGACTTGTGTCCGTCATAGGTGTAGGCGCCGAGGGCGGCACCCTCGGCGACGGCCGTCGCAGCCTCCACAGTCCGGGCCGGCAGCGCGATCACCACGGTGTCGAGACCTGCGAGCTGGCGGACGGCGGCTCCTGCCGTGCGGCGCAGGACCTCCTCGGTGAGCGGCTTCCCGTCCTCCAGCGGACCGACGCCGGAGAGGACGAGGGAGTCGGCGCCGGTCTCGGCCAGGCCGGGGAGACGGCGCACCTCGTCGGCGGCACCGGTGATCCCGAGGACCTCGAGCGAGTCACCGAGGGCGCGGGAGGCTTTCGCGGGTAGCGGGTTCTCGAGCAGCACCGGCCCGTCCTTGCCCTTCGCGACGGCGATCACGAGAGCGTCGCTCGGGATCTTCTTGAGCTCCTTCGCGGACGCGCTCAGGTGTAGTTCGGTCGTTGTGATCACGGAATCTGTCTCCTCGTGGCCGGATGGGTTGCCCAGGTGCTGCAGCAGGTGTCGTCCCGGAATCTGGTGGGCCGGGAATCGGTTCCCATCGATCGTAGTCCGTCTGCCGACCCGTGCTGTGGACGCCATCGTCCGCGGTTCGCACTCGGGTACCGGGAGCACCCCCGCGGCGGTACCCGCGGAGGAGGGGCAGCCGGGTGCTGCTGCGGAATGAAGCGGACCGGCGAGGTGTTGAAGAGCGTAGGACCTGACCGGAAAGAGAGAGCCATGCTCGACCCACGAACCCTGTACACCACCGACACCGACGTCTTCGACGACCCGCGGACCAGCGGACTGCCCCTGCTCGTGAGCCTGACCGGCTTCATGGACGCGGGCCAGGTCGTCTCGCAGGTCAGCGACGAACTGCTCGAGGTGCTCGACCACGACCTCGTGGCCGAGTTCGACATCGATCAGTTGATGGACTACCGCGGCCGCCGCCCCAAGATCACCTTTGTGGAGGATCATCTCACCGACTACCGGCCGCACCGCCTCGAGGTGCATCGTCTTCACGACGGACTCGGCGAGCCGTTCCTCCTCCTCACCGGAGCGGAGCCGGATCTGCAGTGGGAGAGATTCGCGAGCGCCGTCGTCGGGCTCGTCGAGGACCTGCGGGTACCCCTGGTGTCCTGGATCCACGCGATCCCGATGCCCGTCCCGCACACCCGGCCCATCGGCGTGACGCTGCACGGCAACCGCGCCGATCTGATCGACGGGATGAATGCCTGGCGTCCCACTGCGGAGCTCCAGGCCTCGATCGGGCACGTGGTGGAGCTGCGGCTGATCGAGCGGGGGCACGACGTCGTCGGACACGTCATCCATGTTCCGCACTACCTCTCCGAGGCCGAGTACCCGCCCGCCGCCGTAGCGGGCCTGGAGTACCTCGGCGCGACGGCGGGACTCGTCCTCCCGACGGACCGTCTGCGCGAGACCGGCCGCGACGTCGAGCGTCAGATCGCCCGTCAGGTGGGTAACTCCACCGAGGTGCAGTCGGTGGTGTCCTCCCTGGAGCAGAGGTACGACGAGTACGCCGACGGGGCTGCCCGCAAGTCCCTGCTGGTCAAGGACAACAGCGAGCTGGCCAGCGCCGACGAGATCGGGGCGGCGGTGGAGGCCTATCTGGCGAGCCCGCAGGCGGAGGAGGAGTCCACCTACCTGTGGGACACGGACGCCCCAGGCGCCGCGCCCGGCGGGATCGACGACGCGGACGACGACGGCGCCACGAGTCCGGGGACCGGCCCGGCACAGTAGCAGCAGGTGAGGCGGCAGAAGGCCAGGCGGCAGGAGCTCAGGCGGCGGTTCCCGCCGCGCGATAATGGGTCAGTGAATTCTTCGAGGGCGCTTCTGGTGTGGGCCGCCGGTGTGGTGGCCTACCTCGTCGCCGTGACCCAGCGCACCACCTTCGGGGTGGCCGGGCTCGAGGCGACAGATCGCTTCCAGGCCTCGGCCTCCGAGCTGTCGATCTTCACCGTGGTGCAACTACTGGTCTACGCAGGCCTGCAGGTACCGGTCGGTGTGCTGGTAGACAGGTGGGGCCCCCGGGCCCTGATCGTGCTGGGCGGGATCCTGATGACCCTCGGACAGGTGCAGTTGGCCTTCGCCGAATCCGTGGGCGCCGGGATCGTGGGGCGCCTGCTCGTTGGTGCCGGCGACGCGACGACCTTCATCAGCGTTCTGCGCCTCCTTCCGGCGTGGTTCCCGTTCCACCGCATCCCCGTACTGACGCAGTGGACAGGCATCATTGGGCAGCTCGGGCAGATCGTGTCCGTGATCCCCTTCGTCGCCGTCCTGTCAGCCTTCGGCTGGCAGCCGGCGTTCCTCGGCGCCGCATCACTGTCCGTCCTCGCCGTCATCTTCGCGCTGATCGCGATCCGCGACTCACCCGAGGCGGGCAGCGAGCGCTCGGTCCAGACCCTACGGCAGACGGGCGCCTCGCTCGCGGAGGCCTGGAGGCAGCCGGGCACGCGGCTGGGCCTGTGGACGCACTTCACCATCCAGTTCCCCGGCACGGTCTTCGTGCTGATGTGGGGGTACCCCTACCTGGTACGGGCGGAGAAGCTCGGCGAGGGCCTGGCCTCAGCGCTGATGACGCTGTTCGTCGCGGTCGGCATCGTATGCGGACCGTTCCTCGGGCGATACGTGGGACGCCATCCTCTCCGGCGCTCCACGATGGTGCTCGCCATCGCTGCACTGATAGGGCTCGCATGGCTCGCCGTACTGCTCCAGCCCGGCCCGGCGCCGCTGCCACTGCTGGTCCTGCTGGTGATGGCCCTGGCCATCGGCGGCCCCGGCTCCATGATCGCGTTCGACTTCGCACGCACCTTCAATGCCGAAGCCCGGTTGGGTACCGCGACCGGCATCGTCAACATCGGCGGGTTCCTGGCGTCGCTCCTGTCCATGTTCGTCATCGGTGTCATCCTCGACGTGCTGCTGGACAGCGGGTTCTCCGGGGGAGATCTCTATGCGCTGACGTCCTTCCGGATCGCCATGGCGGCCCAGCTCGCCTTCCTGGCACTCGGTGCCGTCAACGTCGTCGTGATCAGGCGCAGGGTACGACGGCGGATGGCCGAGCAGGGAGTGCTCGTCCCGCCGATCCGCGAGGTGATCGTCCGCGAGCGCACACGCCGCCGCGAGCAGAGGGACGCACGGAACGGAACCGCCGACTGAGGTGGAACCCGGTACGGTCCCCGCGCACGGCTGTTCGTGACCTGCTGTGCGGCGTTGTCCATGACTGCGGTGCGGCGTTGTCCACATAGGACGCAGGACACGGGACGGACCAGGACCCGGACCGGCAGGCTGAACGGCATGTCGTCCTCCATGAGTCCCGCGCCGGGCAGCCCCACTCCATCGTCGCTGTCGATCACCTCACCCGCGGACATCCTGTCCTACGTGCCGCACGCGCTCGGTTTCGTACCCCGGGAATCTCTCGTGATCCTCACGACGTCGGGCAGGCGGCTCGGGGCCACGCTCAGGGTGGACCTGCCACCGGAGGCCACTGATGCTGTGATCTTCGCCCAGGGCGTGCTGTCCTTCCTGCAGGGGGACACGGAGGCCGACGGGACACTCCTGATCGTCTATACCGCACGTACCTGGCGCCCGCTCACGTCCCCGCCGTTCGACGACGTCGTGCTGGGTCTCGACGCCATCCTGGGAGCGGCCGGATTGCCCGTGCGTGCGGGGCTGCTGGCCTCGGACTCTGTCTGGCGTGACTACTTCTGCGCGGACGAGCAGTGCTGCCCCTGGCCCGGGAACTCCTTCGACTCCGTGGTGCACAGCGTCCTGAATGCCGAACTGATCTTCGGGGGAAGTGCCTTCGACCCCTCGGCACCGGAAGCGGTGCTGCGCGGTTCCCCGGCTTTGTCAGGAGAAGGTGCCGCCCTGCCGCGGTGCAGCGCTGTCAACGACGCCCGGGCACACTACGCCGCCGCGTGCTGCGCGATCTGGCAGGCCCCTGCACAGTTCGAGGGAACCTCCGCACTCTGGGACGCCGTCATCGACGGAGCGCCGCTGGAACCGGATACCGAGGCACAGCTCACGGGCTTCCTGCTCGCCAGTATCGAATCCCGGACCGTCCGGGACTTCCTCCTCGTGAGTGCGTGCCTGGGCTCGGCCTCTGCGCTCGCAGGAGTGAGGGCGTGCGGACTCCTGGGGCCGGCGGCCGGAGTCGGGGGATCAGCCGCCGCGAACATGTCCGCGGCGTGCATCCTGCCCAGCGTAGCCGGTCACCGCGGGGACGCCCCCGTCCGTGCCGAGCAGAAGGCGGGGCGGCATGGTCCAGGTGGCGCGGCGGCTCCCAGGCTCTGGCCGTGCCCTACGGTGGAGGAGGGATCCGAAGCGGCTCTGCTCTACACCGATGTCCTGGCGGGACGTCACCCGGGAATCATCCTGTGGGCGCGCGTCGACGCCATGGCAAACGTCCTGGGTCGGCTCGCGGAGGTGTCCTCGGGTGAGGCGCGCGCGGCGGCCCTGACGATGTCCGCGTGGTTCGAGTACGCGCGCGGACGCGGCTCGAGGGCCGCGGTCTTCCTCGACGCAGCAGAGCGCGCCGTGCCGGGGTACCGGCTGGCGCGCCTGCTCCACGAGCTCCTGGACCGCGGTGGGCTGCCGGTGTGGGCGCGAAGCCGCTCCACCGCGTGGACCCCCGAGTGATGGCCGGAACGCCGTCCTTCAGTCTCGGGCGTCATCGCCCGTGATTACCGGCCCGCCATGCACTCGTGAGACAATTGAGGCTGAGACCCGGTCGGGTCCGTGCGCCAGGTGGTCACCGGGAATAGCCCGGTCGGCAGGATGGTTCCCCAGGGAACAGGTCCTGTCGGAGTCCGCTGGAACCCAGCACGGACTTGACAGGGTCATAGTCGCGTTGCCCCTTTGGTGGCGCTACACCTCGTGCGTTCGAAAGGTTCTCCGTGTCGGTCAAGAAGACAGCAGCACCGGCGTCGACAGACGCTGGTACCACCACGACCAAGCGACGGGTGGCGACCAAGAAGCCGGCCACGAAGGCGGCTTCCACGGCTGCCGCCGCCAAGGCGTCGACCGCCGATGTCCAGGCAAGGGAGTCCGCCTCGGTCGAGGCGACGGATCCTGTGGTCGGGACCACGATCGAGACGGAGGATCCCAAACCCGAGACCGCCGAGGTCGGAACGACCACCGGGTTCGTGTACTCCGACGCGGACGACGACGACGCGCCGGCGCAGCAGGTGGTGTCCGCCGGGGCCACTGCAGATCCTGTCAAGGACTACCTCAAGCAGATCGGCAAGGTCGCACTGCTCAACGCCGAGCAGGAGGTGGACCTGGCGCTGCGCATCGAGGCCGGTCTGTTCGCCGAGGCGAAGCTGAAGGCCGACCCGGAGATGGACGCGAAGCTCAAGCGTGAGTTCGAGTTCGTGATCCACGACGGGAAGCGGGCGAAGAATCACCTGCTCGAGGCGAACCTGCGCCTGGTCGTCTCACTCGCCAAGCGGTACACGGGCCGCGGCATGCTCTTCCTCGATCTGATCCAGGAGGGCAATCTCGGTCTCATCCGCGCCGTCGAGAAGTTCGACTACACCAAGGGCTTCAAGTTCTCCACCTACGCGACCTGGTGGATCCGTCAGGCGATCACACGGGCCATGGCCGATCAGGCCCGCACCATCCGCATCCCCGTGCACATGGTGGAGGTCATCAACAAGCTCGCCCGTGTGCAGCGCCAGATGCTGCAGGATCTGGGACGCGAACCGACTCCTGAAGAGCTGGCACTGGAGCTCGACATGACACCGGAGAAAGTCGTCGAGGTGCAGAAGTACGGCCGGGAGCCGATCTCGCTGCACACCCCGCTCGGCGAGGACGGCGATTCCGAGTTCGGCGATCTCATCGAGGACTCTGAGGCCGTGGTACCGGCCGATGCAGTGAGCTTCACACTCCTGCAGGAGCAGCTCCATTCCGTGCTGGACACCCTGTCCGAGCGGGAGGCCGGCGTGGTCGCCATGCGCTTCGGACTGACGGACGGTCAGCCCAAGACTCTGGACGAGATCGGCAAGGTCTACGGCGTGACCCGTGAGCGTATCCGTCAGATCGAATCGAAGACGATGTCCAAGCTGCGTCATCCCTCCAGGTCCCAGGTGCTCAGGGACTACCTGGACTGAGTAGGCTCCCCTTCAGCGACACGAGAAAGCCCCCTCCGATCCGGAGGGGGCTTTCTCGTCGCGTCCCGGCGCCTGTACACGGGGCGCTCCTTGTCTGGACATCTGCGTGGTGTCGACCTGGATCAGTGAGCGATCAGTCGGCGATGGCGTCGGCCTTCTCGTGCAGCCGTTGGGTCTCGTCGTGCCACTGAGAGGTGAGCGGCTTCAGATTCGCCTCGACGGCACGCGCGTGGTGGCCGCAGAACAGAAGTTCGCCACCGGAGGACTGAAGGACCGCCCGCACATATGCCTGGGCGCCGCATCGGTCGCAGCGGTCCAGGGCCGTGAGTTCGCGAGTTGCTACTGCAGTGGTCATGAATGCCTCCTTGTGGATCGTGTACTCATATAACCACTATTCGTCACCGGTCCATTCCAGGCTGGGCCGGCTTTCGCTGGGGGCGTAGGAGGGGGTATAAACGGTGGCCCGATGGCCCCGCTGCGCCGATCGTGGCCTGCGGAGGTGGTCGGCGATGGGCCGTAAACTGGGGGAGCAATCGCACTCACCCTCCTGACGCCTGTCCTGGATCGTGCCCGCTACGCCTAGGAGACCTCCATGACACCTTCCACCTCGAACTACACCGCCCGCCACCTGTCGGTCCTGGAGGGCCTCGAGGCCGTCCGGAAGCGTCCGGGCATGTACATCGGGTCGACGGACTCGCGCGGCCTGATGCACTGTCTCTGGGAGATCATCGACAATTCCGTGGACGAGGCGCTGGCGGGCTACGGCCAGAACATCGCGGTGATCCTGCACGGGGACGGTTCGGTGGAGATCCACGACGACGGCCGTGGTATCCCGGTGGACATCGAGCCCAGGACCGGACTGAGCGGCGTGGAGGTCGTCTTCACGAAGCTCCATGCGGGCGGCAAGTTCGGCGGCGGATCCTACACCGCGTCCGGTGGACTCCACGGTGTGGGTGCAAGCGTCGTCAATGCGCTGTCCTCGCGGCTCGATGTCTTCGTGGACCGGGGCGGCAAGACCTACGCGATGTCGTTCCGGCGTGGTGAGCCCGGAGTGTTCAGGGACGGCAGGGTGGCCTCGCCCGATTCCCCCTTCGAGCCCTTCATCGACGATTCGCGGCTCGAGGTCGTCGGCACCGCGAAGCGGGGCGTGACCGGCACCCGCCTCCGGTACTGGGCCGATCGCCAGATCTTCACCCCCGACGCCCGGTTCTCCTACGAGGAGTTGCAGACCCGTGCCCGGCAGACCTCCTTCCTCGTACCCGGGCTCCGCCTCACCCTGCGGGATGAACGGAGGCTGCCCGGCACCCCGGGCGAGTCCGGGCCGGTGGAGGAGGTCTTCCAGCATGACGGGGGGATCTCCGAGTACGCGGAGTTCCTCGCGCTGGACACCGCCGTCACCGACGTCTGGCGGGTGCACGGATCGGGCCGCTTCACGGAGTCCGTGCCGGTCCTCGACGAGCGCGGCCACAGCAGGATGGCGGAGGTGGAACGGGACTGCGAGGTCGACATCGCGCTGCGTTGGGGCATCGGGTACGAGACGACGCTGCGCAGCTACGTCAACATCATTGCGACCCCCAAGGGCGGCACCCACCAGAGCGGCTTCGAGCAGGCCCTGCTGAAGACGTTCCGCAAGGTGATCGGCGACAACGCGCGCAAGCTCAAGGTGGGCGCTGACAAGATCGAGAAGGACGACGTCTTCGCCGGTCTCACCGCCGTCCTCACCGTGCGCCTCGCCGAACCGCAGTTCGAGGGTCAGACGAAGGAGATCCTGGGGACGTCCGCGGTCAAGGGCATCGTGATGAAGGTGGTCGAGAAGCAACTGCAGGCCCAACTGACCTCCTCAGCACGGAACGACAAGGCGCAGTCCGCACTCCTGTTGGAGAAGATCGTTGCCGAGATGAAGTCCCGCGTCTCCGCGCGCGTGCACAAGGAGACCCAGCGCCGCAAGAACGCCCTCGAGACCTCGACCATGCCGACGAAGCTCGCGGACTGCCGGATCGACGATCCCGAGCGCTCGGAGCTGTTCATCGTCGAGGGTGACAGCGCGCTGGGAACAGCGAAGAACGCCAGATCCTCGGACTACCAGGCGCTGCTGCCCATCCGCGGGAAGATCCTCAACGTGCAGAAGGCCTCGGTGGGGGACATGCTCTCCAACGCCGAGTGTGCCGCCCTGATCCAGGTCATCGGCGCCGGCTCCGGTCGCAGCTTCCAGCTGGACGCACGCCGCTACGGCAAGGTCATCCTGATGACCGACGCCGACGTCGACGGAGCGCACATCCGCACCCTGCTGCTGACCCTGTTCTTCCGCTACATGCGCCCCCTGGTCGAGGCAGGGCGGGTGTACGCGGCGGTTCCGCCCCTGCACCGCGTCGAGGTGATCACTGCTCGGTCGAAGGCCAACGAGATGATCTACACCTATTCGGAAGCGGAACTGACGCGCCTCCTGACGGCCATGGAGGAGCAGGGCAAGCGGTACAAGTCGCCCATCCAGCGGTACAAGGGTCTCGGTGAGATGGACGCCGACCAACTCGCGGAGACCACCATGGATCCACGGCATCGGACCCTGCGGCGCGTACGCATCCAGGAAGCCGAATCGGCCGAGCGCGTCTTCGGTCTGTTGATGGGCAGCGATGTCGCCCCGCGCAAGGACTTCATCGTCGCGGGCGCCTCGACCCTCGATCGCGACCGGATCGACGCCTGACCCGCCTCAACCGAGCAGGTCGGGAACCACCAGGAGCACCGGGGGTACCACCAGGAGCAGGCCCGCCGTGGCGAGGACCGCCGATTGCTGCAGGTGATTCAGGGGAGGCAGCGGGGTGAGCAGCCGGCGGACCCGGTGCGCAGTGGACTGGGTGCTGTCCTGACCGGTCCCGGCGGGCACGGCGCCCGCATGGACGGCCTCCGCCGTCAGCGGTGCCGCGAGCGCGTCCTGCGGAGGCGCACCGGAGCCGACGATCACGATGGCCCGGATGAGCGTCTGCCTGTCCACCTGACGCAGCGCCTCGTCGTCCGCCAGCATCTCGATCAGCTCGCTGACCGCCCGTTGGGCCAGCTGCGACGTTGGCAGCCAGGGTAGGGCGGAGCGCCAGGCGGCGAAGGCCCAGAGCAGGAGATGATGACGCTGATGCAGATGCGCGTGCTCGTGGGTGAGGACGGCGTCGAGCTCCCTGCGCGTGAGCAGGTCCACGAGCCCGTCCGACATCACGGTGACCGAGCGTGCCCCACCCGGGAGGCAGTAGGCCACCGGCGCCGGGTGGCTGATGACCAGCGTGGCCGGCTGATCACGCGAGGGTGAACTCAGCAGGGTCAGCATGTCCCTGTGCCGGTTCCGCTGCCGACGGACGCGCACGTAGGTCAGGGCCAGGGTGAACACGAGGTGGGCGAACAACAGGATCCCCGCACTGATCGCGAAGACATGGAGCACGCCGAGGGTCTGCACCGAATCATCGTTGAGCAGCAGATTGAAGAATCCGGCCGACGCCGAGACCAGATTGTCCCCGAGGGGTTCCAGGCCCCAGACGATCATTGCGCCGATCATGGACAGCCCACCGGCGAGTGCTATCGACTGCCACAGCACCATGGCTGAGAAGGGAGCGCGTGCGCTCCAGTGTGCCCGTGAGAGCGCGATGGGCGCGGGCCATGCAAGGATGATCGCGAGGGCCGCGAGCAAGTAGGAGGCCCAGAACACGGAGCAGTCAGCTGCCGCCGAGCAGCGCCCGCAAAGTCTGTGCCTCGGCCTCGGACACGCTACCGATGAACCGGGCGAGGACGGCGTCGCGATCCGGTGCGGTGACCAGCACCTCGTGCATCAGTTCGGCGGTGTGGTCCTCGCGCGTCGTCACGGACCGGTAGCGGTGGGGGCGACTGTCGCGCTCACGCTCGACGAGGCCTTTCTTCTCCAGGCGTGACAATACGGTGAGCACCGTGGTGACGGCGAGTTCGCGTCCTACTTCGCCCGACGGGGCTTCGGCAATGGCGTCACGGAGCTCGTTGGCCGTCGTCGCCTCGGTCGTCGCCCAGAGGAGGTCCATCACAGTGCGTTCGAGGTCTCCGAGCGTTGCCATGTCTTCCCTGTTCTTCCTTCGATTCGCTCCGCGTTCCGGTCCCGCTGTCCGGGGATCGGTTCCGCTCCCCGGACGGCACACGCCCGGGTCACTTCAAGATACAGCCCCTGGCCCACCATTTCTACTCTATGTAGAACTGATGTAAGCGGCGGTGCCGAAGTCCGCCCCACCGGAGTGTTCCGATAGGAGGGTGCCCAGGGGAGTGATCCCATGGGAGAGCGCTGCCCTAGGGTGAGGGCATGAGTACGACCAGCCCCGACGCGAGCGGCAGGACGCAGCAGGAGCCAGGCTCCGCTGCCCCACCTCTACCCGAGATCCTGCAGTGGCGTCCCCTTGCCCACGCGGACATCGATGCCTGGCTCGCGCTGAGCCGGCGGATCGCCGAGGTGGACGAGCCGGACTGGGTGGAACAGCGTGCTGACCTGGAGCAGGCATTGCATGCCTCGAAGAACGATTCCCGGCGCGACACCGTCGCGGGCTTCGACGACGACGGCGTACCACGCGCCTTCGGGCGGCTCTCGATGAATCCGGGATCGTGCCTCGTCCATGGTGCCGGAGGTGTCGATCCGGTGTGGCGCCGGCGCGGCGTCGGTCGCGCGGTCTTCGCCTGGCAGGCGTGGCGGGCCGGTGAGCGCCTCCACGAGACGGGCAGGGCAACGGGCACGCTGCGCAACTACGTCGAGGAACGCAACGGCTCGCATCTGGGTCTGCTCACGGCGTCCGGCAGTGAGATCGTCCGCTACTTCACCGAGATGACCAGGCCGCTCGATCAGCCGATCACCGACCTGCCCTTCCCGGGGGAACTGGACCTCGTCAGTTTCGACGACGACGCCGGGCGGGATATCGCCGAGCTCGTTCGGCTCGCCCACAACGACGCCTTCCGGGACCACTGGGGTAGCGAGCCCCGCGACCGGGAATCATGGCAGTTCACGATCAGCCATCCCGAGTTCCGCAGCGACTGGAGCCTGGCACTGCTGGATCCGGACAGCAACGAGGTGGTGGCGTACCAGCTGGCCAGTTACGATCCCGAGTCCGAGCGACTGCTCGGCCATTCCGAGGGTTACACGGATCTTCTCGGCGTCAGGAGATCCTGGCGCGGCAGGGGACTCGCCGCATCACTGCTGACCGAGGCGATGAAGCGCTATCGTGCGGCGGGCATGGCCAATGCCGGGCTGGGCGTGGACACCGAGAACCCGTCGGGCGCGCTGGGACTCTACGAGCGCATGGGCTACGTCCCCACGCAGCGTTCCGTCGTCTTCGACTTGCCGCTGACGCCCCGGCGCTGACGACCTGCCGCTGACGCTCCGGCGTTGACCACCGGCGCGGCACGGTCCATCCACGGGCACGGATTACAGCAGGGTCCCCTGACCGTCGTCCTGCGGTGCAGGTGCGCCCCATGATGTCGGGGAGCCGGTGGAGTGCGGATCGGACGCTTCCATGAGTCCGGCCAGGGCAGGCCCGACGGCGTCGATCCGCTGCGTGAGGGGCACCCCGGAACCATCGCGCCGACCGTGCTCCGTGGGCAGGGCGCGGGCGACGCCGTTGGCGGCTGCTGCCCGCGCCGGGCCGTGACCGGCCCAGGCCAGGGCCAACGCTTCCTCCCCGCGCAGGAACCGGTGCGCCCGGACCCCGGCCGTGGCCCGGCCCTTGATCGGGTACTCACCGAGCTCGGTCACTTTCGCGGATCCATGGGCGGCATCCGGTGCGTCGGTGCCCAGCGCGGTCACGGTGACCACCACCGCCTGCTCGTCCCTTGCTGCGACCGAGCCGAAGTGGAGCACGGTGTCACCGGCCGACAGCTTGATGCCGGTCATCCCGGCGGCCATCCGGCCCTGCACCCGCACGGCGGAGGCGGGAAGGCGGAGCAACTGCGCCTGGGAGGTGATGAAGACCAACTGGTCCTCGTCCGAAGCCGGTGCGATGCCCACGACGGCGTCCTTGGGCCTGAGCGAGATGACCTCCCAGTCGTCCCGGTTCAATGGGTACTCGGGCTGGACCCGTTTCACCACCCCCTGCACGGTGCCCACGGCGACCACCGTGGTCAGCGTGCTCAGTCCGACGAGACGCTCACCCCGCTCCAGGGTGAGGAACTCCTTCGAGGGCACTCCTCCCGCGAGATTCGGCGTTCCGTTGAACGGGGGCAGGGCGGGCATGTCGACCACCTGCAGGCGGATCATGCGCCCCGCGCTCGTCACCGCGCCCACTTCACCGCGGGCGGTCGAGGCGACCACGGAGGTCAGAGCGTCGTGCCGGATCCGCTGACCGTCGCCCAGGGGCTCTTGCTCGGAGGTGCGGGCCAGCTGCCCGGAGGCCGAGAGGAGGACCCAGCACGGATCGTCGGGGACTTCCAGCGGCAGGACGATCTTCGCCGACCGGCCGGGAGCCGGGAGGTGGTTCCTGACCGGCGCCGAGGCCTCGGACTCGAGCAGGACCGTGCGTCGCGGCGTGGCGAACTTCGCGGACAGTTCGGCGAGTTCGTCGGAGACGAGGGTGCGCAGTCTGTCCTCCGAGCCAAGGACGGCCTCCAGCTCGGCGATCTCGCCGTGCAGCTGCTGCTGCTCCTTCTCCAGTTCGATGCGCGAGTACCTGGTCAGCTGGCGCAGGCGCAGTTCCAGGATGTAGTTCGCCTGCACCTCGGAGAGATCGTAGATCGCCATGAGTCGCTCGCGTGCTGCGGCCGACTCGTCGGAGGAGCGGATGATCTGGATCACCTCGTCGATGTCGACGATGGCGATGAGCAGGCCCTCGACGAGATGCAGTCTCTCGCGCTTGCGCCTGAGCCGGTACGAGGTCCGCCGGCGGACGACGAGGATCCGGTGACTCAGATAGACCTGCAGCAGCTCGATGAGCCCCAGGGTTCGCGGTTGACCGTCCACGAGCGCCACATTGTTGATGCCGAAGGAGTCCTCCATGGGCGTGAAACGGTACAGCTGATCCAGGACCGCAGTGGGGTTGAACCCGTTCTTCAGCTCGATCACCAGGCGCAGGCCGTGCGTGCGGTCCGAGAGATCGACGATGTCGGAGATGCCCTGCAGCTTCTTGGCGGTGACGGCATCCTTGATCTTCTCGATCACCTTCTCGGGTCCTACCGTGTAGGGCAGCTCGGTGACCACGATCCCCGTCCGGCGAGCGGAGAGCTGTTCGACGGCCACGGTGGCCCGGGTGCGGAACGAGCCCCTGCCGCTCGTGTAGGCGTCGCGGATACCGCCGAGCCCCACGATCCTGCCGCCGCTGGGTAGATCGGGGCCCGGGACGATGCGCATCAGGTCCTCGAGCGAGGCATCCGGGTGCTCGATCAGGTGGCGGGCAGCCGCGATGACCTCGCCAAGATTGTGCGGCGCCATGTTGGTGGCCATGCCGACGGCGATCCCGCTCGCGCCGTTCACGAGCAGATTCGGGAACGCGGCCGGGAGCACTTCGGGCTGGGTGAGCTGGTTGTCGTAGTTCGGGACGAAGTCGACGACGTCCTCGTCGAGATGATCGGTCATGGTCAGCGCGGGCGCCGCGAGGCGGGCCTCGGTGTACCGTGCGGCCGCTGGACCGTCGTCGAGCGAACCGAAGTTACCGTGACCGTCGATGAGCGGCAGCCGCAGGGAGAAGTCCTGGGCCATGCGCACCATGGCGTCGTAGATGGCGGTATCGCCGTGCGGGTGCAGCTTGCCCATGACCTCGCCGACCACGCGCGCCGACTTCACATGGCCGCGGTCAGGGCGCAGCCCCATGTCCGCCATCATGTAGAGGATGCGGCGCTGGACGGGTTTGAGACCATCGCGGGCATCGGGCAGTGCCCGCGAATAGATCACCGAGTACGCGTACTCGAGGAACGATTCCTCCATCTCGGTCTCGACATCGATGTCGATGATCTTCTCGGTGTAGTCCTCCGCGGGTGCGGACTTCTGGCGCCTGGCCATATGCGTGGCGGTTCCTCAACAACTCGATGGACGAAAGCATGGACGAAAGCATGGACGAAGAAAGGTGTCCCCGGCCTGCCTCTGCGAACAACCCTGGACGCGGACGCCCTGACGGGGCATACCGCGTGATCGGGGGAGGCCGACTACCCTGAGTCTATGGTGACGGACGGACAATACCCCTCGTACTGGGAGGCCGATGTCATCCTCCGCGACGGCGGGACAGCCCATCTTCGGCCGATCCTGCCGCCGGACGCCGACGCCGTGCAGGCGTTCCACGTCCGGCAGTCGCAGAACTCCATCTACCTCAGATTCTTCACGTACAAGGCCAAACTCAGCGCCAAGGAGCTCAAGCGCTTCACCGAGGTGGATCACCGTGACCGGGTCGCATTCGTGATCACCCGGGGTGCGGAGATCATCGGCATCGGTCGCTACGACAGGCTGGACGATCCGCTCGAGGCCGAGGTGGCGTTCAACGTCTCGGACTCGTACCAGGGTAGAGGGCTCGGCTCCATCCTGCTCGAGCACCTCGCCGCCGCGGCCCGCGAGAACGGGATCCGCCGCTTCTCCGCCGAAGTGCTCCCCGAGAACCGGAAAATGATCACGGTCTTCGCGGAAGCAGGCTACGAGGTCGACCGGCACTTCGACGACGGCGTCGTCATGCTCGGCTTCGACATCGATCCCACGCGGAAGTCCCGCGCCGTCATGGAGGCGCGGGAGCACCGCGCAGAGGCGCGCAGCATGGCCGAACTGCTGACGCCGTCGTCGGTGGCTGTGATCGGGGCGAGCCGCGAGCCCGGGAGCGTGGGCCACGCCCTGCTGGAACATCTGGTCGACGGCGGCTTCACGGGCAGCGTGTTCGCAGTCAACCCCGACGCCTTCGAGCTGCACGGCATGATCTCGTACGCGTCCATCACGGAGGTGCCGGAGCCGGTGGACCTGGCCGTGATCGCCGTCCCGCACGGGCAGCTGGACGCGGTGGTCGACGAGTGCGCACGGGCGGGCGTGTCGGGGCTGCTCATCGCGACGGCCGGATACGACGACGACGGGGAGTCGCTGGTGCGGCAGCGCGCACTCGTGCGCAGGGCCCGGGCGCACGGTATGCGCGTGGTGGGCCCGGCGTCGCTGGGACTCGTGAACACCGATCCGGCCGTCCGGCTCAATGCCTCGATGGCACCCGAGCTGCCCGAGCGCGGCGCCCTGTCGCTGTTCAGTCAGTCCGCCGGTCTCGGCGTGCTGCTGTATGCCAGCGCGCACCGGCGCGGTCTCGGGGTGTCCTCCGTGATCTCGGCGGGCAATCGCGCCGACGTCTCCGGGAACGACGCCATGCAGTTCTGGGAGGACGACCCGACCACGCGCGCCGTGGGCCTGTACTTCGAGTCGATCGGCAATCCGAGGAAGTTCTCGCGGATCGCCCGGCGCCTGGCCCGCACGAAGCCCGTCATCGTCGCCAAGTCGGACGTCACGGGTCTGCAGTTGCCGCCGGGGCATGCCGTGCGAACCTCTCAGGCTCCTCCCGGAGCCCTCGACGCGATGCTCCGGCAGTCGGGTGTCATGCGCGTCGAGACGACCGAACAGCTGATGGACATCGCCCAGATCGTCGCGAGTCAGCCGCTGCCACGCGGGCCCGGTGTGGCCGTGTTCAGTAACTCCTCGGCCCTCGGGAAGGTGGTCGCCGACGCCGTCGTCGCGCAGGGCATGACCGTCGCGGTACTCGAGAGCTCGCTGCAGCTCGACACGGGCCAGTCGGTGGCCCTGCCCGCTCTCGCCGGGACAGTCATGCGGGCGCTCGCGGATGATCGTGTCCACGCCGCGATAGTCACCACGCTGCCCGCCCGCGGACTGACCGCCGAGTCCATCGCGGCCCGCCTGCAACAGTGCTCCGAGGAGGCGGGCAAACCCGTGATCGTCTCCTTCACGGGCATCCTCGACCCGGGGCTCCAGCTCGACGGGCTGGTAGCGGCGGCGCCGTCGCTCCGACAGACACCGCCGCTCGAACAGACACCGCCGCTCGAACAGACACCGCCGCTCGAACAGACACTTCCGCTCCAGCGCGGGCTGCCGTGCTTCCGCAGTCCGGGTGCGGCCCTGGCTGCGCTCGGGGCCGTGGTGCGCTACTCGCTGTGGCGTACCCGGGACCACGGCGAGTTCCTCGACCCGGACGGCGTCGACGCCGAGGAGGCCTCGCGCCTGCTGGGGCGGGTGCGCTCCCGCGTGGCCGACGTCGAACTGACCAGGCTCACCCTTCAGGAGTGTGCCGCGCTGCTGGACGCCTACGGCATCGGGCTCCTGCCGTCCGCCCGCTTCTCGTCCGCGGACGAGGCCGTCGAGGAGGCCTCGCGCCTGGGCTGGCCGGTCGCCCTGAAGACCATGGACGAGCACCTGCGGCACCGCCTCGATCTCGGCGGGGTCCGGCTGAACATCGACGACGCCGCGGCGCTGCGGGAGAACATCACCCAGATGGAGAAGGTCCTGGCGCCCTTCGGCAGCTTCGGGATGGAGGTCCAGTCCATGGCACCCTCGGGTCAGGCGTGCAGTATCCAGGCCATCGAGGATCCGCTCATGGGCCCGGTGGTGTCCTTCGGTCTGGCCGGCGACGCCGTCAATCTGCTCGACGACTGGGCGCACGCCGTCCCGCCCCTGAGCACCGGCGACGTCGCGGATCTGATCCGCGCACCGCGTGCGTCCCGCAAGCTCTTCGGCTACCAGGGCCTGCCGCCGGCGGACATCGCGGCCCTCGAGGACGTTCTCGCGCGTGTGGCCCTGCTGAAGGACAACCATCCCGAGATCGCGAGGATAGACCTCACCCCGGTGCTCGCCGCGACCTCCGGGCTCTGTGTGCTCAATGCTGCGATCGACGTCGGGAACCCGCGGCGTCGCACCGACAGCGCACGCAGGGCGATGCGCGACTGATCCACCCACCGGGTGACGACAGTTAGGCACTGAAGCGTCCCGTGGGGGAAACTGGGGCACATGACCCCATCGCTCTCCGCCCAGCGGCGCGACCTCGATGCATCCCTCGAGCGCGCGGGCTTCTACCCCCGGCTGGTGGCCGACGTCGTCCATGACGCCCTCGACGGCCGCGAGCCACTGTCCCACGTCGCACATCTCGAGACCCACTTCGAGCGCACCGAGGTGCACCGGCACATCACCGTGCTCGTGCTCACCGAGGACATGCTCGTCATCACGCACGTGGACGACCAGGAGCTCGACGAGGCCGGCGAGCAGGTCATGGCGCAGATCTCGACCGAGTCCGTCCCGGTGAGCCAGATCCGCTCGGTGGTGCTCAGTTATCTCTACGCCCAGCCTCAGGACTACAAACCCAGTGACCAGGTCAGGGAGATGACCCTCGCCATCGCCTGGTCCGGCGGGCAGCGCCTGGACCTCGGGCCGGCCAGTTGCGGTGACCCCCAGTGCGAGGCCGATCACGGCTACACGGGCACTGTGGCGCAGGAGGACATCGTCCTGCGGGTCAGTGCCGAGGCCGACGGCGTACAGGCGGTACAGAACGCCAAGGCGTTCGCCCGGGCACTGCGGAAGGTGAACACGGCCAGCCCGACGTCCGGCGGCTACGTCGTGGATCCTCCGGTGCGCCGCCAGCCCGGATTCGGTGGACGGTTCACCCGGGCCCACCACCAGCGGTAGTCCTCCATGCCTGTCCTGCACCGGGAGCCTCTTCCGGCCCCGCCGGCCTACGGCGTCTCCACGATCGCCGAGCTGATGCCCAGTTCCGCCGCGGCGCTGGGGGTCGAGGGATTCGACAACACGCTGGGCCTGCCGCCCGCACGGCGGGTCGTCGTCGTGATGGTCGACGGCCTCGGCCTGATGCTCCTGCGGAAGTACGCGGCCCACACCCCCTTCCTGCGGGAGGGCCTCGCAGCGGCACGGAAGCTGTCGGCTGCTTTCCCCTCCACGACCGCTGCGTCCCTGGCCAGCCTCGGTACCGGCCTGCCGCCGGGCCGGCACGGACTCGTGGGGTACGACGTCCTCGATCCGGCGCAGGGCCGCGTGGTCAACATGCTCGGACGCTGGGACAGCGGCGTGGACCCGCTCAGCTGGCAGCCTCATGCGACGGTCTTCGAGCGCGCGGCCGAGCACCTGCCGGTGGTCACCGTGAGCCAGCCACGCTTCGCCGACTCGCCGATGACGCGGGCGGCTCTGCGCGGCGGCCGATTCGTCGGAGCCGGAACCATCCAGGCCCGGATCGACGCCGCCGCCGAGCACCTCGCCGGTGATCCGAGGGTCCTCATGTACTTCTACGTCAACGATCTCGACAAGGCCGGGCACCGGTACGGTGTGGCGTCCGTGCAGTGGATCCGCGCTCTCGAGGAACTCGATGCGGCGCTGAAGCTCCTGGCCCGGCGCGTGCCGCCCGGTACGCTCCTGCTGCTGAGCGCCGATCACGGCATGGTGGATGTCCCGGCCGCGCAGCGCCTCGACTACGCCGAGCAGCCCGGCCTCGTCGAGGGTGTGGCGCACACCGGCGGAGAGCCACGGATGGTCCACCTCTATCTCGAGCCGGACCTGGACCGTACCGGGCGCGATGACCTCGCGGCGCGGTGGCAGGACGCCTTCGGGTCGCGCGCCTGGATCCTGACCAGGGACGAAGCGGTGCTCGAGGGCTACTTCGGTACCGTGAGCGAGACCGTGCTGCCGCGCATCGGGGATCTGCTGGTCATGGCCAGGGAGCCGATCGCCCTCTTCGACGGGCGGCGGACCGAACCGGCGGCGTTCGGGATGATCGGTCAGCACGGCTCCCTGACGCGCGTGGAGCGGGAGATCCCGCTCCTGAGCATCCCGACCGGGAACATCCCGTCGTCCCGGGGGAGCCGGACGGGTCGGAGGGCAGCCGGTCGTGGCTGAACTGATCTTCTTCTCCGGCACCATGGACAGCGGCAAGTCCACCCTGGCCCTGCAGATGGATCACAATCACAAGGCCCGTGGGCGACGCGGTGTGCTGTTCAGTTCCCATGATCGAGGTGGCGAGTCGACGATCTCGAGTCGTCTGGGACTGCGCGTGGCAGCCGTCGAGGTGATTCCGGGCACCGACTTCTGGGAGGAGCTGGCCGTCCGTCAGACCATGGGCGCCCGCGTCGACTACGTCGTCGCCGACGAGGCCCAGTTCTACACCACCGACCAGGTGGATCAGCTGGCCCGGGTCGTGGACGAGATGGGCATCGACGTCTTCTGCTTCGGCATCACCTCCGACTTCCGCACCAGACTGTTCCCCGGCTCGCAGCGGCTGATCGAGCTCGCGGACCGGGTCCAGGTACTGCAGGTCGAGGCGCTGTGCTGGTGCGGAAGACGTGCCACACACAATGCGCGCACGCTCGACGGCGTCATGGTCGTCGAGGGCGATCAGATGGTGGTGGGCGATGTGGACGCGTCCGCGGACCCATCGAGCGATACACCGGACGGGCCCGTCGTCGGGTACGAGACACTCTGCCGACGTCACCACATGCGCCGGCACACCTCGAGAGCATCGCCGTCGCTGTACGCGAACGAGGTGCCGCTCCCGTTCGAGGCGACGTGGGCCCCGGACGGATCAGCGCTCCACGGTCAGGGGCGCTGAGATCCGATCAGCAGCACAGTGCCCTGCGGACAGGGCACTGTCAGTCGCTCCTGCGGCCGAAGACGATGTCGTCCCAGCTCGGGACACTGGAGCGCTTGGGCTTCGGCCGGCGATCGGCGGCCTGCTCCGCGCCGTCCTTGTCGGCGTTGCTGTCGGCGCCCTTCTGAGGATCTCGGTCGGTACCGGTGCCTGCGCCCTGACCGGCGTCCCTGCCTGAGCGACCCCGCGCATCCCTCACCGACGTGGTTGCGGCATCGGACGCCGATGTGTCCTCCCGGTCATCCGGAACCTCGCGGCCTGCGTCCTTGGCTGCCGGCCGCTGCGCTGCCCGCTGCGGACCCCGCGCCGGATGGGCGAAGATGCTGATCTCGCGGGTCTCCGTGCTGACCCCCTCGTACAGCCTGGGCGTGCCGTCCTGATTGAAGGCTGCACCGGGCCCCTCGGTCTCATCGTCCTGCCCGGTCACCCGCGGAGCCAGACTCAGACCGGCGGCACCGGGCTGCGGCTCATCCTCGGCGTTCCCGGCGTCAGGGGCATCCTCCGCACGGGGATGAGCCGCGGGGATGCTGCCTCTCGTGAGGAGTTCCGCGAGCGCATCGTCGCCGTCCTCGTCCGTGCCCAAGCGCTGACCGCGGCGGGAGCGGAGCACATCGAGCAGACCGTCCTGGTCCGTGTCGGGGGAGGAAGCATCCGGGGAGCCTGCATCGACGGAGTCAGGAGCGGGGGAGGAAGGCTCCGCCCTGTCGGCCTCGAAGTCGAACACCCGGTCTGCGACGGCGCTGAGTCGCCGTGGAGGCAGGGGCCCGTCGAGGGGTTCGAGTTCGCTCAGGACCTGCGCCCACCTGTTGGCGTTGGTGACGGTCTTCCGGGTCGGGTTGTAGTTCCACCGGGCAGGAGGCTGTTCCCCCAGATCCACCCTGGAATCCTCGGGGAGGTCGAACGCCACCTCCACATGCCATGAGCCGTCCGCGCGGCGCCACGAGTCCCACTCGAGCTCCGCCTGGTCCATCCCGAACTCCTGCACCCGGAACGCCACCATGTCCCCCAGCAGCGCGGGGCTGTCCCCGAAGGCGGAGCGGTAGCCGTCGTGACTTGGCAGGGGCGAAGCCACCTCGACGCGCTGTGCCAGATACGCGACCCAGTCGCGCTCAGCGCGAACCGGCCCTTCGTACCGCTGCACATGGGAGAGCTCGAGACCGGATTCCTCGGCGACCTGCTCGGCGGAGGCGCCCGCGCGGATCCGGGCCTGGATGTCGCGGGGCGTCAGGTGGACGGGGGCCCGGGTGGGCCTGGCCCGGGGCTTTTCAGGGAGGGTCTGCGCTTGGTGCTGCTCGACGGCGGTGGGTAGCGGCTGCTCTCCGGCACCGGGGGACGACGCACTCGCCCGACGCAACGCATCGTCGATGGGCAGTCGGAAGGACACGCCCTGCTCACTGCTCAACAGCAGATGGTTGCCGTCCTCCTGGACGCCCACCAGGCGTAACTCCTGCATCAATTCCTCCAGCCGACAGTGATCCCTTGGTGAAACTGTGCCACTGAATCGCAGCCATTCCTACTACACGCCCGGGCGTGGCGACGGCTGCCGCGGGCTGACGGGCACAAATCGAGCGCGCCCAGCGTTATGGGAGCCGAGTGGCGGACGGTAGAACGGGACCGGCCACAATTCGGACAGGGCATCACCAGAGCACCAATGACGACGAAGAGACGAAGAACGGGACGGCTGAGATGGGAACGACAGCGCAGACGGCGGCGGGACACACCACGCAGCAGGAGATCGACGACATCGAGATCGCGGCCGCAGACTCCTTCGACCTGCCCGGGGCCGACCTGTCGAGCGAGGAGATCGCCGTACAGATCCTGGCGCCCCAGGCCGATGAGTTCACCTGCGCCTCGTGCTTCCTCGTACGCCACCGGTCGCAGATCGCGCTGCAGCAGGACGGAGTCCTCTACTGCGAGGACTGTGAGGGCTGAGGACAGGGTGGACAGCCCAGGCTCTCAGCCGAGTGCTCTCAGCTGGGTGCTCTCAGGCGGTCAGGGCCGCGGCGAGGCGTTCAGGAGTGCGGGAGGACGTGAGCCAGTAGGGCGTGCGGTCCTCGGGATCCGTGACCTCCACCCTGACGACGGGAGATATCCAGCCCCTGATACACAGGTACGCCAGACCGTTCAGCCCTCGCCCGCGCTGGTACGTGGCGTCCTCACCACTGAACCACGACACCTCTCCGAGGTATTTCCGCTCGATCCGTGCGCGTCCCACACGCAGGGTCTGGGCCGTGACCTCGATGCGCGGTGTGGACAGGAAAAGCAGGGTGAAGACGACCACCGCGGTGACGACCGCGACGGCGTAGGCGACCTCCAGCGAGATGGGGGCGAACATCACGATGGTGGCCGCGGAAAAGCCCGCCGCGATGACCCATACCCAGAAGGAGGGCCAGAGCCGCTCCTCGTAGAGGACGGGCGCGTTCGGTGTGGTGGAGGGCAGTTCCTCCGGCGTGCTGGACATGACTCCAGCATTCCACCCTTTCGCCGGAGGTCAGTTCGCCCACGGACAAAGGCGCTAAAGTGGGGGGCTGGTCAGCGGATAGGGTGCGTTGGAGATGCGGTCGATGGGTGTACAGCAGGGCCTTCAGGTCCAGATCGTGATGCTCGACGACGGACTCGAGCCGCCTGCGTACGCCACGGAGGGTGATGCCGGCGCGGATCTCCGCACCGCCGTCGACGTCGTGCTGGAACCGGGCAGACGCGGGCTCGTGCCGACGGGTGTCGCCCTCGCCCTTCCCCTCGGCTACGTCGGTCTGGTTCACCCCCGATCAGGGCTCGCGGTGCGCCACGGTGTCACGATCGTCAATGCTCCCGGTACGGTCGACGCCGGCTACCGGGGTGAGATCAAGGTCTGCCTACTCAACACCGACCCGAGCGAGACCGTGCACCTGCACCGCGGTGACCGGATCGCGCAGCTCGTCATCCAGCGCGTGGAGCATGCCGTCTTCACGGCGGTGGATCGACTGCCCGGCAGCGTGCGCGGCACCGACGGCTTCGGCTCCACCGGGGGCTTCGGCGCACCCGCGACCCCGGTCAGGGTCGATGCCCCGGCCGACGGCTGACCACGGACACTACGGCACAGCTGCCCAGACGACGACAGAATGTGATCACTGAAGGAAAGGACCGGCTCCATGGCTTTCGGGCGCCCCAGGAAGAAGAAGCAGAACGACACCACAGGCACCAACGGCACCACCGATACACCCTCGCAACCGGATACGGCCGAGGCCGCCGCGGCTGCGACCAGCGACGCCGCGCCCGCCCAGAGCTCCGCCGGTAACAACGCCGGTAGTGCCGGTAGTGCCGCCGGTGGTACGGGAACCCCGTCCGAGGACACTCCGGCCGAACAGACTCCCGCACCCGCGGCGCACGTGTCGACGACGGACTACGATCGGGCCGTGCTCGGCCCCTACGATGCCTCGGAGCAGGACACGCAGAGCGGCTACATCGATCTCGGTGCGCTCAGGATCAGGGCGGCCGAGGGGCTGCAGTTGCGACTGGAGGTCGAGGAGCGCAGCAAGCGGGTCATCGCCGTGACCCTGGACCTCGCCGGCTCGACGCTGCAGCTGCAGGCATTCGCCGCTCCCAGGACCGAGGGTCTCTGGGACGAGATCCGGGAGCAGATCGGTACCTCGGTGGGCTCCCAGGGAGGCTCCGTCGAGGAGCGGCCCGGCGTGCTGGGCACCGAACTCCTCGCGAAGGTCCCCGCCAGGACCCCCGATGGTCAGGCAGGGCTCCGTGTGGCGCGGTTCGTGGGGGTGAACGGCCCTCGCTGGTTCCTCCGCGGTGTCTTCGGTGGTCCGGCTGCACTGCTTCCCGCAGCTGCGGCGCCCGTCGAGCAGCTCTTCCGCAGCGTCGTGGTGATCCGTGGGGACCACCCGCTCCCGCCGCGCGAGCTGCTGCAGCTCCGGCTGCCGAACAACGCGAGCGCCGCCCCCACGGCTCCAGCGGCAGGACCCGCCCGGAAGGACCTGTTCCCGCTGGAGCGCGGTCCCGAGATCACCGAGACCCGCTAGTCGTGTCCGCCCGTCCGCTCGCACCCGGTACCACCCCGGCGGGAGCATCGGTGGACCGGGCTCCCGCGCCCCTGCTGCCCGAGCGCGGCAGGATCAGGGCCCGCGGTGTCATCGACCGGGTGACGCTCGCTCCTGCCTCGTCGTCGCCGTCGTTCTCCGTCCTCGCGCGGATCGATCGACCCGACCGATCCGACGGTAACGCGGCAGGGGAGAGTGTCCGTATCATCTGGATGGGCCAGCGCCAGGTCCCCGGCATCCAGGCCGGGGTGGCACTGCGCTTCGAAGGCATGCTGAGCCGGGTCGGAGGGACTCCCACCGTGTACAACCCGCGCTACGAGATCATCGGCCGACCCGAGGAGTACTGACATGAGCCAGCCGACCGACGGGACCGGCGCGGCCGGAGACCCTGCAGGACCCGGGCCGGGACGGGAGTCGCCCCCGACCTCCGCCGAGGTCGCGGCCCAGTACGCCGCGAAGTCCGGTGTCCGCCGTCACGAGTCGGGCCAGATCGATGTGCTGTCCTCGATCGGCGGCGTCCAGGGACTCGCCGAAAGTATCGCCCCGGGTCTGGTCTTCACCGTCCTGTTCACGATCACCCGGGACCTGAGCGTCTCGCTCATCGCCGCCCTGGCCGTGTCGGCGGTGTTCACCGTGCTCCGCCTCGTTTCGCGGACACCCCTCACGCAGGCCATCGCGGGGCTCGTCGGTGTGGCCTTCTGCGCCTTCGTGGCTCAGCGGACCGGCAATGCGACCGACTTCTTCCTCCCGGGGTTCTTCATCAACGGCGCCTACATCATCGCCATGAGCGCCTCGGTGCTCTTCCGCTGGCCGTTCGCAGGGCTCCTCTTCGGCTTCATCCGCAACGAGGGCATCGAGTGGCGGAAGGAACCGGCGAGGGTCCGCGCCTATGCGATCGCGACGTGGATCATCGTGTCCGTGCTCGCGCTGCGGCTGGTGGTGCAGGTACCGCTCTATCTCGCCGACAACGTGACCGCCCTCGGTTCCTCCCGTGTGGCCATGGGACTGCCGCTCTACGCCCTCGGTATCTGGCTCGCCTGGCTGGTCTCCCGGGCGCGGCCCATTCCGGGGGTCACGGTCCCGGGACCTGCCGACGACGCCGGTCCGGACCACGAACCGCCCGGGCACCCGTGAAGCTCGGAGCAGGTCAGGGCTGATTCTCTTCGGTACGGGCGGCCAGTGCCACGCGCAGCTCATCCTCCACCGCGATGGCGGCCAGGAAGAAGATCTCGTCCCCCTCCTCGATGACGTCGTCGGGCGTGGGGCTGAACGGCGAGTCGTCGCGCAGTACCGCCACCACGGCGCAGTCCTCGGGCAGCATGAGCGAGCCGACGGTCCCACCGACGAGCGGGGAGTCCTGGGGGACGGTGAACTCCACGATGGACGAGACACCGGTCTGCAGTGTCAGCAGACGCACCAGGTCACCGATCTCCACGGCCTCCTCCACCAGGGCCGTCATGAGCCGCGGGGTGTTGACGGCGACATCCACGCCCCAGGAGTCGTCGAACATCCAGTCGTTCTTCGGATTATTGACCCGGCCCACCGTACGACCCACCCCGAACTCACTCTTGGCGAGCAGCGAGACCACCAGATTGACCTTGTCGTCGCCCGTCGCCGAGACCACGACGTCGGCCTCGTCCAGGCGGGCGTCCTTGAGCGTGGTGAGTTCGCATGCATCACCGATGAGCCATTTCGCTCCCTTGAGACCGCTGCGACCGATGGCCTCGGGCTTCTCGTCGATGAGCAGGATCTCGTGCTTGTTGCCGAGCAGTTCCCGGGCGATGGAGGAGCCGACACTGCCCGCCCCTGCGATGACGACCCTCATTGGATCTCCTCCTCCGGAGCGGCCGCGAGGATCCGCCCGATCTCGTCCGTCTCGGTGGTCTTCATCATGGCGTGCAGGATGTCCCCCTGCTGGTAACTCGTCTCCGTGGTCGGCAGCATGCCCTCCCCGAAGCGCGTGAGATAGGCGATACGGGCACCACTCGCCACCTCGATGGAGCGCAGGGACTTCCCGAGCCAGGCCGCGCTGAGGACCAGTTCGGCGAGGATCAGTCTGCCCGAGGTCTCCCGGAAGTCCCCACTGATGGTCTGCTCGGGCAGGATCCGGCGCAGCACCTGATCGGCGCTCCAGCGGACGGCAGCGACCGTCGGAATCCCGAGGCGCTGGTAGATCTCGGCGCGTCCGGGATCGTAGATGCGGGCGACGACGTGTTGCACGTGGAAGGTCTCCCTGGCGACGCGTGTGGCCAGGATGTTGGAGTTGTCGCCGCTGGAGACGGCTGCGAAGGCGTAGGCGTCCTCGATCTCCGCGGATCTGAGGGTGTCGCGGTCGAAGCCGACGCCGGTCACCTTGCGTCCGCCGAAGGTGGAGCGGAGCCGGCGGAAGGCGCGATCGTCCTGGTCGATGATCGCAACCGAGTGGCCGGATTCGTCCAGGGTATGGGCCAGACT
The DNA here is from genome assembly GCA_029257465.1 of Arthrobacter sp. Taxonomy (GTDB): domain Bacteria; phylum Actinomycetota; class Actinomycetes; order Actinomycetales; family Micrococcaceae; genus Arthrobacter_D. The sequence goes on along the minus strand of JARIBG010000147.1, from coordinate 925 downwards.
GACGCCCACCCTCCCGCATCCCATGATCACAAAATGAGCCACGCGCGGCACCCCTGATTCCTGACTGGTTCCCGGTACGGATCCTGCTGTTCCCTGCCTCACCGGCCTCAAGCCTAGTGGCTGGCCGGCGGGGGCGGACGCGCTAGTGTGTGCCCTGTGCTGACTTTTCTGGAGGCCGTGAAGCGGGTGCTGGTGGGCAAACCCTTCGCCAGCGACAGGCTGAGGAACAAGGCCCTGCCCAAGCGACTGGCCATGCCCGTCTTCTCGGCGAGCGCCCTGTCGTCCGTCGCCTACGCACCCGACGAGATCCTGCTGACCCTCGCCCTGGCGGGTGTGGCGTCGGTGACCATCTCGCCATGGATCGGACTGGCGGTGATCCTCGTCCTGCTCGTGGTCGTCGCCTCCTACCGTCAGGCGGTGCACGCCTATCCGGCGGGCGGCGGGGACTACGCGATCGCGAAGCAGAACATCGGGCCGCGCGCCGGTGCCACCGTGGCCGCGGCGCTCATGATCGACTACCTGCTCACCGTGGCGGTGTCGGTCTCGGCGGCGGCGCAGTACGTCGTCTCGCTCGCGCCCTCGCTTCAGGACGCGCGCGTCGTGCTCGCCGTGGTCGGCGTGGGGATCCTGGTGCTGCTCAATCTCCGGGGCATCACCCGCGGTGTCCGCGCCCGGGCCGTCGCGACGTACGTCTTCCTCGCCGGAATCTTCACGCTCTGCATCACGGGGATCGTCCAATCGCTCTCCGGAACGCTCGGCGAGGCGCCGAGCTCCCGCTTCGAGATCCTCCCGGACGCAGGGTTCGACGCCGGTCTGGTGGGGCTGGCGGGCGGCCTTTAGCGAGATTTTACAGCCGCTATACCCACAAGGACTGGTAAAAAAGTACAACGCCAAAGCCTTGTGTAAAGCGGTTGCTAATCAGTTG
>JARIBG010000144.1 GCA_029257465.1 Arthrobacter sp. | reverse complement strand
CGATGATCTCCTCGTTGCTCACCGGGCCGGAGGCGGAGACGAGGCGCGTGGCGATGAAGGCGCGTGCGTAGATCTCGTCCTCGACCACCGTGCGCTGCTCGAAGTAGATGGCGCGCTCGTCCAGGCCGATGATGCGTGTCTCGATGGTGTACTGCTGCCCAAGCGTGAGTGACTTGCGGAAACTGATCGTCTCCCCCGCGGCCACAGGGCTCCAGCCTCGACGGCGTATGGTCCGCCACACGCCGCTGCGCACCATGAGGTCGAACCGGCCGAGGTCGAACACCGAGAAGTACATGCCATTGTTCATGTGCATCGCGATGTCGATGTCGGTCACCAGGACCCGCATCCGTACGCTGCTCGACGCCCAGATGCTCAGGGGCGAGCGCCGGCGGGATGTCAGCAGCAGCAGCAGCGTGCGGAGGATCAGGTGCATACCGGTCACATTACCCGGCGGTAACATCGCCGGGTTCGAGGTGCGCGCCTACACTCGAGGAATGAGCCGACCCTCTCCCTATGCCCTTCCCTTCGACCGGTACCGGGAGCACCTGGACCGGGAGTATGCCGCTCTCTCGGGGCTCGTCCAATCGACTCTCGACAGCCCTGTGCCTGCCTGCCCCGGCTGGAACGGTGAGGATCTGGTGCGGCACACGGCGATCGTCTTCCTGCACAAGGCGGAGACGATCAGGACGGGAGAGAAGCCCAGTCATGGCTGGCCACCCCTGAGTGTGGGGAGCTTCCCGCCGCAGGCGCTGCTCGCTCACTGCTACGGACGCCTGACCGAGCAGTTCGACTCCCACGAACCCGACGACCGGGCGGAGAGCTGGATCCCCGAGAACCAGACCGTGGGCTTCTGGATCCGTCGTCTCACCCACGAGACCATGATCCACCGCTTCGATCTCGAGGACACGGCACGGACAAGCACCACGCCCCTCGATCCGGAGCTCGCGATCGACGGCATCGACGAGGTGCTCTTCGTCATGCTCGCGCGCGGCAAACCGGACCCGGATGCTTCGGGAGAGACCATCCGGCTCGAAGTCGGGCCACATGCGTGGACCATCCGGCTCGACTCCCGGCGGGCCGTCGTCGAGCGTGACGTCGACTCCCCCGCCGGGCAGGCGACACTCCGGACAGATGCCGAGCAGATGCTCCTCTGGCTGTGGGGACGGGCACCGCAGCCGGAGGACGCACCCGAGGCCGCCGTCCAACTGCGGCGCCGGCTGGCACGGGCGCTCTGAGCGGAATAATTGCCTAGGGCTAGTAGTTCTCCCAAGGAGATATCCATCCAGCATCAGGAGCAGCCATGACCCGCAGCACGCAGATCCAGCTCATCGAACGCCCCGTCGGCGCGCCGACGGCCGAGAACTTCGCGACCGTCACCGTGGAACTCGAGGACCTCGGCCCGGACGAGGTGCGCGTGAGCAATGAGTTCATGTCCGTGGATCCCTACATGCGCGGTCGCATGAACGACACGAAGTCCTACATCCCGCCGTTCGGTCTGGACGAGACCATGACGGGCGGCGCGGTGGGACGCGTGGTGGAGTCGACGTCGGAGTCCCTCCCTGTCGGCACCGCCGTGCTCCACAACTACGGGTGGCGTGATGTCGCCCAAGGTCCTGCGGCACACTTCTCCGCCCTGCCGGACACCGGCCTGTCCCTGTCCGTCTTCCTCGGCGCGGCCGGCATGACCGGTCTCACCGCGTATGTGGGCCTCAAGCGCATCGCGGGTCTCGCCGAGGGCGAGACCGTCTTCATCTCCGGCGCGGCGGGAGCCGTGGGCTCCATCGCCGGGCAGATCGCGCGCAAGCTCGGAGCGTCGCGCGTGGTCGGCTCCGCGGGCTCGGCCGAGAAGGTCGCGGTCCTCACGGAGAAGTACGGCTACGACGAGGCGTTCAACTACAAGGACGCTCCGGTCCGGCAGCAGCTGAAGGCTCTCACGCCCGGCGGTATCGACGTGTACTTCGACAACGTGGGCGGGGATCACCTCGAGGCCGCGCTGGACCGCCTCAACACCGGGGGGCGCGTGGCGCTGTGCGGGGCGATCTCCCAGTACAACAGCACCGAGCGCTCGCCCGGTCCGGACAATCTGTCGAATCTGGTGACGCGATCACTCCGGTTGGAGGGGTTCACCGTGGGCCAGCACCAGGATCTGCAGGGCGAATTCGCCGAGCAGATGACCGGGTGGCTCGAGGACGGCAGCATCGTCTTCGACGAGACCGTGGTCGACGGCGTCGAGAACGCGGTGGATGCCTTCTTCGCCCTGATGGACGGCGCCAACACCGGCAAGATGCTCGTGCGGATCTGATCTGATCGGCGGGCAGGCCCCACCTCACTGCCACCGGCCTCCACCGGAAAGGACGATCCGCCGCGTGCTCGAGATTGCCGTGATCCTTGCTGCCGCGTTCTGGGCGGGCATGATCAACGTGGTCGTGGGCTCGGGCACGCTCGTCACCTTCCCCACCCTGCTGCTCTTCGGCTATTCGCCGATCGTCGCGAACATCTCCAACAGCATCGGGATCGTGGGCGGAGGGTTGTCGGGTTCCTGGGGGTACCGACGCGAGATCGCAGCGAACAAGAAGCTCCTGCTGAGGCTTCTCCCGTTGTCGGTTCTCGGCGGCCTCGCAGGCGCCCTGCTGCTGTTGGTCCTGCCCCCGGAGGCCTTCCAGGCGATCGTCCCCGTCCTCATCGTCCTGGGTCTGGTCATGGTGGCCGTCGCGCCCCGGGTCCAGCGGGCTGCAGCCGCAAAGGCGGGACAGGCGCCTGATGACGCGGCGCCGTCCCGGCGTCGGGCCCTGCTGCTCCTCGTCGGCATCGGACTCCTCGGCGTCTACGGGGGCTATTTCGGAGCAGCACAGGGAATCCTGATCGTCGGCCTGATGAGCATGGTCACGCTTGAGAGTCTGCAGCGGATCAACGCGATCAAGAATGTGCTCACCACGGTAGTGAACGGCGTCGCGGCCCTCACGTTCATGGGGTTCGCCTGGGACTTCATCGACTGGACCGTGGTGCTGCTCATCGCCGTCGGCGCCACCCTCGGTGGTCTGGTCGGAGCGAAGGTGGGCCGCCGGCTCTCGCCTCTGGTGCTGCGGATCACCATCCTCGTCATCGGCACCATCGCCCTGATCCGGATCGTCTTCTTCGGCTGAGGGGCCGGCTCAGGGCCAGAGCAGTTCGCGTCGCCAGCCCGCACCGAAGCGGGTGTAGAGCAGTCGGGTGTGCAGGCGCTGCTGGTCGGCCTGCCAGAATTCCACTTCCTCCGGGGCCACGGTGAAGACGGTCCACGTGGTCGAGGCCAGTTTGTCGGTGGCCTCGAGACGGCGCACCTGCTCCTCGACCGCCGCGTCGAGCATCTGCCTGTTCTCCATGACCTCGCTCTGCCCGCCGGCGAGCACCAGAGCACGGGCCACGGGGTGGCGGCGCTGGAAATCGGCGTCGTTGTCCTCGGTCCTACCCGTGGACACCGAGCCCCGGATCCTCACCTGACGTCCGGCAGCAGGCCAGAAGAACGTCAGCGCGGCAGCAGGATGCGCCGTCAGCTGGCGCCCCTTGGGACTGTCGCTGCTCGAGGCGACCTGCCAGCCGTCCGGGCCCAGGTCCTTCAGGATCACTACACGTGCATCCGGCATGCCGTCCTCGCCCACGGTCGAGAGCGTGAGCGCGTGCGGTGCGGCGATGTCGTCCGCCACCGCCTGCTTCAGCCACGCGAAGAACAGCTCGATCGGGGAATCGGGTGCCGCTGCGGGATCGAAGGAGGGCATCTTGTCGGGGAAGACGGGAACACCACGGACGACGTCGCGGATCAGCTCTGGCTCACTCATAGCGTCAGCGTAACCCTGACTTCTCCCATCGCGGGTGGCTCCGTACAAGTCCGCCGTCGGACACCGCGACCCGGGCGGCATACAGTCTTCCCATGTCGGACGATCGGGACCAGTACGTAGGCTCGCGGAACCTCACCACATGGCGCACACCGCTGGGGCGAGTCCTCGTCCGCGGCGCCCGGCCTCTCGTCGCCCGGCTAGGACCGTACGTTGTCCTGCTGCTGATCATCGTCATCGGCGGCGGCACAGCTGCGGCGCTGATCGCGGCGTCGGGCGAGGTGTACGAGGCGGTGGTGGAGTCCGACGGCGTCGCGGCGCTCGATCGCCCCACCCTGGATCTGGCCGTGTCACTACGCCAGGACTGGCTGGACACCCTCATCACCGGCTACACCGAGATCGGTGGTCCGATCGGCATGCCCATCCTGGCCGTGGGCATCATGGTACTGCTCGCCGTACGCCGGCGCTCCTGGACCCCGGTCATCCTCATCCCCGCAGCCGCGTTCGGCTCCCTCCTCATGACCGTCGCGGGCAAGGACATCATCGGGCGCCTCCGCCCTCCGCGGGAGTTCGCCGTTCCTCCCTACGAGTCGTCGCCGTCGTTCCCCAGCGGACACTCGCTCAACGCGCTCGTCATCGCGGGGATCGTCGCGTATCTGCTCGTGCTGCGCCAGCGCCGCAAACGTACCCTGGCCCTGACCATCACCCTCGCGCTCGTCTTCGCCGTCACCATGGGACTGAGCCGCGTCTACCTCGGTCACCACTGGCTCACCGATGTCCTGGTCGCCTGGACGCTCGGCGTCGCCTGGCTCGCCGTCGTCATCACCGCCCATCGGCTCTTCCTCAC
>JARIBG010000039.1 GCA_029257465.1 Arthrobacter sp. | reverse complement strand
TCACGATGATGGGCAGCGTGGCCAGCGTCTCGACGTCGTACGCGTCCTGCAGCACATCAGCGCCGTCGGCGAACGACGGCGGCGCACCACCGGCCGCCGAGGTGGAGAAGAACACCGGATGGATGCGGTCGAAGTCACCCTCGTCCTGGAGTCGCTGCATGAGGACGGAGCCGACCATACCGCGCCAGCCGACGAACCCGACGGACGGCAAGGCGGAGGGCGCGGGAACTGAAGTCATGGATACCAGCTTAGGCGCGGCATGGGCGAGATCCCTCCCTGTGACGGAGGGATGGAAGGATGGAAGAGCGCTCCAAGCGTGGCAATGAGGGGTCGTCGACGACGCGGCAACGGTGGCCTAGGAAAGCGTGGCTATGGCCGTCGCGTCCAGAGACTGATCCGGTAGCGGGGCCCGCTCGAGGATTCCAGCCAGCCAGTCTCCGGGGTCAGCGCGGCGAGCGCCCAGTCGGTGTCGAGGGTCGGGGCCACGGTATCGCCGTCCTCCTCGGATTCGACGACGGTGACGAGGGCGGCGTTGGCGAGCGGCATGGCGTCGGCATAGACGCGCCCGCCCCCGATGATCCAGATCTCCTCCGCCCCGGGACTCGACTCAGCAGCCTCCATCGCGGCATCGAGGGAGTGCACGACGACGGCGCCGGGGAAGGCGCCGGGGGCGGAGCCGGAGATGACGATGTTCGTGCGATCCGGCAAGGGGCGGAACTTGTCCGGGAAGGACTCCCACGTGCGTCGTCCCATGATCACCGGGTGTCCCGTGGTCGTGGCCCTGAAATGCGCCAGGTCCTCCGGCACGTGCCAGGGGATGCCGCCGTCCCGGCCGATCACACCGGCCTCGGTCTGGGCCCAGATCATGCCGATCACGGGGGCGGACCCGACGGCGTCGGGCACGCTCAGACTGCCGGGGACGGCGCTCATACGGCCACCGGCGCCTTGATGGTGGGGTGATGCTGGTAGTCGATCACGGCGAAGTCCTCCAGGTTGTACTCGAGGATGCTCGCGGGTGTCCGGGTGAGCTCGAGACGAGGGTAGGGGTAGGGCGTGCGGGAGAGTTGCTCGCGGACCTGCTCCACATGATTGTCGTACACGTGCACGTCGCCGCCGGTCCAGATGAACTCCCCGGGCTCCAGCCCGGTCTGCTGGGCCACCATGAGGGTCAGCAGGGCGTAGGAGGCGATGTTGAAGGGTACGCCGAGGAACGTGTCGGCGGAGCGCTGGTACAGCTGGCAGGAGAGCTTGCCGGGGGCGCCGTCGACGCCGGGACTCACGTAGAACTGGAAGAAGACATGGCAGGGGGGCAGGGCCATGGACTGCAGTTCGGAGACGTTCCAGGCCGAGACGAGATGGCGGCGTGAATCCGGCGTGGTCTTCAGACTCTCGATCACCTCCGCGATCTGGTCGATGTGGCCGCCGTCGGGTGTGGGCCACGAGCGCCACTGGACGCCGTAGACCGGGCCGAGGTTGCCGTCGTCGTCCGCCCACTCGTTCCAGATGGAGACGCCGCGCTCCTGGAGCCAGCGCACATTCGGGTCGCCGCGCAGGAACCAGAGCAGCTCGAGCGCCACGGACTTGAAGTGCACACGCTTGGTGGTGATCAGAGGGAAGGACTCGCTCAGGTCGAAGCGCAGTTGCCGACCGAAGACGCTCCGGGTTCCGGTGCCGGTCCTGTCACTCTTGACGACGCCGTTGGCCATGACGTCGCGCAACAGATCCTCGTACGGGGTGGGAAGGGGAGTGGTCACCCGGACAGTCTAACGATCGGGTACCGGACGCTCACGACGACGCCGCCTGCTCCGGAGCCGCCGGGCGCTGTGTGCGCTGTCGCGCGAGCAGCAGTGGCAGCACCGCGATGACGCCGGCCGCGAGGAACAGGACGATCACCGATGAATCGAGCTGGCCCGCTGCCGGCGGATAGGGCCCTGCCTGGATGACCGCGTCGTCGGGCACCAGGGCTGCGCGATTGTCCGAGAGCACGAAGGCGGCCAGGGCGAGCATCCCGGAGACGGTCATGAGCAAGGCACGCGCGATGGACCCGGCGCGCAGATCACCTTCCCCCGTCTCGTCCGCGAGGCGAAGCCCCGGACGAGTCATGATGGCGAACAGCACGACGGCGGAACCGGTCAGGAGCAGGGCGAAGGACACCCACCAGAGAGCGGTATGTGTCGATGCACCCGGCAGTGTCCTCACCCACAGCGCCAGCCAGGCCGCGCCGACCACTGCCACGAGCGTCGGGACGCCGAGCGCCAGGAGCGCCGCCGGCAGTCGCGGCCGGACGCGCGGACGGGAGGGCCGACTGTGGTTCTTCAGCAGGATCACCTCGGCCCACAGCTGGACACCGAGGAACGCGAGGTAGGCCAGCGTCAGCACGACGAGCTGCACCGCCCCGGGCGGCATGCCGAGGGAGAGCAGCAGCGGCACGACGCCGAGACACCACACCGCGTAGCCGATGCACCGGCCGCTCAGGACCACGCTCCGCGCGCGAGGCAGTGAGCCGGCGAGTGGTGCGGGCGGCAGATTGCGCGGCAGTGAGCCGGCGGGTGGAGCGGGCAGCAGATCGCGAGGCAGTGAGCCGGCGAGTGGCGGGGGCAGCAGATCGCGAGGCAGTGAGCCGGCGGCGGATTCGAAGCGCGGTCGGGTCGCCACGATCATGAGCACCGTCGCCAGCCAGAGCACGAATACCAAGAAGCGCAGGGTATTCAACCCGGAGTCGTCGCCCGCGGCGAACTCCACGCTACTCCTCACCACCAGGACCGCGACCAGTGCCACGGTCCGCAGCAGGCGATTGACGAAGACGTTCCGCATGATGTGGTTCTCGGCACCAGTGAGGCTCACCACGTCAGGACGGCGCACGATCACCAGCAGGGTCAGGGCCACCCCGAGGACCAGCGTGGTGTACGCGATGCCGGCGACGGACGCGAAGTAGGGTCCGGGGAGGCGGACCGCCAGGGCGGCGCCGTCGCCGCCGACCGTGTCCTCCGGGCCGATGGCGGGCACGGACGCGCTGAGTATGACTGCGGCGAAGCCGAGCAGCACGAGGAACCCGGTGGCCACGGTGAGTCCGGGGGGCAGGTGGTCGCGGAGCCGCCTCGTCGGGGGCTCGACGACGCAGGACCCGACGACGTGGGGCTCGACGCCGCGTGCGCCCGAGCGAAGCGGTCCGGTGAACTGTGCGATGAGGTAGATCCCGATGAGGGAGACGAAGGGCACGAGGGCCACCACCAGATCCTCTGCGAACATAGAATCCCGGGCGGGCGCTGCCCCGAGGATCCCCGGGGTGTAGAGGAACTCGAACGGCAGGGGTCCGAATGCGTCACCGGCGGCGAGCCCGAGGAGCGCCGCCCACATGGCGTGCCGCCGCGCAACGCGCAGGGGCGCCAGGTCCGTGCGGCTCGTGCGGTGCGCCGCGTGGAGCACCGCATACACCAGGACTGCGCCGACGGCGAGACTCAGAAGCATAGAACTGATGAGATCGACCGTATCCACTGTGTCCCCCGGGGTGATGGTGTTCAACCCTCGGCGACGGACGGGATGGAGTCAAGGGTTCCGGCTCAGTCGTCGTACGCGCGGTACTGCTCCACCGAGACGATCCGGCCGGGGTTCATGCTGCTCACCTGGCAGATCAGCGCCTCGCCGGGAGCTAGATAAGGGTCCTCGATGGGCAGCAGTGCCTGCAGGGGCTTTCTCAGGTGATCCTCCAGAACCGCGAAGACCAGCGGCAGGACTGGTCGGTGCGTGCAGATCGCTACGGGCCGGCGCTTGTCGAACACCCGCTCGACGGCGGCTCGCGTTCGTCCGGGCTTGCGGGCGGCGTCGCGTTCGGTGAGGGCGTCCACGAGTTTGAGTTTCGCGCTGCGCTGGTTCACATAGGGGGAGATGGTCTGGACGCAGCGGACCCAGGGGCTGCTGATCACCCGCTCCGGATTCCAGGCCTGCAGCAGACGGCTCACCGCGACGGACTGCCGACGACCCGTGGCAGCGAGGGGCCGGTCTCCCTCGGCCAGGCTCCACGAGGAGCGGGGTTTGGCCTTCGCATGCCGGACTATGATCACAGGCCAGGTCTGCAGGTCGTTCGAGCCGTGCGCCTCGACGAGGGCGTCGAGGGGCTCGACGTCGGAGGGGTTGCTCAGCAGGGAGCGCGCCTTCTTCGGAGACACCCACTGCACACGATCGACCTCCTTGCCGTCGGGTTCGGGGGTGAGCCAGCGGGTCCCGGCGGCCCAGTACTGGACGATCTTGTCCCCGGAGCCCACGGGATACGTGATGGTGGCGAGCGGGATACCGAGTTCCACCTGCAGACCGACCTCCTCGAAGGTCTCCCGGACGGCGCACTCGGGCGTGGTCTCACCCTCGTCGAGCTTGCCCTTGGGCCAGGACCAGTCCCCGTACCGCGGCCGGTGGATGAGCAGAACCTCCAGCAGTCCCTTCTCGATCCGCCAGCACAGCGTCCCGGCAGCGATCACGGCGCTCCTGTCCGACAGCATGACGGAGGCGGCGTCTTTCGTGGAGGACCCCATCAGCGGCGCGACACCGCTTGCTGGCGGGTCCTGGAGGCGAGCAGCCAGGACTGGATGTCCTCGAGGGGGGCGCCGTCGTCGTCCAGGTGATGGCGGGTCCAGGAGCCGGTGTCGTCGAGGTGCCAGCTGGAGACCGAGGGGTCCATGTAGCGGTCCATGAGCGACATCAGGTAGGAGATGTCCTCCGGGGCACTGAGCTGGACGAGTGCCTCGACCCGGCGGTCGAGGTTGCGGTGCATCATGTCGGCCGAGCCGATGAAGACGGCAGGTTCCCCGCCGTTGGCGAACGCGAAGACGCGCGAATGCTCGAGGAAGCGGCCGAGGACGGAGCGAACCGTCACGTTGTCACTGAGACCGGGCACACCGGGACGCACGGAGCAGATCCCCCGGACGATCACGTCCACCGCCACACCGGCCTGCGACGCGCGGTACAGCGAGTCGATGATCGCCTCGTCCACGATGGAGTTGACCTTGATGACCACGCGTGCGGGCAGGCCCGCCTCACTGTTGCTGATCTCCTGCTCGATGCGCTCCATCAGGCCGGAGCGGACCGATCGCGGCGCGACGAGGAGCCGCTTGAACGTGGACTTCGGGGCGTAGCCGGAGAGCTGGTTGAACAGGCGGGAGAGATCCTGGCCCACCTGGTCGTTGGCCGTCAGCAGACCCAGGTCCTCGTAGTACCTCGCCGTGCGGGGGTGGTAGTTGCCCGTGCCGATATGGCAGTAGCGCCGGAGGCCGTTGATTTCCTGCCGTACCACGAGTGAGAGCTTGCAGTGGGTCTTCAGGCCCACGATCCCGTAGACCACGTGGACACCGGCCTCCTCCAGCTTGCGCGCCCAGGAGATATTGGCCTGCTCGTCGAAGCGCGCCTTGATCTCCACCAGGGCGAGGACCTGCTTGCCCGCCTCCGCCGCGTCGATCAGGGCGTCGACAATGGGGGAGTCACCGGAGGTCCGGTACAGCGTCTGCTTGATGGCCTGGACCTTCGGGTCCGCCGCGGCCTGTTCGAGGAAGGCCTGCACCGACGTCGAGAAGGAGTCGTACGGGTGATGCAGCAGGATGTCCCGGCGACGCATCGCAGCGAAGACGTTCGCGGCCTTGGAGGTCTCGCTCTCGTTCAGGTGCCGGCTCGTGTGGGGGACGTGCTTGGGGTAATGCAGGTCACCGCGGTCGATGGCGGCGATGACACTGAGCCCGCGCAGGTCCAGCGGCGCAGGGAGGGCGTAGACCTCGTCCTCCTCGACGCCGAGCTCGCGGGAGAGCAGGGCACGGATGCTCGGATTGATGTCCGTGGTGACCTCGAGGCGGACGGGCGGGCCGAAGCGGCGCCGCAGCAGTTCCTTCTCGAGGGCCTGCAGCAGATTCTCGGCGTCGTCCTCCTCGACCTCGAGGTCCTCGTTGCGCGTGACCCGGAACAGATGGTGCTCGAGCACCTCCATGCCGGGGAAGAGCTGATCGAGGTGGACGGCGATCACCTCCTCGAGCGGGATGAAGCGGGCGATCCGGCCGGCGACGTTGCCGGCGCGTGGGCCGTCGACCGACACCAGACGCGGGAGCTGGTCGGGGACCTTGAGCCGGGCGAAGAGCTCCTTCTCGCTGACCGGGTTGCGCACCACGACGGCGAGATTCAGGGACAGACCGGAGATGTAGGGGAACGGATGCGCGGGGTCGACGGCGAGGGGGGTGAGGATCGGGAAGACCTTCTCCGCGAACATCGTGTGCAGCTCGGCCTGCGCGGCGTCGTCCAGTTCGTCCCAGGAGGTGAGGATGATCTGCTCTTCGGCGAGAGCCGGGCGGATCTGCTCGGTGAAGACTGCGGCGTGGCGCTGCTGCAGCTCATACCCGTTGTGCATGATCTTCTCGAGCTGTTCGAGGGGGCTGAGACCGGAGGCGGAGGGCACGGCGAGCCCGGTGGCGATGCGCCGCTTCAGGCCCGCGACCCGCACCATGAAGAACTCGTCGAGATTGGACGCGAAGATGGACAGGAAGTTGATCCGCTCGAGCAGATAGAGATTCGGATCTTCGGCCAGTTCGAGGACGCGCGCGTTGAAGTCGAGCCAGCTGATCTCACGGTCCAGGAACCGATCCGGGGTGATCTCGCCCTCGGGTAGAAGACTGGGCGCGAACTCCGGGATGTCGATGCGGTCCTGGGTTGCCCGGGCCGGCGTCGATTCGGACGAACCGTACAGCGACGCGGTCCGGCCTGTGGTCTTTGAATCCATTGCGTCTCCTCCAGTGGCGGGCACGGTCCTGGCGGGTACCCGTTCCGGAGGAACAGGCAGCCGACCTTTTCTGAAACACTACAAGGTGGGCTGCGCGCCCTTGGCTGCGTACATCACGTCCACGTCCCAGCGGGTGAAGCCGAGCTTTCGGTACAGCGCCACCGCGGCAGTGTTGTCCGCGTCGACGTAGAGCATGATGGCCTGCAATCCCAGACCGTGGAGATACTCGATGCCCGCGATCGTGAGGGCCTTGCCCAGACCCATGCCCTGGGCCGCGGGCGTCACGCCCACCACGTACACCTCGCCCAGCGCAGCGCGGTCGCCGGACCCTGCATGGATCTTCGTCCAGTGGAAGCCCAGGAGCGTTCCGTCCTCCTCGCTGACGGCCAGCAGGAAGCCGTCGGCGTCGAACCAGTCCTCGTCCAGGCGTGCCTGAAGATCCGCAAGGGTCGTGGCACCCTGCTCCGGATGATCGGCGAACGCCGCCGCGTTGGCCGCGAGCCAGGCGTCCTCGTCCTGGCCGGGGACGAACGAGCGCAGCTTCACGCCGGAGGGCAGGTGCAGCGCGGGCACGGACTCCTCGACGGCGGCACGGGTCAGACGCATACGCCACAGCTCCCGCACCGGCTCGAAGCCGAAACGCTCGGCGAGATCGGCGGCAGCGGAGTGGTTCCCGTGGGACCAGGCGCGCGCATCGCCGATGCCCTCACCGAGGACAGCCTCGATCAACGCGGTTCCTGCTCCTTCGCCGCGGCAGTCCGGCCCGACGACGAGTTCGAGGACCGCGCCCTCCTCGGCGCTGCGGACGATCACGGCGACGCCTGCGAGTTCGCCGTCGTGCTGCCCGGCGACCCGCGCGGTGAGGACGAGCAGGCGGTTCCCGGCGTCCTCGCCCTGCAGGGTCACGAGCGTCTGCTCGGACAGCGGAGGATTGCCGTCGGAGACGGCAGCGGCTGCTGCGAGAGCGAGGATCTCCTGAAGGAGCGTGTCCTTCGGGGCGCCGGGAATCCGGTCGATGGACCAGGTGGGGGTGTGCTGCTCGGTCGTCATGAGCCCAGCCTAGTCTTTGGCGTCGCACCGGAGGTTTGGCCGGCGGCGCTGACTGCGGTAGTGTCGAGAACTGCTCGAGGGGGATGCACCAGTGGGGTGCCCGCGATACGTTCGACCCGTATGTCCTCCACCACGACGCCGGTCCAGCCGGTGACGACGAAGCCCTCGCCGGTCGGCGGGGGCTTCGTCGTGTGACCGGTAGCGTCGAGCGGCGTCCCGCCCGGCCGGGCTGCCGCTCGGCCGGCTCAGGGTGAAGCGGTACCCGACATGACGGGCGGTGCCGATCAGCTGCTGCTCGGGAACCAGCTCGTCGTGCAAGGCCCCGTTTGTCCGCGTCTGCTGCGCGTAGGGCAGTATTGCAGGGTGAACAGGACGAGTGTGGCAGTCGCCGCGACCATCGCCACCGGCGCCGTCGTCGCATCGTCCTACGTGTCGCTGACCGCCGTCGCGATCGCCGTCGGCATCCTGTGCGTCCTCGCAGCCCTCGGCTGGACCCACCTCCTGGGTGTGCCCGCACGGAGGAGCCAATCGGCGGCCATCGGGCTCAGTGCCCTCCTCGCGGTGATCCTCACGGCGATGAACCCCGGCCCGTCGTTTCTGGCGTGGTTCCCGGCCGGTGCGGCACTGGGCGTCGGAGCCGTCTTCATGATCCAGCTCCTACGCGGGACGGGCCAGAGCCACCGACTCGAATCGACGCTCGGCGCCAGTTCGGGCGTCGTCGCCGTCGGCATGGGCGCAGGCTGGGTCGCCACGGAGCACCTCGCCGTCAACGCGGCCGATACGGGGACCACGCTCGTGACCGGTATCAGCATCGTCGTCGCGATCGCGGCGACCCTCCTGCCCTTCCCCGACCGGATCGTGGCTCCGGTCGTCGTCGTGCTCGCCGCGCTCGCAGGACCCCTCGGCGCCCTGCTGTTCACGGATGTCCCGGGACTCGTCGCGGCCGTCGTCGGCCTGGTCTGCGGGGCGGTCGTCGCAGGGACGCGTCGGTTGGTCGTCGCACGGCAGACCCCGCTGTCGGTGCCGGCCGCTGTCTCCGCCGGCGTCACCCCGGTGCTCGCGCTCGGGGCCGTCGTCTACTTCCTGGACACCGTCCTCCTCGCCTGACGGCGACGGTCCTGGTCTGCTGCAGTACGTCAACGGCGGTGCGCGGCCCTCGTTCCCGCGCTGTCGGATGTGCGCGTTAGGATGAGGTCATGTCCATCCTCGCTCTTGAAATCTTCTTCATTTCGCTGCTGGTCGTCGCCGGTCTCGGCATGGCAGGATTCGCAGCCCTCGTGATCGCGCGCCTGTACAAGGGCCAGAAGTAGCCGAGCGGCTCCGTACTCCATGTCGATCGATCTGCCCACAGACCTCACCCCCGAGTTGGTTCCGCTGTCGTGGCTGCTCGGATCCTGGGAGGGCACCGGCATGCTCGGTGAAGGCACGGCCGGGTCGGAACGCTTCTCGCAGCGCGTCGTGTTCTCCCAGAACGGTTTGCCTTACCTCTCGTACAGTGCCGAATCCTGGCTCATCGACGAGCAGGGTGTGCAACTGCGACCGCTCTCCGTCGAGACGGGTTTCTGGGCCCTGGATCGCAAACTGAACGACGCCGACGTCGGGCCCGGCCTGCGCCCCGCCGACATCGTCCCGGCCCTGAAGACGGCCGACGAGGTGGAGCAGTTCCGCAACGACGCCGACGGCTTCGACATCACAGCCACCATCGTCCATCCCGGCGGGATCGCCGAGCTCTACTACGGCAGCATCAAGGGCCCACAGATCCAGCTCAGCACCGACCTGGTGATGCGGGGCCAGCACTCCAAGGAGTACACGGCCGCAACACGACTCTTCGGTCTGGTCGAGGGCGATCTCTACTGGCGCTGGGATGTGGCGGCGGGCGGGGGTTCCCTCGAGGCCCACGCCTCCGCGATCCTCAAGAAAGCCTCCTGAACCAACGTCGGTCAAGCACGAATCCTGCCGCACCCCATGCCTGATGGGCCGGTGCTCGAGGAATAGACCGTGCCGCCGGACGTTATACCGGCATGACCCCACAGAGCCCCCTGCTGAATCACCCCGGCGCCGTGGCAGGCGGCGGTGCGGACGCCGGTGTGGCATCCCACTACGGAGACCCGTTCCGCGAACAGCGTCTGCTGGCCGATGGTCGAGCGGTGGTGGACCTCTCACAGCGCGGGGTGGTCACGATCTCCGGCCCCGATCGCCTCAGCTGGCTCAATACGCTCTCATCCCAGCTGCTGCTCGAGCTCCGGCCGGGGCAGAGCACGGAGACACTGCTGCTCACCGTGCAGGGCCGGATCGAGTACGCGGCCCACGTGGTGGACGACGGCGAGAGGACCTGGCTCGTCACCGAGGGCGGGGACGCCGGGCCCCTGGCTGCCTGGCTCGACCGGATGAGGTTCATGCTGCGTGTCGAGGTCGCCGACGCCTCCGAGGAGTGGGCCGTGCTCGGTGCCACACGTTCCCTGCCCGATCTGGCGGGGAACGCCGTCGTCTGGGAGGACCCCTGGCCCTTTGTCGGCGTCGGGGGCTACGCCTACTCGAGTGTCACCGATGCCGACCACCCCGGTGCTGAGCGATCATGGTTCGAGTACCTCGTCTCCCGCGCCGACCTGGAGGAGGTCGTCGCCTCGACCGGACTCGCCCTGGCCGGGTCGCTCGCCGCCGAGGCCCTTCGCATCGCCGCCTGGCGACCGCGTCCCGGCTTCGAGACGGACGAGAAGACCATCCCGCACGAGCTCGATCTGATCCGCACCGCCGTCCACCTCTCCAAGGGCTGCTACAAGGGGCAGGAGACCATCGCGCGCGTCCACAATCTCGGTCATCCGCCGCGCCGGCTCACCTTCCTCCACCTCGACGGCAGCCAGCACACCCTCCCCGCAGCCGGGAGCGCCGTCATCAGTGAGGACCGCACCGTGGGCAGGGTGACCTCGGTGGGGCACCACTACGAGATGGGCCCGATCGCCCTGGCCGTCCTCAAGAGGTCCGCGGACCCGACGGCGGAGCTCGTGGTCCAGGACGGCGACGAGACCTACGCCGCGGCGCAGGAGATCATCGTGGCGCCGGATGCCGGGCAGGTCGTGGGCCGGGCCACCGGTTTCCTGCGGAAGCCGCGATGAGCACCGGGAACGAGTCCAGCGGGAACGGCGTCGGAAACGACGCGACGGGGAACGACGACGCGGCGGCGGCCATCGCCCTGGCCCATGCCCTGTTCGACGCCGCCCGCAATGGGGACGGCGCCATGCTGGGTCGCTACCTCGATGCCGGTGTACCGGTCACCCTCACCACTGCGGCGGGGGACAGCCTGCTCATGCTCGCCGCCTACAACGGTCACCGGGCCCTGGTGGAGGATCTCCTCGGCCGAGGGCTGGCAGTCGACCAGGCGAACGATCGCGGCCAGACACCCCTGGCCGGGGCGGTCTTCAAGGGCTACGGCGACGTGGCCCGGCTGCTGACGGAGGCCGGCGCCGATCCCGATGCCGGAACGCCGTCGGCGCGTGCCACGGCCGAGATGTTCGCCCGTACCGAGCTGACGGCACTGTTCGACCGGTAGTACCTCGGGCGCCGTCCCTGTGCCGCACCTCAGCTCTGTGCCCGCTTCGCCGTCGGGCGCACGCTCGGAGTCCGCTTTGCCGCCGTCGGCAGGTGGACCGTGACGGATACGGGGTCATTGCCCGTACAGTGCAGCTGATCCTTGGCGTGTCGCGCCCCGACACGCGGCCGACGACGGCAAAGACCCCGGAACCGAGCGGCGCTGGTCGAAGGACGGGTAGAGGCTGACGGCCGGAGGCCTGCCTGCGCACGAAGCCGGCCACGAGCCGTTCGTACCGCGACGGTCCCGTAGCCGGCACCGGAGAATCACCTCGCGACGGTCCCGTAGCCGACCGGAGCATCACCTCCGGTCGAGCGCCACCGACGTCTGGGTGCCCGCGTACGCGAATCCCGCCCGCCGGGCTGTGCGCTGGGACGCGGTGTTGTCCGTGCGGACGCGCCACTGCGGCACCAGGCCTGCAGCCATGGCTTCCTCGACCGCGACAGCGGTGATGCGCTGCGCGTAGCCCTTGCGCCGTTCGTCAGGCGGGGTGAGGACGGCCGTGTGGGCCAGGATGCCCTCCCAGATGTCGTAGCCCGCACCCGCCAGGGGCGTCGGCGACACCTCGTCCTCGTCGGTGTCCCCGTCCACGAGCACGACGGCGTGCTCCACGGTAGCCAGGCCTGCCTCGGCAACGTCGTCGGGAGGGCACCTTTGTTCGAGCGCGCGGATGAGGGCGGCGTCGGATGAGACGACGGCCGGGGCTCCTGCGAGCTCCGGCAGCTCGTCGCAGAAGTAGAGCTGGGCCTGCCCGATGCCGCGCCCGCCGTATTCGCGGCTGAGCATGAGCAGTGTCGAGTGGTCCCGCAGGTCGGTGCCCGTAAGAGAGCGCGCGGCGTCGACCGCCCATCCGGGTCCGCGGAGGATCTCCCGGCCGAACAGGGTCACGAAGGTCAGCATCCCGGCGTCGTCGTCGGTGCGGTAGAGCCGGTCGGTGCCGCCGTCGTCGAGCGCACCGTCGCCCAGGCCCAGCCGCCGCGCCCAGGCGAACCGGACGATCGAGACGGTCCCGGCATCGAGTTCCATGCCGCTCATCCGAAGAGGATCGCGGCTTCGTCGTAACGGTGCTGGGGGACCCGCTTGAGATTCCCGAGCGCCGCCTCGAAGCCCACATGGACGATCTCCGTGCCCTCCAGGGCCACCATGGTGCCCCAGAGCCCGTCCATCACGGAGTCGACCGCCGCCATGCCGAGCCGGGTGGCCAGCACACGGTCGAAGCCCGTCGGCACCCCGCCGCGCTGGATGTGCCCGAGGATCGTGGCGCGGGTCTCGATGCCGGTACGCGCCTCGAGCTCGGGGGCGAGCTGGTCCGCGATCCCACCGAGCCGGGGCCGGCCGAAGGTATCGAGGCCCCGCTCGGAATGCGCCTGGTCAAGATGCGAGGGCACGAAACCCTCGGCGACGACGACGAGGGGCGCACGCCCTCGGGAATTCGCCATGGACACCCACTCGGTGATCTGCTCGATGCTGGTCTGCTGCTCGGGAATCAGGATGGCGTGGGCGCCGGAGGCCATTCCCGCGTGCAGGGCGATCCACCCGACGTGGCGGCCCATGACCTCGGCGATCATGCAGCGGCTGTGGGACTCACCCGTGGTGCGCAGCCTGTCGATCGCCTCGGTGGCGATCTGCACGGCGGTGTCGAAACCGAAGGTGTAGTCGGTCGCGTCGAGATCGTTGTCGACGGTCTTGGGCACGCCCACGATCTTCAGACCGAGATCGGTGAGCCGCTTGGCCGCCGCCAGCGTTCCCTCACCACCGATCGCGATGATCGCGTCGATGCCGAGCCGCTCCAGCTTCTCCCCGATGGCCTCCGCGCCGCCGTCGCCCTCGAAGGGATTGGTCCGCGAGGTGCCGAGAATGGTGCCGCCCTGTTTGGAGATGCCACGCACGGCATGACGGGGCAGATCGATGATGTCGCCCTCGACCACGCCACGCCAGCCGTCACGGAATCCGACGAACTCCTGGTTGTGCACCTTGATGCCCTTGAGCACCGCACCGCGGATCACGGCGTTCAGCCCGGGGCAGTCGCCGCCGCTGGTGAGGATTCCGATCTTCATGTGTCCTGGGTTCCTTACGACGGGGTTGGGTCCTTGCGAGCACGACGTCGAGCCCTTCTCATCGAGTCTAGACTCCGGGACCTCTCGATCCTGCGGCGTCGCGGAGTCGGTCAGAGCACGTAGGCTGGAATCATCCTGCGCACGAGGGCCCCGGCCCTGAGGAGCGCGCGTCCAGCCGGTCCTAGGAGAACATCGATCGTGCCCCAGGCAGGTCTCGCCCCCACGGTGCTGCGCATGGTCCACATCTCCCGGCCGGTGCTGTGGATCAATACCCTGGGCACGGGGGTGATCGGGCTCTGGCTCACCGGGACCCTGTGGGACGGCGATGTCCTCGTGCTCCTGGTCTGGTTGACCCTGCCGTTCAATCTGCTCATCTACGGTGTCAACGACATCTTCGACCAGGACACCGACGCCCACAATCCCCGCAAGGGCTCCCTCGAGGGCGCTTTGATCAGGGCCACCGAGGTCCGCGCCATCTGGATCTCGGTGGCCCTGACGAATCTCCCGTTCCTCGCCTGGTTCGCGCTCACGCTCCCTCCGGCAGCGCTGGCCTGGATCGCGGCGTACGCGCTCGTCTTCGTCTTCTACTCCGCGCCGCCCCTGCGCTTCAAGGCCCGCCCCTACCTCGATTCGATCAGCAATGCGGCCTACGCCTTCCCGCTCGTCTTCGTCCCCTACGCTCTCGGGACCTCACCGGTCTGGGCAGCGGCCCTCGGCCTCATGGCGTGGAGCGCGGCGAAGCACACGTACGACGCCGTCCAGGACATCGACGAGGATCGTTCGGTGGGCATCACGACGACGGCGGTCCGGGTCGGCGCGCGCGGAGTGGTCGCCTGGAGCGGAGCATGGTGGATCGTGTCCACCGTCTGCTTCGCTCTCGTGAATCTGCCCGTAGCGGTGGTGAACGCGGTGATCGCCGGCTGGCTGGTGCTCGCGCTGTACCGGGATCCGCGACCTGAGACCGGGCACCGGCTGTACCGGTACTCCATCGCGTTCCCCTACGTGGCGGGCACGGTCGCCGGCGTCCAGCTCGTCGTCGCCCTCACCCTGGAGCTGCTGCCATGAGCCGTGTCGTCGTCGCCGGAGGTGGTATCGGCGGGCTCACCGCCGCCGCCCTGCTGGGCCGTGCCGGTCACCGGGTGACCCTGCTGGAGGCCGCGGACCGGGTGGGCGGCAAGAGCCGTCGCATCGAGCTGGGCGGACAGCGGACCGATACCGGCCCGTCCCTGTTCACCTTCCCGGGCGTCTGGGAGGAGCTCCTGCGCCGCCTCGACGCCGCCGGGCCGGCCGGCGCGGCGAGTGCCTCCGACGTCGCGGACCTGCAGCTGGAGCGGCTCGCGGAGGTCGGCACCTACTACTACCGCGGGGAGCAGTGTTCCCTGCCCGTACCCGAGGGCCATCCCTGGCATGCGGCGTGGACCCGCTTCGCCGCTGAGCACGGCGTCCTGGGACCGGAGGTCTCGAGCCTGCTCACCACCGGGCCGCTGGATGCGGCGTCGTATCCCGCGCTCGCAAGACTGGCGGGCCTGTACGGGCCGCGGCTGACCACACGCCGCTATCTGGACAGCCTCACGTGGCTACCCGATGGCCTGCGGGAGGTCATCGCGATCCACACGCTCAACGCGGGCGTCAGCCCCACCCGGACGCCCGCGCTCTACGCGAGCATGCCCGCCATCATGGCCCACGACGGCGTCTGGATCCCGGAGGGCGGCATCTTCGAGCTGGTCCTGGCCCTCGAGCGGCTCGCGCTCGACGCCGGCGTCGAGATCCGCACGTCCGAGCCGGTGCGGCGCATCGCTCGACGCCGGGTGGTGACGCGGGAGGGCACCTACCCGGCGGACGCCGTCGTCAGCGGTCTCGATGCGCATCGGCTGTCGGGGCTCCTGGGGGGCAGGGCACCACGCGATCCCAGTGGGAACCGGGCCCCGCGTGCATCCGGGACCCTCACCTGCTCCGCCGTCGGTGTCTACGCGGTGCTGTCCAGGCCGCTGCCGGAGGGTACGGCGCGCCACGGCGTGATTCTCCCGGACGACACTGCAGAGCTCTATGCCAGTCTGGACGCCGGGCTCGAGCCCGAGCAGACCATGGCCTTCGCCAACTACTATCCGGCGCACGAGGTGTATCCGAATGCATCGCCGACGCTGGCGCTGCTGCTGACGGCACCGGCCAACGGCAGGACGTACTCCCTCGCTGACCCGTTCGTGCAGCGCGAGCTCGAGCGGACCACGCGCGTGCTGGGGCTGGACGAGCCCATCGAGGACTACTTCGAGACCCACGAGATCCTCGATCCCGCCTACTTCGGCGAGCGCGGATCAGCCGGTGGCGCGCTGTACGGCGCCGTGCACCCGGTGTGGCTGAGCGGTCCGTTCCATGTACCGCCCTACTCGGACCCGCTGCGCCCCTGGCTCTGGCGCGTCGGCGCATCGGTGCATCCGGGCGGAGGACTGCCCGCCGTGCTCGGCGGAGCGATGATGTCCACGCAGAAGCTCCTGGCGCGGCTGGACGCACCCGCACGCTCCTGAGTCGATCGACCCGAGTGGTTCAGGAGCGTGCGGCGGCGTCCACGGACTCACGCGGGAGCGCACGCAGGGAGCGCACGAGCTGTGCCCGACGACGGCCGACCAGGACGATCAGGAGCGCGGCGAGCACGGCGGGGAACACGAGCCCGGAGAAGATGCAGACGCTCATCCACAGCACCATGGAGATGAGCAGGCTGTCGAGCAGCCCGGGTCGGAGCGGTCGATCGATGAGCCGCCGGCCGCCGATCCACGTCACGAGGGCGGAGGCGATCAGGCCGGAGATCAGCCAGCCGCCGAAGTTGGAGAGCGGAACACCGTAGTACGGTCCCCCGCCGGGCCAGATCCAGAAGCCCAGGGATGCGGCTCCCGGGTCGAGGACGCCGTCGATCACGACCAGCAGGAGCCCGCCGAGGACGATCCTGCGCAGCGTCGTCCCGGCCCCCGACACCACGGCGACCGCTCCGATGACGAGGGGCACGTAGGACAGGGGCAGCAGGTAGGGCACGAGTCCGAGGATGGTGGGTCCGAGCGGATCGCCGTAGTAGAACTCGCCGTAGGGTACGTGCGTGGCGACCCCGAATCCCTCGATCAGGTAGCCGAAGACCGACACGGCGGCCAGTGCGGCCACACCACGCGCCGCGCCGAACTGCCGGACGATCGCGATGAAGGAGGGCAGGGCGATGAGCAGATTGAAGCCGTAGGACGCGTAGCTGGCGCCCTCGACATCCGGGAACCTGGACAGGAAGAAGCCGGAGATGAAGAGGAAAACACAGGACGCGATGAGCAGGGGCGGGAAGCTGCGGGCAGCTGAGGTCTTCGGCACGGCACCCATCCTCTCAGGTGCCACGAGCCGAAGGCGCATCCGCAACCTGATGCGCCTTCGGCTTGTGGATACCGTGTCCTGTCCGTCAGCGCTTCAGGAGCTCCTCGAGCGCGATGGTGCCGTCGGTCTTGGGGAGCAGGAGCCACAGCACCGCGTACAGCGGGAGGCTGATGAACGGGAGCAGGAAACTGAGCAGCATCCCGATGCGCACGTAGGAGACACGCCAGCCGAACTGGCGTGCGATACCCGAGGCGATCCCGGCGAGGATCCCGCCGGGGGCACGCTTGATGGGGGAGGAGCGGAGGATCCGGTAGAGGGTTTGCATGATGTGCCTTTCGGTGGCCGGGCGACAGGCCCGGTAGGTGGAGTGCGGTGTTCGGAGCAGGGTACCGGGTTCAGTATCCCGTGGTGTCGCCGATAGCGGCCTCGTGGTCGTCCCGGTCGAGGTGATCTGAGGCGTCGGTGCGCCGTGAGCCGAGCGACAGCACGCCGCCGATGACCAGGGACAGTCCGACGCCGACGAGCAGTCCGAGCGTCAGGATCACGGGATCGATCGACAGGGAGAAGAACTGCCCTGCGAGGAGGAGAGCTGCAGCGACCAGGAGCACCACTCCCCAGCTGATGGTGCCCACCCTGGGCCGGGATCTCGTCGGGGTCAGGGAGGTGCTCATGAGGTTTCTCCTGTCGGTGCTGGATCTTTCGGTGTCGGATCTGATGGTGCCGGTTCGCTGGATTCGGTGAGGATGGTGATGTCGCTCAGTGCGCCCCCCAGATCGAGGACGATCGCGGGTCCGGTCGCGTCCGGGGTCAACTCGTCCCGGCTCACTTCGACGTCCCCCTCGAGGGTGCGGTCGACGCCGTCGGGCCCGGCGGACCGGATGTCCACGGCGCCCAGGGGCACCTGCCCGCGCACCTCGGCGGGGACGTCCTCCGGGATCAGCACCGTGACGTCACTGGCGAGGGAGCTCACCGGGACGATCAGCTCCTCGGTGAGCTGCGGCAGCTCCGTCAGATCGATGGTGGTGTCCGCCGCGATGCTGCTGTAGCCATCCGCGGCGATGCCCGGCGTGGCGGGACGAAGGGTGCTTTCCTGCGCCACGGCCCAGGTTCCGCCGACGGGCGTGAACGATGCGACGAGCGCGCCGATCGTCGCCAGCGCCGCAGTGAACCCGACGAGACCGGAGGTCCGCCCCCGCACACCGAGGGCGATGATGCCGAGGGCCAGCACGATCGTGCCTGCGGCTAGGGCGACGACGAGAGGCTTGTTCAGCCCGAGGACCCCGGTGTAGTCCAGGGCCAGTACGAGAGTTGCGAGGATGAGTGCGCCGCCGATGAGCAGCGCCGTGGTCGATCCCGAGGGACGAAGGGCGCGGGGCGGGGCGACGGGCGCCTTCGTCGGGAGGGGCGGCTGCTGGTAGGTATCCGCGGAGTAGGCGAACGAGGAACCGGCCCAGGGGCTCTGCCCGGGCTGGTACGGCAAGGCGTGGGTAGGTGACACGTCCTCCTCACGTTCACCTGGCTCATGCCCCGCGCCGTCGCGATCCTCCGGCTGCGCGTTCTGAGCTGGCACCGTTTGCTGCGTGGCACGGGCGGGATCGACCGGTCCGGCAGTACGGCCGGAGGCAGGCGGGGCAGCGGCGCCGGATCCCTTCATCCACACAGGAAGTGTGCCCCTGCCGGAACGATTGATGATCCAGTACACGACGAGCACTACGGCGCCGATCCAGAACAGTGTCCACAGCACGTCGCTGCCGCCGTCCCCGAGGATGGGCAGACCGGGCCGCAGCAGTCCCAGGGCCACCAGGGCGGTGGCCCCCGTCAGCCCGGTGGTCCAGGAACCGCGTCCTGCCTGTTCCACATGGATGCGCCCGTCCGGTTCGGGCAGCAGTGCCCACGCGATCCCGTAGAGCAGCACTCCGACGCCACCGAAGATGATGAGGACCACGATCAGGCCCCGGACGAGCGCCAGATCGAGGCCGGTGCGGCGGGCGATACCGCCCGCGACGCCGCCCACCCACCGATCCTGCGTCCGGGTGATGCCGAGCCCGCGGATCCAGCGGTAGAAGGAGGACGAGTCGGGAGCGGAGCTCTGGTTCGTGGTGGCCGGTTCTTCGTGCCAGGGCGGCCCGCCTGGTGGTGGTGATGTCATAGCTCCATCGTTCCGTCGTGATCGCTCAGGTGCTATCGGGGCCTACCCTGAGTGAACCCTGAGATCCCCCTGATTCTGCTCCGGGTATGGCCACGCACGCGCGCCCGCGTGGTCTCATGGAGTGATGAGACCTCCTCTGGTACGCAGGCCCGACGGCGTGATCGCCGGTGTCTGTGCCGGTCTGGCCATTCATCTGGGTATCAACCCTGCCTGGGTGAGGATCGCCATCGTGGTGCTCACCCTTGCCTCCGGCGCGGGTGTGGTCCTCTACGGCTGGCTGTGGATCTTCGTCCCCACGACGGACGAACGCGTGGACCTCGGACGCCGCAGCGGCCCCGCCTCGTTCATGCGCGACGTCGATACCGCCGGTGCCCGCGCAGCGGCTGCAGGGCCCGACGGCGGTACGGCCGGTGAGCCGGCGGTCGGGGGCATGAACGACGACGCACGTGAGGCGTCTGCCCAGGGGCAGACGACGACGCAGACGTGGACCGACCGGGCGCGCAGGGCCGGCCGACGCGAGATCCTCTTCGGTGCTGTCCTGCTCATCGCGGCCGCAGTACTCCTGGCACAGCTGCTCGGGGTGCAGGTGAACTGGGGGGTCCTGATCCCTGTCTCCGTGGTCGTCACAGGTGCTGCCATCGCCTGGTCCCAGCTCGACGAGGTGCGCCGGATGACAGTGCTGAGTCAGGCGCGCGGAGACGGAGGCCGGGAGGGGTGGGTCTTCCGCCTCCTCGCCGGCATCGTCCTCGTGGTCGCCGGCGTGCTCGTGGCGCTGTCGAGCAGCAATTCACTGTCACTGACCATGACCACCCTGATCGCGGTCATCGCCGTGCTCGCCGGCGTCGGGCTGGTCCTGGCGCCCTGGGGGCTGAAGTTCTGGCGCGATCTGGAGGCCGAGCGAGCGTCGCGCGTCCGCGAGACCGAGCGCGCCGAGATCGCGGCCCATCTCCATGATTCGGTCCTGCAGACGCTCGCACTGATCCAGAACAGGGCAGGCTCGGAGGCGGACGTCGTCCGCCTGGCGCGGGCCCAGGAGCGCGAACTGCGCCAGTGGCTGTTCGCCGATCCGGCCAGGGATCCGGGAAGTCTCTCGGAGCGACTGCGGGTGATGGCTGGTGAGATCGAGGATCGCTACGGGCATGCCGTCACCGTGGTTGCCGTGGGAGATACCGCCCTCGGGCCCGGCGAGGATGCGCTGTCGCAGGCTGCGAGGGAGGCGATGATCAATGCGGCCAAGCACGCGGCAGTAGCCGTCTCGGTGTATCTCGAGGTCGGCGCAGACAGTGTCGAGGTGTTCGTGCGGGACCGGGGGACAGGATTCGATCAGGGGAACGTACCGGCTGATCGCGCGGGTATCCGCGAGTCGATCCACAGCAGGATGCTGCGCAACGGTGGCTCGGCGGCGCTGAGGACCGGGCCCGACGGCACCGAGGTACACCTCCGGCTTCCCCGGAGCGGCGGCGACGATCAGCCGGAGACGGTCTCCGGTCTGGCAACAAGCTCGAGGGACTCCGGATGAACAGCGACTCCATGGACGCAGCACGGGAAACACGCGTATCAGTGGTGATCGTCGACGATCACGCAATCTTCCGCTCCGGTCTCCGCGCGACCCTCGGCAGCGTGATCAGCGTGCTCGGTGAGGCAGCAACGGTCGAGGAGGCCGAGGCGGTCATCACGGCCACCGGGCCCGACGTCGTCCTCCTCGACGTGCACCTGCCGGGTGGCCGCGGGGGAGGCGGGGCGGAGGTCATCCACCGCTGCGCCGCGCTCGGGACCGGGTCGCGCTTCCTGGCCCTGAGCGTCTCGGACTCCGCGGAGGACGTCGTCGCCGTGATCCGCGCCGGCGCTCGCGGCTATGTCACGAAAACCATCTCCGGGCCGGAGATCACCGACGCCGTCCAGCGTGTCGCCTCCGGGGACGCCGTGTTCTCGCCCCGACTTGCCGGGTTCGTCCTCGATGCCTTCGGTACGGCCGCCGTCGCCGTCGACGATGAACTCGACCGTCTCTCCGCGCGTGAACTCGAGGTCATGCGACTGATTGCCCGTGGCTACAGCTACCGGGAGACGGCGACCGAACTGTTCATCTCGATCAAGACCGTCGAGACCCATGTCTCGGCCGTGCTCCGCAAGCTGCAGTTGTCCTCGCGCCACGAACTCACGCGCTGGGCCACGGAGCGCCGCCTGCTCTGAGCTCCGTCCCTCAGCGCCCCTTGCGGTTCCGTCCGGGGAGGTCGGCACCCTACAGGCCGGCGAGGGTGCCCTGAAGCGATGGCCAGACGACGCCGGCCACCACCCCGCCTGCCACGACGAGCAGTCCCGTGAGCACCGCGACGGTGGTGGGCCAGCGCCTGAGCCGCACAGGAGCACTCTCGTGCTGTTCCGGCGTCGGGGGTCCGGTCTGCTCGGACTCTGCTGCCCGGAACATGGGAGCCAGCCAGCGCAGATAGTAGAACAGGCTCGCCGCGGTATTCAGGGCCGCGACCACGACCAGCCACGCGAGCCCACCGTCCCAGCCCGCGGCGAAGGTGGTGAGTTTCCCGACGAACACGACGGTGGGCGGTGTGCCGACCAGGCTCAGGAGGCTGACCACGAGCACACCGGCCAGCCACGGGCTCCTCCGCGCCAGGCCCCGGTACTGCCCGAGCTCGTCATGCCCGGTGGCGGCGACGACGGCGAACGCTCCGATGTTCGACAGCGCGTAGGCGCCCAGGTAGAAGAGCAGCGACGGCAGGGCCAGTTCACTTGCTCCGGCGACGGCCACGGGAACCAGCAGATACCCGGCCTGGCTGACGGTGGACCACCCCAGCAGGCGCCGGACATTCGTTTGGGAGAACGCCGCGAAGTTGCCGATGGTCATACTCGCGGCTGCCAGTACCGCGATCACCAGTGGTGCATCGACCGAGTCCGGCAGCGTGGCGAGCAGCCGGTACGCGGCGATGAGTGCCCCGATCTTCGGCACCGTCGTCAGGAAGGCCGCGACGGCGACACCGGCGCCCTGGGCGGCATCCGGCACCCAGAAGTGCCCCGGTACTGCTCCGGCTTTGAACGCGATCCCGGCCAGCACACCGATGAGTCCGGCGGCGACGGCGCCCGACGGCGCGTCCACCAGCCCGGCGCGGAGCTGGTCGTAGGCGCTCGCTCCGGCGAGGGAGTAGAGAATGACCGTTCCCAGAAGCAGGGCGATACCCAGGAACGCTCCCAGCAGGTAGGTCTTCAGCGCCGCCTCGGCTGCGCGCGGTGACCGGCCCATGCCGATCAGGGCGTAGAGCGGGATGCTGGCGAGCAGATACGCGACGGCGAGGATCAGCAGGTCGTTGGTGCCCGCCATCACCAGGGCGCCCAGGGTGGACAGCAGCATCAGCGCATAGGTTTCGCTCTCCCTCGGACTACCGCGGAGTTCGTCGGCGCCCAGACAGATGACGAGCAGCGTCGCGGTGCAGATGATCAGCCGCGCGATGGTGGTCGGGGTGTCGAGGGAGAAGCTGCCCTCGAACACCGTGCGTGACTCCCCGGACAGAGCCGTACCCGCACTGACCACAGCACCGAGCAGGGCGATGATCCCGACCAGGCGGGTGAACCCCTGCTTGTCCCTGGGCAGGAAGGACCCGGTCAGCAGCGCCGTGATGGCGCCGGCGAGGACGAACATCTCCGGCAGGAGGGCCGGGAAGTCCGCCTCCATGCTCATGGCGGCATTCACAGCGTCCACAGCATTCCCGGCGTCATCGTCCGACGAGGTCGACGACGACCACGGCAGCCGGTTCGATCAGCTCCAGCAGCGGGCGGGGGAACACTCCGATGAGCAGCGACAGCACCAGCAGGGGTCCGATGGAGAGGAGCTCAGGGGCGCGCAGGTCGGTGAAACCGACGGCTTTCTCGCGTACGGGTCCGGTCAGCAGACGCTCGGTGGCGAGCAGGAACAGCGCCGCGGTGAGCAGGATTCCCGGTAATGCCAGCGCGGTCCAGGGAACCGTGCCGATGGCGCCTGCGAAGATCTGGAACTCGGCGATGAACCCGCTGAATCCCGGCAGCCCGAGCGAGGCGAACGCTCCGACGGCGAACAGCACCGCGAACCTCGGTGCCACGGAGGCGAGGCCTCCGAAGGCACCCATGTGGTAGGTCCCGGCGCGGGCCCGCAGCACTCCTGCGAGGAGGAACAGTGCGGCGGTGATGAGCCCATGGCTGATCATCTGGGTCAGCGCCCCTGTGACCGCCAGCTCCCGTGCCTGGGTGTCGGTTCCTCCGGCCACGCCGGCTGCGCCGACCGCGAGCACCACGTAGCCCATGTGATTGACCGAGGTGTAGGCGATCATCCGCTTGAGATCCGTCTGGGCCAGGGCCACCAGTGCGCCGTAGAGCACGGAGACGATCCCGACGACGATGATGACCCACGCCCAGTCCCGCCACGCGGACGGGAGCAGGGGCATCGCGATCCGCACGAACCCGTACGTGCCCAGCTTCAGCAGGATCCCTGCCAGGACCGCCGAGCCGATGGCCGGAGCATCCGTGTGCGCGGGAGGGAGCCAGGTGTGGAAGGGGAACGTGGGTGTCTTGATGGCCAGACCGAGCAGGATGGCGCCGAGGACCAACCCGCCTGCCACGGGGTTGTCGTTCAGGGGCGCCGCTCCCGCGAGCTCCACCATGTCGAAGGTCCGCGGATCGGAGAACAGATAGAGCCCGATGAACCCGAGCAGCAGGGCCAACGATCCCAGGAAGGTGTACAGGAAGAACTTCAGGGCCGACGCTGCGGCATTGCCGTGCCCCCAACCCGCGATCACGAAGTACATCCCCACGATGGACAGATCGAAGAACAGGAAGAACAGGATGAGATCCTGGGCTGCGAAGACGCCCAGGCACGAGGTCTGCAGGAACAGGAACAGGGCGGACTGGGCCCGTGGTCGATCCCGGTCGGTGACCGCGTAAACCGCGCAGGCGAGGAACACCACCGCCGTCAGGGCCAGCAGCGGCAGGGACAGTCCGTCCACGCCCACGTGGTAGCTGCTACCGACCGTCGGAATCCACGCCACCTGCTCCTCGAAGGCCAGACCGCCGTCGGCCGGCCGCTCGAAGCCGGCCCACAGGACACCGACGAGGACCGCCTCCACAACGGTGACAGTCACCCAGGCCCATCGGGCGGCAGCATCCGGGATGCCCGGGACGACCGCCAGGACCAGGGCAGCGGCAAGGGGCAGGAAGACGATAAGACTGAGCACGGTCACCTTACGAGAAGCAGGAGGACGAGCGCCGCCGCGAGGAATGCGATGGCCTGGGCGTAGTACTGGTGGAGCTGACCGGTCTGCGGTCTCCTGGCAAGGGCACCGAAGCGACGGGCACCACGGCCCGTGGCACGTACCACGGCGTCGACCCCGCCGGTGTCGATCCGTGCCGCCGCGGCAGCGGCGCCCACCCCGCCACGGGAGACTGCCGTCACGGCTCGATCGACGCCGGCGTCGTCGACGTGCGCGGCGCCCCGGGCGGATCGCAGGACCAGCGCTGCGCCGCGCAGGATGCCGCGGTCCAGCACGTGGTCGTCGAAGCGGGCCAGGACTCCGGCGAGGGACAGCGCCGGAGCAACGACGAGCACGTGGGCCGCGTGCTCGAGGCCGAGCCAGCGGGCCGCCCAGCGTGGTTCCACCACACCGACGCGGGCCACGAGGAGCAGGACGACCAGGGCGAGGACGGCGGAGAGCGCCAGTTCCGGCCAGGAAGCCGTGGGCGAGCCCTCATCCGCGAGGAAGGATCGGAGCGTCGGGCTCACCGGTGGAAGGGCGAGGAGTCCGAGGGTGGCGGCTCCGGCCGCGAGGACGAGCAGGGGGATCTTCTCCCACAGCCCGATACGCCGCGAGCCCTGTTCCTCAGTGTCGTAGTTGAGGGCTGTCGCCGGCCGGGGCGCCCGCCAGACGATGACCAGCGCCTTGCCCGCATAGGCCGCAGAGAGGGCCGAGGCGATCAGACCGACGACGTACAGACCGGGCGAGGCCTCCAGTGCTGCCGCGAGCACCGCGTCCTTGGTCGCCCAGAGCGCGAGCGGTGCCACCCCGGCGAGACTGAGCGCACCGAGCGCGAAGGCGGTCCCGACGAGCGGCCACCGGCGTCCCGCCCCGCGCAGGGCGCGCAGCTTCTTGGTTCCCAGCGCTGACAGCCAGGCGCCGGCGACGAGGAACAGGAGGGCCTTCGTCGCTGCGTGGGCGACCAGATGTGCTGTGCCTCCCGCGACAGCGCCCAGACCGGCCCCGAGGACCACGAAACCGAGCTGCGCCGCCGTCGAGGCGGCCAGCAACTGCTTGAGATCCTTCTGCGCGAGGGCCACGATCCCGAGGAGCAGGGCGGTCAGGACCCCCACCCATGCGGTGACGGGACCGGCCCACCCCGTGGCCTGCAGCAGGGGGGACGCACGCAGGAGCAGGTAGCCTCCCATGGCCACCATCGCGGCCGAGTGCAGCAGGGCACTGACCGGGCTCGGTCCTTCCATGGCGCGGGAGAGCCAAAAGCTGAACGGGAGCTGCGCGGCCTTGCCCAGGGCCGCCAGGAGGATGCCCGCGGTGATCACGTGCCTCCAGCCCTCCTGGGCTGCGGGCAGCTCGACGAACACGGCCCCCGTCCCCGCTGCCAGCGCAGCCGCCGCAGCAACGTAGAGCCCGAGATCGGCGGTGCGGGTGGTCAGGAAAGCCGTCAGCCCGGACGCGACCCGGTGCTGGTCCTGCCAGCGGAAGCCGATCAGGGCGTAGGACATGGCACCCATCACCTCCCAGGCGAACAACACGGCGGGCAGGGTGGTCGCGG
>JARIBG010000033.1 GCA_029257465.1 Arthrobacter sp. | reverse complement strand
CCTCACCTCGCGCGGCGTCAGCTTCGAGTACGGCAGCCGCATGACCAACCTGGTGCCCGACGGCGACCAGTACCAGATCCGGACGGACAACGGTGCCATGGACGATCGTCTCTTCGACGCCGTGGTGATGGCGGTGCCCCATGAGGTGATGTGGAGCGTGGGGCTCATCGACAGTGGGCGACCGTTCAGCGACGAGTGGTCGTTCGGGTCGCAGTTCCCCATGGACGAGTTGCCCGACGCACTGGCATCGTTCGCCGGACGCTCGTACAACCTCTGCTTCGACGCGCCGTGGAACATCGTCTTCCAGCTCCAGCACAACGGCAGTTTCTGGAGCGACGTCGAATTCCCCGAGGGCGCTCGGTACAACCTTTCGGCCACGTGCAGCTCTCCGCACAACAAGGGTTCGCTGCATGGTAAGAGTTTCATGGACTGCACACCGGACGAGGCGCTGCACGAGATTCTCTACCAACTCGGGATCGACGACGAGGCCGAGCGTACCGACATTGCCCGAGGCGCGGTGTCGGACCCGGTCTACCTCGATTTCACTGCCGATTGGGAGCCCGCCGCGGGGGTGGAGACCACGGAATTCGGACCCAAGCACGTTGACGGCAACCGCTGGGTGAACAAGGCCCAGATCTACGTACGTTCAGCCGAAGACCCCCAGGTGGATCCCGGTACCACGCTGGACGGTGTCGTCCTTGCCGGTGAAGTCGTCACCGTCCCGGGCAAGTGGAAGATTCCCACGATGGAGCAGGCAGCCGTCTCGGGCCGTCAGGCCGCAGCAGCCATTCTCGAGCACCTCGAGATCAAGCACGACATCGTCATCGAGGTGGCAGAACTCGAGGGTACGACCCAGGCTCGATGGGCGTCCGCCCTACTCCGCGGGGTCACTGCCATCACGGACAGGCTGCCGCAGCGCTAGGCGCCGGACAATCAGCGGTACGTCCCGTGCCGGCCCGTGACGAGCGGGCACGGGACGACCATCACCGCTGGTTCTTGCGCGGCTTGGCGAACAGGGTGTCACTCGAGTCCGCCTTCGCCTTCTTATCGGCCCGTTTTCCAGGATCGACTTTCCCTGCTTCTTCGCGCCCGTATTTTGGGGAGATTTTCCCGACACACGATCACCGCCTTTTCTTTTGCTGTTACCCCGACCATGCGCGGTTTATTTATCTTTACCACCCCTCTTGATTTTGCGCATACTTCCTTCGGAGTAAATTGCTATAAATAATATCCGGGCTAGACTTAGTCATTCACCAATTTTCCTTTCTTACGTGATCGCACCATTGCAGGTGTGGTCATGCCCACCCGAGGAGTCGACATGATCCACCCCGCCGCACCCGTCACCTGGCTCACGCCCCAGGTCCATGCCCGGCTGCAGGCGGAGCTCGACGGGCTGATGGGTGCTCGCGGAAGCCAGGAGTCCGCCGAGCGGGTCGCCGCCGAGGCACGGATCCGTCAGCTGATGAGCGTGCTCAAGGACGCGCGCATGCATCAGCCCGCGGACGACGGCGTGGTGGAGCCGGGCATGCTGATCGACGCGGTCATCGACGGCCAGCCCGAGGTGTTCCTCATGGGCAGCCGCGAGATCTTCGGGGACAGCGACCTGAACGTCTTCAGTGAGCGCAGCCCCCTCGGACTCGCCATCCACGGACTGAAGCCCGGCGAGGCATCGTCCTATCTGACGCCGCGCGGCACCAGAGTGTCCGTCTCGGTGGTCTCCGCCACCCCGTACGCCGGAGCGGATCTCGTGTCCTAGCTCCTGAGCACCCAGGCGGTAGCGTCGGGCGGGAGTAGGCCCTCCACGGTCAGGGGCGAGGACGCCAGGACTACGTGCCCGTGAGGAAGGGGGACCGGCGTGTCACCCATCGCGACGGCGACCAGGAACTGCCTCCCGCGCTCGCAGAGGAGCAGTGCGCCGTCGTGGACGCTCCAGTCCCCGCCGTCGTCGGACGAGATCACCCCGTCCTTCGTCAAGTGCCGGCGGAGTGTCAGGGCGGTTCTGACGAGCTGCAGTATCGAGTCCTCGTCCCGTTCCTGCGTTTCGACTGATCGCGACCCCCAGTCCGGTGGGGTCGGTAGCCAGGGAGCCACCCCGTCCGTAGCTGAGAAGCCGAAAGAGCAACCCGGCGCGGTGGTCCACGGCAGCGGTACCCTCGCCCCGTCCCGGCTCACGCCACTGCGCGTCCACATCGGATCCATACGGGCCTCGACGGGCACGTCCACCTCGGGCAGATTCAGCTCCTGGCCCTGGTAGATGTAGGCACCTCCGGGAAGCCCGAGGAGGGCGAGCAGCCCCGCGCGGGCGCGCAGGACACCGCACTCACCACTGCCGAAGCGGGTCACAGTGCGCACGAGGTCGTGGTTCTCGAGGGCCCAGGTAGGCGGTGCTCCGTGAGCGCGGCGGGCGGCGTCGAGATCCGTGCCGGTGGCGGCCCACGCGGTGGCATCCCACCCCAGTCTTGCGAAGGCGAACGCGAAGGCCTGGTGCATCTCGTCGGCGCGTGTGTACCGGGCGGCACGCTCGGGGTCGAGATTCACCTCGCCGACGAGGACGCGCGCGGGGGAGTAGGAATCGGCGACGCGCCGCCACCGCCGGTAGACCCCGTGGACCTCTTCCTGGTCGGACACCTGGGGATTGGAGCGCAGACCGTCGACGACGTCGTTCGTGCCCACGACGTCGGGCAGCCCCTCCGCCTTGAACAGTGCGTGGGCGACGTCGATGCGCAGCCCGTCCACACCGCGGTCGAACCAGAAGCGGAGCACGTCCTCGAAGTAGTCCCCCACGGCCGGGTTCCGCCAGTTCCAGTCGGGTTGGTCGGGGGAGAAGAGATGCAGGTACCACTGCCGGTCCGTTGCGGAGCCGGGGTCGATGCGGCTCCAGGCGCTGCCACCGAAGACGCTCTGCCAGTTGTTCGGAGGTTCGTCCTCGAGCTCGCCCTCGTGCCCGTCCTCGATGTGGAACATCGTGCGCTGGGGCGAACCGGGACCGGCGTCGACGGCGGACCGGAAGAGCGGGTGCTCCGATGAGCAGTGGTTGGGGACCACATCGAGGATGACCCGCAGGTTCAGGGCATGCGCGGCTTCCAGCAGGTCGTCGAACTGCGCCATGGTGCCGAAGAGCGGATCGACACCGCAGTAGTCGCTCACGTCGTAGCCCTGGTCCACCTGCGGGGACGGC
Organism: Arthrobacter sp.; assembly: GCA_029257465.1. GTDB lineage: Bacteria > Actinomycetota > Actinomycetes > Actinomycetales > Micrococcaceae > Arthrobacter_D. The sequence continues at coordinate 3,203 of JARIBG010000033.1, read as the reverse complement.
TGGAACGGCGTCATCCAGATCCCGTCCACACCGAGCGAGGCGATATACGGCAGGCGGCTCAGCAGACCTGCGAGATCCCCGACGCCGTCTCCGTCACCGTCCGCGAAGGAGCGCGGATAGACCTGGTAGATCACGGCGTCCCGCCACCAGCGGTCGTCCTGCTCCACGTGATCACTCCTCCTCGAAATCCTCGCTGTGTTCTTCGGGTTCAGTGCACCGCGCCCTCTGCCGACGGCGGCGAAGTGGTGGCCCGGACCACGAGCTCCGGCGGAAGCAGGACGCTGTGGGGAACTTCGCCCTTCAGTGCCCTGAGCAGTGCGTCCACGCTCTGCGACCCCATCCCGGCCAGATCGGAGCGGATGGAGGTCAGTGGGACGGGCAGTGTCGCGGCGAGATCGAGATCGTTGTAGCCGATGAGGGCTACGTCCCTGCCGACCTGCCGGCCGGCGTCGCGGATGGCGCCCATGGCACCGAGGGCCAGCAGATCATGCACCGCGAAGATGGCCGTGGGGGGTTTGGGCAGCTGCATCAGGGCAGCGCCGGCCACCGCTCCCGACGGCGTACTGAAGGCCGAAGCGGCCGTGTAGGCATCCGGGACCGGGTACCCGGCAGCCTCGAAGGTCCGCCGGAAGCCCAGCGTCCGTTCCCGCCCGGTACTGGCGAGCTGGTCCCCGCAGATCACGCCCACCCGACGATGCCCGAGTTCCAGCAGATGCTCGGCCGCGAGCCGGCCGCCCTGATAGTCGTCCGTCGACACCGACGGGTGTCCCTCGAGCGTTCGCATGACGAGGACATAGGGCACACCACGGTCCCGGAGCTCCAGACCGGCGGAGTCCCCGTTGTGGGAGTCGCCGATGATCACGCCGTCGATCCTGCGGGAGAGCATCGCGTCGAGGCGGACCCGGCGGTGCTCAGGATCGTCGAGCGTATTGGCGACGACGGTCCCGTAGCCGGCCGCGCTCGCCGCGGCATCGATGCTCTCGTAGATCGAGGCGAGGACGAGGTCCGTGAGGCGGGGGACCAGGACACCGATGAGCCGGGAGCTGCCCGTCCTCAGGCCCGCTGCACTCACATCGCGGCGGTATCCCAGCGCTGTTGCCAGGTCCCGTACCCGCTGTACGGTGTCGGCGCCGACCCCGGAGGGGGTCTCACTCAGGGCCCCGGAGGCCGTGGAGACGTGGACCTGGGCATGACGCGCGACCGTGGCCAGGGTGACCGGGCGTGCCCGGGCGGGCGGCATATCGGAGTCCTGATGCATCAGGTCGAGTCTAGAGCTCCGCCACCTCGTTCGGACGCAAAGGTTTGCGTCCGCGGACCCCGAACTGCCCACGGCGTCATCTTCGGGCCTTGACAGTCGAGCCTTGACGAACCTGGGCGAGCATAGTGTGATGTGAATTACACCGTCCTCCCGTCGATCGTCGGGAGGATCCGCAATCGATTGCGACCGCGAGGGGACCCACGTGCCTCAGTCAGTGCAGACCGAGACCCACGACCGGCTCGCGACAGGCGTGGCGGAGCTTTCCACTTTCCGCGACGATGATCGCCCAGGGTGGACGCGCGAGGTCTTCAGTGAGCCCTACCGTGCCTCCCGGTCCTGGACCGCGGCCCGCATGCGGGAGGCTGGCCTCGAGGTCCACCTCGATCAGGCAGGCAACATCGTCGGTAGGCTCGCAGGACGTGAGTCCTCGGCCCCGGCCCTGGTGACCGGATCCCACACGGACACGGTAGACGGCGGGGGCAGGTTCGACGGCGTCGTCGGGGTCCTCGGGGCGATCGAGGCCGCACGGCTCCTGGCCGCGGAGGGCAGGCAGCTGCAGCGCGATCTGCTGGTGGTCGATTTCCTGGGGGAGGAGTCCAACGCCTTCGGGCTCAGCTGTCTGGGCAGCCGGTCCGCTGCGCAGGAACTGACGCCTGCGGACCTGGAACGGCGCGACCACCGGGGCGTACGCCTTGCCCATGCGTACACCGACGCCGGACTCGATCCCGCGAAACTGTCCGAGGTCCCCTGGGCGCGGCGGCCCCTGCAGGCCTTCGTCGAACTGCACATCGAACAGGGACCCACCCTCGAGAAGCGCGGACTGCCTCTCGGCATCGTCACGGCGATCACCGGGATCGAGCGCTTCATCGCCTCCTTCTCCGGCTCCGCCGACCACGCCGGGACCACCTCCATGGAGGACCGCCGGGACGCGATGATCGCCGCCGCCGACGCCGTCCTCGCCGTGCGCGCCGAGGGCTGCGGCGCGCCCGTCCACGGTGTGGCGACGACCACGCGCATCGACTCCGCCTCGCGCTCGCCGAACGTGGTGCCCTCCCTCGTGCGCATGTACGGCGAGGTCCGCAGTGTGGACCCCGCCTGGCTGTCCGGAACCCGGGGTCGCCTCGGGGCGGAGATCACCGCCCGAGCTGCCGGGTCCGGCGTCGACGTCGGGTTCGAGTGGTCAAGCGACAACGCCGTCGTCGAGGCCGCCCGGGGAGTGCAGGACATCGCAGGAGCTGCAGCCGACGACCTCGGGCTGCCCTGGATGCCGATCCCCAGCGGCGCCACGCACGACGCCGTGCACATGGCCTCCCTCGCCCCGATGGGCATGATCTTCATCCCGTCGAAGGACGGCAGGAGCCACTGCCCCGAGGAATGGAGCAGCACCGAGGACCTCGTCGTCGGGGTGCGGGCACTCCTGGCGACACTGCAGCGCCTCGACACCCGCGAATCCACCGACAACCACCGATCCACCCCTCAGAGTCCACCCGTCCGCCACCTGGAGCTTCCATGAAAACTGCACTGACGCCCGAAGGACAGTCCACGGACATCCTCGCCGTCGCCAATCTGCCCGTCCTCTGGGTCCTCGCGATCGGCGTGTTCGCCGCGATCATCGTGCAGTCCCTCGTCTACATGAGGGCCGCGAGAAAGGCCGGACCCGCCGCTGACATCACGGCGGACGAACTGACCCGGTCCTTCCGCGCCGGGGCGATCGCAGCGATCGGGCCGTCGCTCGCCGTCGTGCTGGTCAGCGTGGCACTGCTGACGCTCTTCGGAACGCCGGCGGTCCTGGTCCGGATCGGTCTCGTGGGCTCGGCGGCCACCGAATCGGCGTCCGCGTCGCTCGCCTCCGGCACCATGGGAGCCACGCTCGGTGGGCCCGACTACACGCAGGCCGTCTTCGTGGTGGCTTTCATGGCCATGAGCCTCTCCGGTGCCGGCTGGA
>JARIBG010000183.1 GCA_029257465.1 Arthrobacter sp. | reverse complement strand
CCTACACCGGCGACTACCGCCACGAGGCGCTGCGCAGTGCGCTGGCCCTCAAGCTGCTGCTGCACAGTCCCTCGGGATCCATCGCCGCCGCCGCAACGACCTCCCTGCCGGAGAGTGCCGCCGGTGGCAAGAACTGGGACTACCGCTACGCCTGGGTGCGGGACACCGCCTACACCCTCCACGCGCTGACCCGCGTGGGTCTGCGCGAGGAAGTGCATGCCGCCGTCTCCTGGATGCTGAAGAACCTGCGCTCCCAGAGCCCCGACCTCCAGGTGTTCACGCATCTGAACGGCAGCATCCCCGAGGGCACGCGGCACCCCGATCTGACCGGCTGGAGGAACATCGGTCCGGTGGTGGACGGGAACGGAGCGGCGGGCCAGCTGCAACTGGGCGTCTTCGGCGATCTCTTCGACATCGTCTGGGAGTACGTCCAGTCCGGGCACACGCTCGACCCCGAGACCATGCGGCAACTCGCCGAGATCGCCGATCTGACCTGCGACATCTGGCAGAGGAGAGACGCCGGCATCTGGGAGCTGCCGGAGGAACGGCACTACGTCTCCTCGAAACTGGGCTGCTGGAACGCTCTGAAGTGCGCCGTCCTGCTCGCCGAGAGCGGCCAGCTGCACGGCCCGGTGGACCGTTGGGTCACCGAGCGCGACCGCATCAGCGCCTGGGTGCGCGAGAACGGCTGGTCCGAGGAGCGCCAGAGCTATGTCTGGTACCCGGGCTCCACAGAACTGGACGCCTCGATCCTGCTCCACGCCATGACCGGCTTCGACACCGGCCCACGGATGTCCGCCACCATCGACGCGCTCCGCAGTGAACTCGGCGCCGGTCCACTCCTCTACCGCTACAGCGGCATGCAGCAGGAGGAGGCGACCTTCGTGGCCTGCGCCTTCTGGACGGTGTCCGCTCTCGCCGCCGTCGGGCGCAGGGAGGAGGCAGTGGAACTCATGGAGGAACTCCTACCGCTGGCCAACGACGTCGGTATCCTGGCGGAGATGATCGAACCCTCCGACAACTCGTTCATGGGCAATGTCCCGCAGGGACTGAGCCACCTCGCCCTGATCAACGCCTCCCTGGCCCTCACCGACCCGGCTCCCGCCGTCGAGACCCGGTCCGGCCATGGCTGAGTAGTTCAGATCGTGGCGAAGTAGACCCAGACGCCGATCACCCAGGTGGTCCCCGCGAGGCAGGCGAGACCGAGTTCGGCCAGGATGCCGAGGCCCGTGGCTCTCAGGGCATCAACACTCGAGCTCAGGGCCGCGCGGGGGCTGCGTTGGCGTGCGAGTTCGCTCGCGAAGAGGCCGGCCGCGAAACCGACGAACAGTCCGACCACCGGAATCACGAAGAGCCCTGCGATCCCGGCGAGCACACCGATGGTCACCGATCTGCCCGGGATCTGCCGCCGCCTGAGGGTGCGACCCGTGAGGACGAGCCCGGCCGCAAGACCGCCGCTGGCCAGCACGGTGCCGATGGCGAAGACCACCCAGCCTTCGGTGCTGGCCACGGTGAGCGCCCACATGAGAAGCGACACGATGATGAGGATGCTCCCCGGCAGCACCGGCACGATCACCCCCGCGATCCCGACGGCGATGAGCAGGCCGCAGATCACCGTCATGAGCACCTGGAAGTCCATGTCCTCAGTGTTGCACCTCGGTCCGAAACCCCTGGAGTCGGTCGGTCCCCTCAGCGACCGGAGGTGGAATACTGAGAGAAACCAAGCGACCTCAGCAAGCCCGAGGGCGCCGAGATCAGGAGGACCAGTGAGCACACCAGGCACAGGGAACACGGACGACGACCGCCGGCAGCGGGCCGACGATCCGGACAACCCGACCGAGGCGATCGATCTGGGACGCTCCACCGGATCGAGTTCGGTGGGGAGCGCGGATACGACGGAGGAGAACGACGACGCCGGCGACTACGTGCCGGGCATGTACTCGGACCCATCGGCATCGTCGGGTGCTGCGTCGACCCGGGAGGCTCCCGCGCCCGTCTCCGCCTCGAAGAATCCGGCTCCTGCTGCCTCGTCGGGGACGCCCAGAACGCAGGAGAACACGCGGGTGGCTCCGGTCACCGTGACCCGGACATTCGGTGATCCGGGAACATCGCGTACAGCCACCGTCATCGCGGGTGGCCCGAGCCTGGAGGACCGCAAGCTGCTCCATCAGCGCGAGAAGGAACATTTCGGGGGCATGAAGTTCGGCTCCGCCTTCTTCGGGTGGCTCACCGCGACCGGCATGTTCGTCCTGCTGTCCGCTCTGATCGGCGCCGTGGCGGCGCTCTTCGACGTGGGATCCGATCTTTCGACGGCCGACATCACGAACGGCTCGGGTGATGCCCAGACCGCGGGGATCGTCGCCGCCGTCGTGTTCGGCGTCGCGCTGCTCATCTCCTACTACGCCGGTGGCTACGTCGCCGGCCGCATGGCCCGCTTCAGCGGCGCCAAGCAGGGTGTGGCCGTGTGGCTCTGGGCTGTGATCGTCGCCGTCGTGGTCGCCATCATCGGTCTCATCGTCGGGAACCAGGCCAATGTCACCACCCAGTTCCAGAACCTGAATCTGCCGTCCGTCGCCGAACTCACGGTGCCCGGTCTCATCAGTCTGCTCGTCGTCGCGGCCATCGCGCTCCTCGGAGCAGTGCTGGGCGGTCTCGCAGGTATGCGCTACCACCGCAAAATCGACCGGGCGGACTTCGACGTCGTCGCCCGCCCCGAACCACGGTGACCGCGGGGACCGCGGGGAACTCGTGACATAGCGAAGGGCCCCGACTCGAACGAGTCGGGGCCCTTCGTGCTATCACGCGCCCCCTCAGGGTGTGGGCATGCCGCCATTGACGTTCAGCGTCTCACCGATCACGTAGCTCGACTCGGGCGACGCCAGGAAGACGTAGGCCGGAGCCAGCTCGGTCGGCTGGCCGGCGCGGCCCAGCGGCGTGGCCTTGCCGAACTCGGGAAGAGCCTCCGCGGGCTGTCCCCCGGAGGGCTGCAGCGGGGTCCAGATGGGGCCCGGCGCCACCGCGTTCACCCGGATACCCTTGGGCGCGAGCTGCTGCGCGAGTCCCTTGGTGAAGTTGTTGATCGCGGCCTTCGTGCTCGCGTAATCCACGAGCGTGGGCGAGGGCTCATAGGCCTGGATGGAGGTGCTGTTGATGATCGTGGACCCGGGCCCAAGATGCTTGAGCGCTTCCTTCGTCACCCGGAAGAACGAGTAGATGTTGGTCTTGAACGTGTGGTCGAGCTGCTCGTCGGTGAGCTCCTCCAGTGACTCCACGGCCACCTGCTTGCCGGCGTTGTTGACGAGGGCGTCGAGTCCACCGAGCCCGTCCGCCGCCTGCTGCACCAGCGAGACGCAGTACTCGGGGTCCTTGAGGTCTCCCGGGATACAGATTGCCGTCCGGCCCTCTGCCTCGATGAGCTCCTTGATGGTCTGCGCGTCCTCTTCCTCCTCGGGAAGATAGGACAGGACGACGTCGGCCCCCTCGCGGGCGAAGGCGATGGCCACTGCCGCGCCGATGCCGGAGTCGGC
>JARIBG010000177.1 GCA_029257465.1 Arthrobacter sp. | reverse complement strand
GCCGGATTCGGCCGTGCTCATCAATGTGGGCCGGGGCAGGCTGCTCGACGAGGAGGCACTCATCGCGCGCCTGCGGGACGGGACGCTTGCCGGGGCTGTTCTGGACACGTTCGCCGTCGAACCCCTGCCCCCGGGGAATCCACTGTGGTCGCTGCCCTCGGTCCTCGTCACACCTCACCTGGCGAGCAATGCCGACTCCTGGCTCGACGATCTCGCGGCGCAGTTCGAGCGGAACCTCCGGTTGTGGCTGGCGGGTGAGCCACTACCCGGCGTCGTGGACAAGGTACTCGGGTACGTCCCCTCGACCCGCCGTTAGCTGAGACCGTAGTGGCGGGAAACGCATCCGCCACGCTGTTGCCGACCCATCGACACTGACCGAACGTTCAGCTATTATGCTGAACATGCGTTCAGTACCTCCGGAGGATCAGACGGCGGCGGCCCGCATCAGGGACGAGGCCATCGATCTGTTCGGTCGACACGGTTTCAGGGCCACCACGATCCGGCAGATCGCCGCGCAGGCCGGGGTCAGCCAGGCCCTCGTGATGCACCACTACGGTGGCAAGGAGGCTCTGCGACAGGCCTGCGACACGTTCGTCGTCGACGCCCTGTTCTCCCAGCAGGCCGATGCAGCTCAGCTGGATCTGTCGACCATGGATCGCCTGGTCCGCGAAGCGTTGCCCGAATCGCCGCCCATGCGGTACCTCGCCCGGCTCCTGACGGAACCGGGTCATATCGGTGACGGGCTGTGGGACAGGATGGCCGAGGGGACCCGAATCGTGCTTGACGGCGGTCCTACGGGAGTCGCCGCACGTCCCGATCCCGATCGTGATGCCCAGACCCAGGTGATGCTGGCCGTGAGTCTGTCGCTCATCGTGTTCGCCCGCCATATCGCCCGTGGGATGGGGGCCGAGAAGCTCGATGCACAGTTGCTCATGCGGGCGCATGCGTCGTTGATGCGCATGCTGACACTCGGTGCCTTCGACCTGGACGACGAGACGCAACGCAGCTACGACGACTACGTGGCACATGTGGCGCGCACCACCCCGTCACAGGGCGAGAAGAAGGCGCAGTGATGACGGACGTCGTCGTCACCACGGGACTGACCAAGCGCTACGGATCGGTCCTGGCGCTGGATTCGCTGGACCTCACCATCCCCGAGGGGACCGTCCTCGGCGTCATCGGGCCCAACGGCGCGGGCAAGACCACCCTCATGCGGTTGCTGGTGGACGTAGTGCGTCCCACCTCGGGATCGCTCACCGTGCTCGGGGTGGAGCCCCGGGCCGGCGGCAAGCACCTCCGGGGCCGCATCGGCTACCTGCCCGGCGAGTTCCATGTCGAACCCGGCCTCTCAGGGCAGGGGCACCTGACGTTCTGGACGTCGATCTCACCGGGGGATCGCGCGCGGGTCCACCGACGGGCCCAGATGATGGCCGAGCGACTCGACATCCCGCTGGAGCGCCCGGCGCGCAAGCTCAGCAAGGGCAACAAGCAGAAGCTGGGCCTCGTCCAGGCCTTCATGCACCGGCCCGAGCTGCTCATTCTCGATGAGCCCACCTCCGGACTGGACCCCCTCGTCCAGCAGACGTTCCTCGAGCTGGTGTCCGAGGCACGCGACGACGGCGCCACGGTCCTCCTCTCCTCCCACGTGCTGTCCGAGGTGGAACAGGCGGCAGATCTCGCCGTCGTGCTGCGCTCCGGGCGCATCGTGCGTGAGGCATCGATCGAAGGGCTGCGCGCGACGGCGGTGCGGCACGTGCGCGCACGCCTGTCCGACGCCGATGCAGCGACCGTCGGTCGTCGTCTGACCGACGTCTCAGCCGGTCTTGACGTCACTGCCGACGGCGGGGACGTACTCGTCTCAGGACTCGTCCAGGGGAACTCCGACGAGCTGGTGAAGGTTCTGGCGCAGTTCACCGTGGCCGATCTGGTGCTCGCCGAACCGGACCTCGAGGAATCGGTCCTGGCGATGTATTCGGACAAGGAGGTGGTGTGATGCCCCTTCTGATCCAGTTCCTGCGTGCCGGGGCCAGGAGTCTTATGATCTGGGCTGTCGCCCTCGTGGCCGTGCTGGCGATGTACCTGTCGTTCTTCCCGTCCCTGGGGGGCGCTGCGTCCGGGATGGCGGCGCTGGTCGATCAGCTTCCCGAGTCGATGGTCAAGGCCGTCGGCTACGACCAGATCTCCACGGGCGCCGGCTATGCCCAGTCGACGTTCTTCGGGCTGCTCGGCTTCTTCCTCGGCACCGCGGCCGCGGTCGCCTGGGGAACCAGGGCCGTTGCCGGGGACGAGGAGTCCGGCATGCTCGAACTCACGCTCGCCCACCCTGTCTCCCGGGTGCAGCTCGTCATGGAGCGGACGCTGGCGATCGTCATCCGCCTTGCCGCCCTCGGCGTGGTCCTTGGACTGGCGCTGGCTGCCATGAGCGGGCCGTTCGAACTGGAGCTCGAGGGCGGCCATATCGTCGCGGTGGTCTCTGCATGGGTGCTGCTCACCCTCACCATCGCCACCGCGGCACTCATGGGCGGCGCGGTGTTCGGCTCCCGGATCGCGGCCCTCGGGATCGGTGCGGGGGTGGCCGTGCTCGCGTTCCTGCTCAACGCACTGGGTGCGCAGTCGGAGGAGAACGCGTGGATGTCGGACATCTCACCGTTCTCGTGGGCCTATGGCGAGCGGCCGCTGGCCCAGGGGTGGGACGGCGGCGGGCTCGGTCTGCTCGCTGCGTTGGCCGCCGTGTTCGTCGCGATAGCCCTTTTGGTCTTCGCCCGGCGTGACCTCCGCTCCTGACCCGATGTCGGACGGTTCGTCGTCGTAGCCCGAACACGGACAGCAGGTTGCGAGTCCTGTCACCCACTCTCCTGCGCCTGACGGTCGAGGATCTCCGCGAGATCGGTGGGGAAGCGGTGGACCTCCTGCGGCCAGTCGAGGGCGACCGCCAGGCGGCCTGCCCGGTAGCGCGCGGCGTCGTCGTCGGGCACTTCCACGACGGTGAACCCGCCGAGGTGTTCCTTGGTCTCGGTGAACGGCCCATCGGTGAACAGCGGGCGGCCGTCCTTGCTCACCACGCTGCAGAGCGCGGTCGAGGCGTCGATGCCCCCGGCCGCGAAGACGAAGACGCCGGCCGTCCTCATCTCCTCGAGGATGGCGTGCGTCGCCTCGCTCTTGCTGTGCAGCTCGTCGGGCGTCTGATCTGGTACCCATTCATCGTTGAACGCGATCAGATAGTTCGGCACTGTCTTCCCCTCTCGTTGCGAGGTCCCTGGCGTGGTTCCTCGGCTGCGAACCCCGGAACGGGGCCTCACACCTGCTCCACGAACGGCGATGTCCCGATACGACACTATTCCCGGGCTCCCGTTCACAACAGGGCCGCGGGTCCGAACCATCGGGGCAGGTGGGTGAGGAGATCGGACTGGTCGCCGCCGAGCCACGCGACGTGTCCGTCCGGTCGCAGCAGCACCGCCGGGGCGTCCAGGTCGCCGGTGGTGTCGACGACGCCGCCAGTCGCCGAACGATGCGAGAATGGCCCATGGCTATAACGGCGAACTTCACCATCATCACGCTCGTCGTGGCGGATCGGTCTCCGGCGACGGCACCATCGACATTCAGCCCTGATCCGGTATCCGCTGCAGTGGTCGCCGTCCAACTGTGAATGGTTGGGCGTCAGCACGACGTCCGCTTGCTCCCGTGACTGTCCGTGTGAGGAGTGGTTGAGCGACTTGGTAACGAAAGAGTAACGGCTGCCGTAGGCTTTCACAGAATTAGTCCAAGTGTTCGATTTCTGTCAGTGGCGACTGGAAGAATTGTCGCTATGAAGGACACCGCGGAGCCGGGCTCGGAACAGCTGAATGCTGTTCTGGATGAGGTCGCGGCTCTGGCGGTGACGGTGAGGGGAAACGCCTCCAAAGCGCTGGAGGTCGTGTCCCTCATCGACAGCTTGTGTGACCGTCTTCAGGGCGTCCGGATGAACTTGCTGCTCGAGGCGCAGGTGAGCGGTGAGCCGGGACTGAGCGTGGCCGAGCGGCTCCATGCCACGAACCGGGTGTCCCGGTCCTCCTCGCGCCGTGACGTGCGGTTGGCCTGCGATCTGTCGGATCGGTTCCCCGTGATTGCGCAGGCATGGCGCGACGGCGTGGTGTCGGAATCGCAGGCCCGCGGGATCGTCGCAGGGCTGAAGCACCTGCCGGTGGTATTGACACGACTGCAGCTGGACGAATGCCAGACCGAACTCATTGCTTTTGCCGATCGACTGGATCCCGACGAGCTGCGCGTCGTCGCCGAGCGGATGGCCGAGGTGATCGACCCGGAGCGGGCAGAGGCTCTGGAGGCCGACCGCATCGAGCGCGACGCCCGGATCGCCCACGCGCGGCGCGCTCTGGTGGTGGTGCCGGACCACCACGGATCGATGCTGATCCGCGGTCAACTGCCGATTGCCGACGGGGAACTGTTCCTCACGCAGCTGACCGCACTGACGCCGTCCGCCGCCTCCTATCGGTTGGCGGGCGAGCTTCCCGACCGGCCGGCGCGGAGGGCCGACGCCCTGGTGCGGTGGTGCGGCATCACCGCCGCCTCCGGGGAGCTTCCCGTCGTGGGCGGGGACCGGCCGCAGGTGCTGGTGACTCTCGGGCTCGATGCGCTGGTCCGTGGGATGAAAGCGGGCACCATGCTGGCCTGTGGGGAGCCGTTGTCGGCGGGGGAGGCCAGACGCCTGTCCTGTGACGCGCACGTCACCCCGACCGTGCTGGGCGGGGCGTCCGAGGTGCTGGACGTCGGTCGAACGCACCGGTTCTTCACCAGGCCCATCCGGGCCGCCCTGGTGTTGCGGGATCAGGGGTGCGTGTTCCCCGGCTGTGATGCACCACCTGCGGCGTGCGAGGGTCACCACACGCGGCCGTGGTGGGCCGGGGGGACAACCTGTGTGGGGAACGGGGTTCTGCTGTGCCCATACCATCATCGACTCGTGGAACCGGATCCGAACAAGTCGGAGCAGGTGCAGTGGGAGGTCCTGATCGACCCCGGAACAGGGTTACCGTGGTTCGTCCCGCCGCGCCAGATCGACCCGCAGCGTGCCCCGAGACTGCATCATCGCTTCCTGCTGAACGGCACGAGTCCGCCCACAGGCGCCACAGCAGACTCCGCACTTTCGCCGGTCTGGCGGAGCTGAGCACCACCGAGGCGTGCTCGAGGGCAGCCGCCCCTCGTTCCGGCCGGCGTGATAATCGGCCTACGCGCGTAGTACCTCGACGACCGCATTCACCGAGAGAAGTGGATCCACGTCATGAGTACCGACGAACAGGCCTCAGCGACGTCCAGCGCGATCACGGGCATTCATGCAGTTGCGGTGAACGTCGCCGATCAGGATCGTGCTCTCGAGTTCTACCTCAAAACGCTCGATTTGGAACTGCGTTTCGACTCCGATCTCGGCGGTGCATCTCGCTGTATCGAAGTCGCCCCACAGCACGCTCCCCCATCGATCGCGCTCGTCGCTGCCAACACGGACTCGCCGGCAGGTGGCGACTCCGGAATCCGTCTCCTCACACCGGATGCGGAAGCGCTACACAGAGCCATGGTCACGGCGGGCGTCGATGTCGGGGAGATCCTGCGATGGACGGGCGTCCCGCTGATGTTGACCCTCCGCGATCCCGACGCCAACACCCTGTACATCATGGAGACCGAGACAACAGGGACTCAATAGACGACGTCCTTCGACTCCGCTGCCGTGGTGGTGCGAGGCCCGGCGAGGGCGTCGGTGTTCGTCCTGCATCTTCGGCGTGCCTGCTCGAGCATGGGGTCCGCTTGTCGTCGAGTTCGCAGTCTATGGAGGACCGGGTTGTCGATGACAGGTTCAAAGGGCTGCCTCGTACATCCCCCTGGGCGCGGATACTCCATCTGGTCGAGCCACTGAAGCGTATCCACCATGCAACGGCTACACGACTGCTACGGTTGTCGCATGAGTGAGGTGGCCGCACGCGAACTGCGCAATCGAACCGCTGATGTGCTGCGGAGGGTGGAAGCGGGCGAGCGCGTGATCATCACGTCCAGAGGGCGGCCGGTGGCGGAACTGACCCCGCTGCGCGCAGTGCGTCGTGGGCCGATCGTCCGCGCCGAGCTGATCCGGCGCCTGGCTCGTACCCAGGCGGACTCCGGGCTCCGCCAGGATCTTGCCGTGCTGGCCGGCGACACGACCGACGACCTGGGCCCGATTCGCTGATGCCTTCCATGAGCAGTGGCCTCCTGGACACCAGCGTGTTCATCGCAGCCGAGTCCGGCAGAACACTGAATGTCGACCTGCTTCCGGACGCGGGCGTGATCTGCCCGGTGACCATCGCGGAATTGCAGGCGGGCGTGCTGATTGCCGCGGACCTCGATGTCCGTGCTCGGCGTCTGGCGACTCTGGAGGCCACGGCCGACATCGAGGTTCTGCCGATCGACGGTGAGGTCGCGGCCACATGGGCACGTCTTCGGGTGCATCTTGCCCAGAACGGCCGGCGCATCAACGTCAACGACCTGTGGATCGCGGCGACAGCGGCTGCCCACGGACTTCCGGTGGTGACCCAGGACGATGATCTCGCCCCGCTACGCGGAGTGCAAGGTCTGGAGATCATCCGCGTCTGAGTACGCGTCGGTAACAACTGCTTCTGACCGGGCGTGGGAAGTGGCAGATGCTGCGCGGTGAATGACAGACTTGCGCCTGCCGCCACCCCGCCGACCAGGAGTCACCGTGCGCATCCGCCCACCCCGCCCGGAGATCCGGAATCGCGCCCGTTCCGTCTGGCTGTTCTTCACCCTGATCCACCTCGGCTTCCTCGCGCGGCTCCTGCCGTTCATCCTGGGCGGAGGAGTGCTCAGCGACGTCCGGTTCTACCGGGAGTGGGCCTATCAGGCACTGAACGACGGCGTGTGGGAGGGGATCGACACCGCCTGGGTCTATCCCGTGGGAGCTCTCGTGCCGATGCTTCTCGCCACGGTGTTCGGCCCCCACCTGTACCAGCTGGCCTGGTTCGTCCTCTTCACCGCGCTCAACGCGGTGGCCATCGCGGTCCTCGTCCGGCGAGCGACGCCGTCGTCGTACACGTCCGCCTACTGGTGGCTCGGTGCGACCGCGCTGCTCGGACCGGTGGCCGTGGGACGGATCGACGGACTGACGGCGCCCATGGTCATCACCGCACTCCTCGTCGTCGGCACCCGGCCCTTCGTCGCGTCCCTGGTCCTGAGCCTGGCGACCTGGATGAAGGTCTGGCCGGCGGTCGTCCTGCTGGCAGCGCTCATCGTCCTGCGGAAGGGGCGGGTGTGGATCCTCGGCGCGGGAGTGGCACTGACCGCGGTCATCGCCGTCGTCGTCGGCGTCCTCGGTGACATCCGCAACCTCACGGGGTTCCTCACGGCGCAGGGAGCGCGCGGCATGCAGCTCGAGGCGCCCCTGAGTACGCCGGGGATGCTGCAGGCGCTCTCGGGTGCCTCGGGCGCATATTTTTTCGAGGACACGACGATCAACACCATGGAGGTGCGCGGAGCACTGAGCGAGGTGGTCGGGGCCCTGATGACCCCGCTGCTCGTCCTGTCCGTGCTGTTCATCGCCGCATTCCTCGCCGTCGCACTGCACCGCGGCGTTCCGGCCCCATCACTGCTGGCAACCGGATCCCTGGCCCTGGTGAGCGCCCTCGTGGTGTTCAACAAGGTGGGCTCGCCACAGTTCATGCTGTGGATCGCCGCGGTGATCGGCGCAGGGCTGGCGCTCGATCGGGCCGCGGCCTGGCGGTATCCGGCCATCGGCATGCTGGTGACCGCCGGGCTCACCACACTGGTGTATCCGATCTTCTACGACGCCCTGCGCTACGATCTGCAGCCTGCCGTCGCCCTCCTGCTGACGCTGCGCAATCTGCTCGTCGTGAGCATCTTCGTCTGGTCCCTGGTGCGGCTGGGCCGGCTGGCGGCGCACACCCGCGGGCCCGCCGCCGTCGTGCGCTCTAGGGGTGCCTGACGCCCTTCCCGGCGAGGACCGCCCGGTATCCCTGCCGGTACGTGGGGTAGGTGAAGGAGAAACCCGTGGAGCGCAGCAGGCTGCTGTCCACCCGGCGGTCACCACCACGGCTCGACGACGTCTCACCGCGCGGCGGCTCCGGCACGCCCAGCTCCCGCGCGATGAACTGCAGCACCTCGCCGAGATCCACCGGCTCCTCGTCCGCGCCGAGGTAGACGGGCTCCGGGGAATCGACCGCTGTCACCAGATGCACGATGGCCGCTGCAGCATCGTCGCGGTGGATCCGGTTGGTCCACTGTGTCCCACTCGGCAGCACGGCCGTTCCGTCGGTGACCTGGTCGATGAGCCGGGTGCGTCCCGGCCCGTAGATCCCTGCCAGGCGGAGGACGAGGCCCTGGTCGGGGAGCCGTTCGAGGAGGACCTGCTCCGCCGCTCCGACCTGCCGGCCGGTCGGACTCGCGGTCTCGGCAGGGGACTCCTCGGTGACCCGGTCGCCGTCGAAATCCCCGTACACCGCCGTCGAGGAGACGAACAGGACACGGCGCGGGCTTACGCCGTCGCGCTCGAGGGCGTCGAGGACATTGGCCGTCGCGTCGACGTAGGCGCTGCGGTAGGCAGCCTCCGTGCGCTCGCCGGCGGCGGTCGCGATGACGACGACGTCGGTGTCCTGCGGGATGGTCGGCAGGTGCTGCGTGAGATCGGCGGCCACGCCCTCGATGTCGGCTGGGAGGTGCTGGGGCGAGCGCCGCCAGCCGATCACGCGTTCACCCGTAGCCGCCAGGCGCAGTCCCACCTCGGTTCCCAGATCGCCGCAGCCCGCTATCAGTACCGTCATCACGCGTGTCCTGTCCTCGGCGTCGTGCGATCCGCTCGGGCCGCGTCGAGGCCAGTCTAGGTGCTTCAGGCCTCCGTTCGACCGAGCAGGAACCCACGAGGAAAGGGTTTGCGCCCGTAGACTGACCGTGACCCGGCCGGATCGGTCAAGGTTGCACGACACGAGGGACATCAGGGGCAAGTATGGGACGCACGAGATCTGTAGCCGACAGCGTGGTGATCGACCGATCGCCGCTGGAGCTGTACGAGATGGTCGGCGATGTCACGAGGATGGGCGAGTGGAGCCCCGAGAACAAGGGGGCCACGCGCGAGGGCGACGGCGCAGCGCAGGTCGGCGACGAGTTCGTCGGCTCCAACACGCGCGGGCGGGTCAGCTGGAGCACGCTGTGCACCGTCACGCGCGCCGAACCGGGCAGGGAGTTCGCGTTCCGTGTCCATGAGATCGGCGGCGCAAAGCGCCGCATCCCAGCCGGTATCGCCTCCTGGCAGTACACCTTCGAGGATCACGACGGCGGAACCCGGGTCACCGAGACCTGGACGGACGACAGGCCCTGGCCTGACGCGCTCGCGCGCGTGTTCGACTATCTCGCCACCGGCGGGAAGACCTTCGCGGCGTTCCAGCGCGGGAACATCCGCCGCACCCTCCGGAGGCTGAAGACGGTCGCCGAGGCCGACGTCGTCCGCTGATCCGACCGGAGCGGATCAAACCTGACCGCCGGCCTGACCGCTGACCTGACCGGGGACGCGGCCGGGCGTCCTCAGTCGCGCATGCGCACGGCCGTCTCGCGCAGATACAGGTCCACCCGAGCGTAGGCGTCGCGGGTCAGTGCTTTCCAGAGTTCCGCGGCGAGCCGGGGGTCCTCCTCCTCGATCTCCTGGATGGTCTGCGCGGTGAGGACCTCCACCCGCGTGCGTTCCAGCGCCTTGACGGTAGTCTCCTGACGATCATCGCTGCCGAGGGCCAGCTCGCCGAACGTCATGCCGGCGCTCAGTGTGCTCAGCTTCAGGCGCTCACCTGTGGGGCCGGGCGCCGAGGTGAGGATCTTTCCGGCGAGGATGAAGAACACGCCGCCGAAGGACTGCCCCACACGACGGACCACCTGGCCCTTCTCGTAGATGCGTTCCTCCATGCGATGGGTCAGGGCTGTGAGGTGGGCGGGCTTGAGAGGGCTCAGCGCCACGCACTGGCCCACCTCCACCTCCGTCGGCAGAACCAGATGTCTGCCGTACCGGCCGATGAGCTCGTTCTCGCACCACTCGACGGCTGCGGTGCGCGTATCGAACGTGGGTACCGGGCGCTCGACGTCCCCGAATGCTTCCGCGAGCGTGCTCTCGCGGTCGATCAGCACGAGTTCGCAGCCCGCGGCGAGCAGATTCTCGCGTGCCTCGCCGAGCAGGCGCAGGGAGACGTCGGCCACCTCGTCCACGCGGCGCAGGTCGAGGATCACGTAGGCGACGTCCTCGGACAGGCTGCTGAGTTCGCGCACCATGGACTCGGTGCCGGCGAACAGCAGATCACCGTTGAGTTCGATGACCATGGCCCGGTACCCTTCCTCGCGGAGGACCTTCACGGCATCGTCCGTGCGCCGGATGCCCGACGGCGCGGCCGTGATGTCGTACGTGGCGCGGATGGCTGAGCGCCCCGCCCGTGCGGCCCGGACGAAGTGCAGTTCCATGTCCCGGGAGATGCGCTGACTCGTCGCCACACCGCGCACGCTGCTGCCGTGGTCGTCCAGGGGAGGGGAGTAGACGGCCAGACCCACCTGGCCGGGCAGGACGGCGATCGTGCCGCCGGCCACGCCGCTCTTCGCGGGCATGCCGACGGTGCTGAGCCAGGCGCCGGCGTCGTCGTACATGCCGCACGTGGTCATGACGGAGAGGACGCGCTCCACCGGGAGGAGGTCCATGACCTGGACGCCCGTCATCGGATTGCGGCCCGAGTTGGCGAGCGTTGCCGCCATCACCGACAGATCCATGCAGTTGACCATGACCGAGCACTGCCGGAAGTAGTCCTCGACCACGGGCGTCGGATCGTTCTCGATGATGTCGAAGGAGCGCAGGAGATAGGCCAGCGCCCGGTTCCGGTGGCCGTGCTCGAGCTCTGATCGGTAGATCTCCTCGTCCACGCCGAGCTGTCGGCCGGCGAACTGCGAGTACAGGTTGGCGATGCGCTTGAAGCGGGTGTTGCCTCCGCGGGACCGGATCAGCGAGGTCGCCGTCAAGGCTCCGGCATTGATCATCGCGTTCGAGGGGCGGCCTGTGCCGGGAGCGAGCGAGATCTCGTTGAAGGCATCCCCGGAGGGTTCGACGTCCACCTTCGCGTCGACGGCGTCCATCCCGAGATCGGACAGGGCCAGCCCGTAGGTGAAGGGCTTGGAGATCGACTGGATGGTGAACTCCTCGCGCGTGTCCCCGACCTCGTACATGTAGCCGTCCACGGTGGTGAGGCAGATACCGAAGTTGTCGGGGTTGACCGAGGCCATCGCCGGGATGGTGCTGTAGGGCTTGCCGTCCCGTAGGTCGGAGATCTCCGTGTGGATCATTTTCAGGTAGTTCTCGATCGGAGATTCCATGCTCTCCAGCGTAGGGTGCTCGACACCGCCTTCCGTCCGCTCTGCCACCCCCGGGCGCACCGACTTCTTCGTTAGGGTAGGCACCGAAGAACCGTTGATTGCAGCAGAACGCGTATGCACAGTTCGCTGGGAACCGGCTGGGGGAAGTATGAAGAACATCGTTGCAGCACCCATCGTGGCAGCGGTACTGCTCGTCAGTGGGTGCGCCGACGCCTCCCCGCAGACCACGCCGATCAGGAGTGACACCACAGCGCCGGTCGACCCGACTCCTCCTGTGACCGGGACGAGCACCACCCAGGACCCGGGTCCGACGGCGCCGCCGTCGGATCCGTCCGCTCCCAG
The DNA here is from genome assembly GCA_029257465.1 of Arthrobacter sp. Classification (GTDB taxonomy): domain Bacteria; phylum Actinomycetota; class Actinomycetes; order Actinomycetales; family Micrococcaceae; genus Arthrobacter_D. Next base: position 1,541 of record JARIBG010000177.1, on the reverse strand, counting down.
CCCCTCTCCGACGAGGGCGCCGTCGACCACGCGGTCGACCACGGCGCAGCCCGCTCTGGGCAAGCCCCTGTCCTACGTGGAACAGACGCCGTACTCTCTCGGAGCCTTGCCCCAGCAGTGGTCGAGCGGCATCGGTTGGTATGCGCTTCCCGGGGACCCCGCAGAAGTCATCGGCGATCTCACGGCTTTCGTCCAGCGGGATGCGGCGACCACCCAGGACCGGACGCTCGTGGTGACCGACAGTGCCGGGGATGTCCTGTACCACTCGCCCTCGTTGGGGCTCAAGGCGCCGCAGTCCGTCGAGCCTTCCCTGAATCGGGTGCGGCAGAACGGCAAGGAGTTCATCACGTTCTACCAGATCGGCCTTCCGGCGTCGGAGGGGACCGCAGACGCCGAAGTGCCGGTTGCACAACTGATCGTCGTGGACGGAACCGGCAAGGCCACCGTCGTCGACGAGGACGTCACCCATTATCGTCCTGCGTCCACAGCTGACGGCAGCAGGGCCCTGGCTTTCACGCCTACCGACGGCAGCCTCGGAATGCAGAGCGGAGTGGCGGCCGGCCCCGACACCCCGGGCTTCGTGCGGGTGTTGAACGCAGAAACGGGAACGCTGGAGCCGATCCCGGAGATCGAGGGTCAGAGCTGGCTCGCCCGTATCGACGGAGTCGACGTCTACAGATCCCCGGGATCCATCGATCCGGAGTCCGGAAAACCAGTGGCTACTGCGGGCACCCGCGAATGGTCCGTACCCTTCTACGATCAGTTGTCGGGGTCCATCACCTTCGGACCCACCTACATGTCGGTGCGGAAGATCGACGGAAGCTGCGAGATCGTCGATCTTCACAGCGGCGAACCTCTGCAGTTCGAGGGTGCAGCACAGGGCTGCGCGTACGAGACGACGATGCTCAAGACCTTCGAAAGCGCGTCCAGCCCCGACGGGGAACTCTTCCTCATGCACTGGAGGGACGATCAGGATGCTGATGAGCAGTGGGTGGTCGATCTGAAGACGGGGGAGCAGGAGCGGATCGACCCGGCTTCGGGTTTCCAGCCGACCAGCATCTCCAACGCCGGCGATGTCTACGGCAGGCACAGGGACAGCGGCGCCCCAGGCCGGTTGACGTTCCCGGACCAGATGGAACCGGAGTACTTCGAGACGGAGGTCGACTTACCCACGGCGATCAACGATCAGGGAGTCGGGATGTTCAAGTATGAGGATCTGCCGACCTACTTCGCCGTACCCGCCGGATGAGTTCTGCTCGAATGAGGGAACCCGCGGAGAATGTGCTCGAGGCCGATCATCTGCTGGTCGGGTATGCCGGACGTCCGGTGTGCGGGGTGGCCTCCTTCGGCATCAGCCCGGGGAAGGTCCTGGCCATGGTGGGGTTCACCGGCGCCGGTAAGTCCACCGTCGCCCGCACACTGGCGGGACGCCAGGCAGCGCTTGCGGGGGAGGTGCGCCTGCTCGGTCTGCCGGTCGTACCCGACTCTGTCGCGTTCCGACGACAGGTCGCCGTGGTGTTCGACGAGGACGTGTTCTTCCC